>DAISXI010000050.1:0-13336 GCA_036825935.1 Hydrogenophaga sp.
AGTCAATCACGCGGTCGCGGTTGGTCTGGCAAAAGTCGATGTCGAAGTCGGGCATCGAGACGCGTTCGGGGTTCAAGAAGCGCTCGAACAGCAGGTTGTATTGCAATGGGTCGAGGTCGGTGATCTTGAGCGCATAAGCCACCAGCGAGCCCGCACCGGAGCCGCGACCGGGGCCGACGGGGCAACCGTTGTTCTTGGCCCATTGGATGAAGTCACCCACGATCAAGAAGTAACCGGGGAATCCCATGTTGAGGATGGTCAGCAGCTCAAACTCCAGACGCTCGACGTAGCGCGGGCGCTGCGCTTCGCGCTGGGCCTCGTCGGGGTAGAGGTGCAGCAAACGATCGTTGAGGCCTTCGTGCGAGACGTGTCGGAAGTAGTCCTCCACCGACATCACCACGCCGTTGACGGGCGGTATAGGGAAGTTGGGCAGTTGCGGCTTGCCCAAAGTGAGCTTGATGCTGCAGCGCTTGGCGATCTCCAAGGTGTTGGCGATGGCCGAGGGGATGTCGGCGAACAGGGCCTGCATCTGCTCACTGCTTTTGAAGTATTGCTCGCGGGTGAAGCGGCGCACGCGGCGGTTGTTGCTCAGGATGTCGCCGTCCGAGATGCACACGCGGGCTTCGTGAGATTCGTAGTCGTCCGGCTCGGTGAACTGCACCGGGTGTGTGGCGACCACAGGCAAGCCCAACCGGGCGGCCAGCGGGATGGTGGCTTTGATGTGGCGCTCGTCGTCGAGGCGCCCGGCGCGCTGAATTTCCAGATAAAAGCGGTGCGTGAACACGCTGGCGATTTGCAGCGCCGCGTCGGTGGCGCGTTGGGGCTGTTCGGCCAAGAGCGCTTGGCCCACGGGGCCGCTGTGCGCGCCCGACAGCAGGATCAGGCCGCTGTTGAGCTCCTGCAACCAGACCCATTTGACAACCGCCGTGTCGCGGTGAACGTTGGTCGTCCAAGCTCGGGCCAAGATTTCACACAGGTTGAGGTAGCCGGCCCAGTCTTGCACCAGCAGCAACACGCGCGGCACGGGCGGGGCTTGCACGCCGGGGCCGGGCATGGGGGTATCTTCGTCACCCAAGCCATGGAGCAACACCTCAACACCCAAGATGGGCTTGACGCCTTCGCCCCGAGCGGCCTTGTAGAACTTGACCGCGCCAAACAGGTTGTTCAGGTCGGTGATGGCCAAGGCGGGCTGGCCGTCTTTGGCCGCCACAGCCACCGTATCGTCGATGCGGTTGGTGCCGTCAACGACGGAGAATTCGGTGTGCAGGCGCAGGTGGACAAACATATCGACCCATTTTAATGGGGGCTCAGCGTTTGAGGATGTGCAGCACTTCGGAGCGGAATTCTCGGCTGTACAAAATGCCCACCACCAGCAGCGTGGCCAGCACCATGGACAAGGGCGAAATGAACCAAGCCAGCGCGGCAAATGAGAAATAGTAGGCGCGCAGGCCATCGTTGAAGGTCTCGGCGGCCGCCCCCACCATGGCCGCGGCGCGCTCGGCATGCACCTGAGCGTCTTCCTGCCCCGACTCAAACGCCTCGGGCGGCGGCATGGCACCGATCACCAGCGCCACGAAGGTGTACAAGCGCATGCACCAAGAAAAGCGGAAGAATGCGTACACAAAAATACCCACCAAGACCAAGATCTTGAACTCAAAGACGATGAGCGTGGTGGTTTGTGCAAAGGGAATCTCGCTCATCAACTCCGTGGCCTTGTCGGTCGTGCCCAAGAGCGCGAACAAGCCACCGATGACCAGAATGGACGTGGACGAAAAAAACGATGGCGTGTGCGACAGCGTTTGGGTGATCAGCCCGTCGATCATGCGCGGGTCGCGCGCCGTGGCTTGCATCATCCAGTAGGTGCGGTAGCGGTTGGTCGTCCCAATCAAAGACGGTCGCCGTCCACCCCAAAACTTGGCAAACCACGCATAACCCACCCACAAAGCAAAAAAGCAGACCAGCGCCAGCCAGTCTGCCCAAGGAACGAGGTTGATCAGTTTCATGGCGCCATGTTAACGCGCCACCACACTCAACCGCGCAGCTTCTTCGCGACTTGCGCCACGCGTTGGCCGTACTGGCGGGCGGTGTCAAGATCGCCTTCGGGGATGTCGGCGGCTGGGCTGGTGGGGCCGACTTGGGCCATCAGGCCGGAGTTGGAGCCGATGCGGTTGATGGTGCCGTCGTTCAGTGCGGGTTGGCCGACCCAGATCATGCCGTGTTGCATGGACAGGGTGATGAAGTATTGGATGGTGGAGAGCTTGTCACCGCTGGGGCTGGCCGAGATGGTGAAGCCGGCGGCAACTTTGTCTTTCCAGGTGCTGGAGAACCAGCGCTTGGACGAGGCGTCGGCGATTTTCTTGAACTGCCACGAGGCCATGCCCATGTAGGTGGGCGAGCCGAAGATGATGGCGTCGGCGGCGTCCAGCGCGGCCCAGTCGGCGTCGCTGATGTTGCCGTCGGCGTCGATGGCGATCAGCTCGGCCCCTGCGCCATCGGCCACGTATTGGGCCACGCGTTGGGTGTGGCCGTAGCCGGAGTGGTAGAGAACAGCGACTTGGGTCATGAAAAAAACTCCTGAGAGGATGGATGAACAAATTAACGGGTGAATGAGGCGGGCAGTTCGCCCATGGCGCCCGATTGGAAGGCGTTGATGTAGGCCACGATGTCGTCGCGGGTGTTGCCCACAAAAGGGCCGTGCGGCACCACCGGCTCGCGCAGCGGCGCACCGCTGAACCAAACCAGTTGGGCCCCGCCCTCGCCCGCTTGGAGGCTGACCACCGAAGCGCTCAGCGCGCCCACTTGGGCCGGCGACATGAGCACGGTTTGCGGGGCTTGAGCGGCATCGTCGCCCACGCTGAGCGAGCCGTGCGTGACGATGGCAAAAGCGTTGTGGCTGTCGGGGACGCGCAAGTCCATGCGGGCGTGTGCGTCGAGCTCGATGGCCCAGAGGTTGACCGGTGTGGCCCAGCGGGCGTCGGCGCTGATGGGCGCGTTCAGCCCCGCGTAGTTGCCGGCCGCGACCTTCAGCCGAGCGCCCTCGCCTTGCCAAACGGGCATGGCAGCACGATCGGTTTTGAAGACGGCGGCGGGGTCTTGTTTGCGCGCACGCGCCATGTTCACAAAGATCTGCAAGCCGCGAGCCGACTGGCCGGGGTGGCTGGGCGTTTCTTCGTGGATGATGCCGCTGCCCGCTTGCGTCCAGTGCAGGTCGCCGGGGGCGATGGTGCTGTGGTCGCCGTGCGAGTCGCGGTTGATGACGCCGCCGGGCGAATCGTCGAGCAAGAGCGTGACCGCGCTCATGCCGCCGTGCGGGTGCGGCAAGAAGAAGTGGTGCGGCATGTCAAACGCGTCGACGCCCAAGAAGGGGTCGATCAGACCCGGCGGCAAAGGCGGGAGCTGGTGCGCGAAGGTGCGCGAATCGAAGCGGTGCAGCGGCATGTCGACCACGCTGTGCACCACCCGGCGTTTGAGGAGTTCTTGGCCGCACATGGGGTGTGCCTCAGACGGCCGCGGCGCGGCGCTCGTCGAGCGACCAGGCACCGGCACCAAACGCGGCCAAGGCCAACAAGCCCCCCACCACACCGAGGTTTTTCATGAACATGAGCTGTTGCATGAACTGCTGCTCGGCGGGCATGGCCCAGAAGTTGTGGAAGAACACAGACGCGACCAAGGTGAAGACGGCCAACACCAAAGCGGCCCAGCGGGTGCGCCAGCCCACGAGCAAGGCCAAGGGCGCGAGCACTTCGACCGCAATGGCCAAGACGGCGCCGAGGCTGGCCATGGGCAAACCGACGGAGGCGATGTAGCCCACGGTGCCTTCAAAGCCGCCGATTTTGCTCAAGCCCGCGGGCAAGAACAAAGCGACCATCAGCAGACGGGCCAAGAGGGAGAAAGGGTTTTGAAGGGCGTTGAGTGCGTGGTTCATGGGGAAAGTTCTCGGGTTAAAAAAATCAGTGGGCAGCCAAGTCGAACACCAGCACTTCGGCGTCTTGGGCCTCGCTGAGTTCGATCTGCGTTTCGTCAGCCATGACAGCGGCGTCCCCAGTGCGCAGGGCTTGCCCGTTGACTTTGAGCGCGCCGCGCACCAGGTGCACATAGGCTTTGCGCCCGGGGGCGATGGAGACCTTTGCGCGGTGATCGGCGTCGAGCAAGCCGGCGTACAGCGCGGCGTCGGCGTGGATGGTGACCGAGCCCTGGGCGCCATCGGGCGAGGCGACCAAGCGCAAGCGCCCGGTCTTCTCGGCCGTGTTGAAGGTTTTTTGTTCGTAGCTGGGCGCGATGCCGCGCACATTGGGCTCAATCCAAATTTGCAGGAAATGCGTGGTGTCGTTGGGCGCGTGGTTGAACTCGCTGTGCATGACGCCGCTGCCCGCGCTCATGCGCTGCACGTCGCCGGGCGGGATGCCTTTGACGTTGCCCATGCTGTCTTTGTGCGCCAGCTCGCCTTGCAAGACGTAGCTGATGATTTCCATGTCGCGGTGGCCGTGGGTGCCAAAGCCGGTGCCAGGGGCGATGTGGTCTTCGTTGATCACGCGCAGGTTGCCCCAGCCCATCCACTCGGGGTCGTGGTAGTGGGCAAACGAGAAAGAGTGTTGGCTGTGCAGCCAGCCGTGATCGGCCAGGCCTCGGTCTTCGCTGCGTCGGATGTGGATCATTGCTTGCTCCTGTGGGTTGCCTTGTGTCTATTGTGGGTTGTGACTGTTCGATTGAGTGCCGTTTAAATTGATGGCATCATTCAATTTATTTGAACTTAAAAGGGAGCCGACATGGCCCAACTCGACACCCGTTCGGCGCTGTCGCCCGACAACCTGGCTTTGCTCATGGCCGTGGCGCAGTGCGGCAGCATGGCCGGCGCGGCGCGGCAAATGGGCTTGGTGCCCAGTGCGCTGACCTACCGCGTGCGGCAAATCGAAGACGCGCTGGACGTGTTGCTGTTCGACCGGGGCTCGCGCCGCGCGGTGCTCACGCCAGCAGGGGCCGAGTTGCTGCGCTCGGGCTCGCTGTGGCTGGACCAAATCGATGCGCTGGCGCAGCGCGTCAAGCGCGTGGCCACGGGCTGGGAAGCGCAGCTGACCGTGGCCGTGGACGCAGTGATGGCTCCTTCGGCGGTACTGGACCTGTGCCAAGACTTTTACCAAACCGGCGCGCCCACGCGCTTGCGTTGGCGGGCCGAAACCCTGTCGGGCACCTTGGAGGCCTTGCAAAGCGGCGCGGCCGATTTGGCGCTGGGCGTGGCCACCGACGCTGCCATGGCCGACATCCAAACCGCGCCGCTGGGCACGCTGCGCATGGTGTTCGCGGTCGCAGCACACCACCCCTTGGCGCAGCACAGCGGCCCACTGCAAGACGCCGACGTGCGGGCGCACCGCGCCGTGGCGGTGGCCGACAGCACGCAGCGCGGGCGCGGCGTGACGCACAACCTCTTGCTGGGCCAAGATGTGCTGACCGTGCCATCGATGCAGCACAAGCTGCAGGCGCAGTTGCGCGGCTTGGGTGTGGGTTTTTTGCCTTGGCCTTTGGCGCAGCCGCACATCGACGCGGGGCGATTGGTGGTCAAGTCCATGGCCAGTGGGACGCGCCAAGTGCCGGTGTCTTACGCCTGGCGACGCCCGGCGGCCAACGCGCCCATGGGTCAAGCGCTGCGTTGGTGGCTCGATCGGCTCGAACACCCCAACACGCGGCACGCCCTACTGGATCGACACGACGTGGGCTGATACAGTGATGCGCATCGGCCTTGCGCCATTAAAAAAAAGAGACCCACCATGAGCACTGCACGCCCCCCCAAACCCCAGCGTTTGAAACCTTCTGTGGCGCTGCACGTGGCGGTGGTGGGCGCGGGCATGGCCGGCGTGGTGTGCGCACGCACCTTGGCGCAAGCCGGTCACCGCGTGACGCTGATCGACAAATCGCGCAGCGCAGGCGGGCGCATGTCCACGCGCCACACCGAGTTCGGTGACTTCGACCACGGCGCGCAGTACTTCACGGTGCGCGACAAGCGCTTTGCACGCGCCTTGGAAAACGCCCAAGCCATCGTGCGCCCCTGGAGCGCCAACACGGTGCGCGTGCTCGACGAGTTGGGCCACGTGTTGGTGAGCGCCCCACCCCCCAAAGAACCGCATTTTGTGGCCAAGCCTGGCATGAGCAGCTTGGCCAAACATTGGGTGCAAGCGCTGGCCGATGGCAGCGCCGCGGCCGATGCGCGGGTGATGTTCAACGCCCGCGTCACGCGCATCGAGCGCGACGCGCTCAACCCCGAGCAGTGGCAGCTGGGCATGGAAGACAGCGATGGTGGCCAGCAGGTCTTGGGCACCTTTGACCGCGTGGTGCTGGCCATGCCGCACCCCCAAGCGCACGACTTGCTGCGCAGCGCGGGCTTGGCGCCCAACCTGCGCAAAGCCTTGACCACCGTGGACGTGGCGCCCTGCTGGACGCTGATGGTGGCCTTTCCGCAGGCCTCGCAGCCCGGCTTGCCGCACCTGGGCCCACAGTGGAACGCCGCGCGCAGCACGCACCACCGCATCAGTTGGTTGGCACGCGAATCGAGCAAACCCGGGCGCGGCTCGGTGGAGCGCTGGACGGTGCAGGCCAGCCCTTTGTGGTCGGCCAAACACCTGGAAGACGACGCCGAGCGCGTGAAGGCCAAGATGATCAAGGGCTTTGCCGAGATCACCGGCATCCGCGCCGAGCCGTCTTGGTCGCAGGTGCACCGCTGGCGCTTTGCGCAAACCAGCACGCCCTTGGGTCAGCCCTTTTTGTTCGACGCCGCGCTTGGCGTGGGCGCCTGTGGCGACTGGTGTTTGGGGCATCGGGTGGAAGACGCGTTTGTGTCGGGTCTGGAAATGGCCTTGGCACTGACATGAGTTGAGCGTGGGCGACATGGCCAGCGCGTACCGGGGCCGCTTCGCCCCCTCACCCACCGGCCCCTTGCACGCGGGCTCCCTGGTGGCGGCGTTGGCCAGTTGGCTCGATGCCCGTGCCCACCACGGCACTTGGTTGGTGCGCATCGAAGACATCGACACCGCGCGCTGCGAAGCGGGCATGGGCGAGCGCATCTTGGCGCAGTTGGCCGCTTGCGGCATGGTCAGCGATGAGCCCGTGTGGTGGCAAAGCCAGCGCGCCGCGGCCTATGGGGCGGCGCTCGCGCAGTTGGTGAGCGTGGGTTTGGCCTACCCCTGTGCGTGTTCGCGCCGCGAGATCGAAGTCGCGCTGCAGGCGCTGGGCCAAGACCCCATGCGCGGAGAGACCGCCGTTTACCCCGGCACCTGTCGCCCCGACCAAGGGGGCTTGAACGGGCGAGCCGCACGCGCTTGGCGCATGGACGTGCGCCCGCACACCGAACTGAATTGGGTGGACCGGCGTTTGGGCGCGCAAGCGCAAAACGTCGAACAGGCCGTGGGCGACTTCATCCTCCAACGCGCCGATGGGCTGTGGGCGTACCAGCTCGCGGTGGTGGTGGACGACGCCGCGCAAGGTATCACCGACGTGGTGCGTGGCGAGGATTTGGCCGACAACACGCCGCGCCAGCGGGTGTTGCAAACGGCCTTGGGCCTGCCGCTGCTGCGCTACTTTCACTCGCCTTTGGTGCTCGATGCCGATGGCGACAAACTGAGCAAAAACAAAGAGGCCCCGGCCTTGGTGTGCGACACGCCGAATCAGGCCTTGGCCGCGCTGCAAGCGGCCGCACAGGCCTTGGGTTTGCCGCGCAGCGGCGCGAACACCGTGGGCGAGGCACTGGCCGAATGGGTGCGGGCTTGGGGCGCGAGATAATCGGGGCATCGACCGATTGCCTCGCCCATGACCACAGAACCCACCTCCCCCACAGACACGACCGCCCCAGCAGCCTTGGCGCCCTTCATGCGCCAAATCAAAACCTATGTGCTGCGAGCCGGGCGGATGGGCAGCGGCCAGATCCGCGCTTTTGATCAATACGGCGCGCGCTTTTTGTTGCCTTATCAGAGCGAACGCTTAGACGTGAATGCCGCCTTTGGTCGCAGCGCACCGCTGATTTTGGAGATCGGCTTTGGCATGGGCGACGCCACCGCGCACATCGCGCAGGTGCGCCCCGACGACAACTTTTTGTGTTGCGAGGTGCACGAGCCTGGCGTGGGCGCGCTGCTCAAGCGCTGCGGCGAAAACAACATCAACAACATCCGCATCGTGCAGCACGACGCGGTCGAGGTGATGGACCAGATGCTGGGCCAGGACAGCTTGGACGGCGTGCACATTTTTTTCCCCGACCCTTGGCACAAGAGCCGCCACCACAAGCGCCGCTTGATCCAGTCGCCGTTTGTGCAGCGCTTGGCGCAGCACATCTTGCCCGGCGGCTACCTGCACTTGGCCACCGACTGGGCGCCCTACGCCGAGCAAATGATGGCCGTGCTCAGCGCCGAGCCTTTGCTGGTGAACACCGCGGGCGCGGGCCAATTCGCGCCGCAGCCCGGCTACCGCCCACTGACCAAGTTTGAAAACCGCGGCCTCAAGCTCGGCCACGGCGTGTGGGACTTGGTGTTCCGCCGCGCCTGACATGGCGGACTTGGGCAAGCCCCTTGCCTTGCCCATGCGCGATGGCGTGAGCGCCAGCGTGGTCTCGGTGCCGCACGGCGCGCCGCACCTGCTCGATTTTTTGGCCCAGCGCATGCCCGGCATTTCGCGCGCTGAGTGGGCCGAGCGCTTAGCGCAAGGCTTGGTGCTGCAAGAAAACGGCCAAATCGCCCAGGCAGAGCAGGCCTGCCACGTGGGTCAGCGCCTTTACTACTACCGCCACTTGGCCGATGAACCGGTCCTGCCCTTCAAGGCGCACACCGTGTTCGAAGACGAGCACCTGCTGGTGGCCGACAAACCGCACTTCATGCCCGTGACGCCGGCGGGGCGCTACGTGCAGCAAAGCCTGTTGGTGCAGCTCAAGCGCCAAACCGCTTGCGCCGACTTGGTGCCCCTGCACCGCATCGACCGCGAAACCGCAGGCTTGGTGTTGCTGGGCAAACGCCCCCAAGACCGCGACGCCTACCACGCGCTGTTTCGCGATCACCAGATCCACAAGACCTACCACGCCGTGGCGCCGCTGCTGGAAGGCTTGGCGCTGCCGCGCGTTCACCGCAGCCGCTTGGTGCAGGGCGAGCCGTTTTTCAGAACACAAGAAGTGCCGGGCCAGCCCAACAGCGAAACCCGCATCGCCTTGCTGCACCGCGAAGGGCCACGGGGTTTGTACGCCCTAGAACCCATCAGTGGCAAACGCCACCAACTGCGCGTACACATGAACGCCCTGGGCATCCCCATCGAAGGCGACCCCTTCTACCCCAAGGTATTGCACGGCCCCGACGGCCCCGAAGACTTTCGGTCGCCGCTGCAACTGCTGGCCCACTCGGTGTCGTTCACCGACCCGGTGACGGGAGAGGCTCGGCGGTTCGTGAGTCAAAGAACCCTGACCGTCACTGCGAGTTACTGACCGTCACTGCGAGGCACGAAGCAGTCCATGGATTGCCGCGGCCTGCGGCCTCGCAATGACCGTTATACGCGTTCGCTGACCCAGGCATGAACGCTGGCCATGGCCGCGGGCAAGGCGGCGGGGTTGGAGCCGCCGGCCATGGCCATGTCGGGTTTGCCGCCGCCTTTACCGCCGACCTGTTGGGCGACGAAGTTGGCGAGTTCGCCGGCTTTGACTTTGCCGACGTTGTCGGCGGTCACGCCCGCGGCGATTTGCACTTTCTCGCCGTCCACGGCGGTGAGCACCACCACAGCGGACTTGAGTTTGGACTTGAGCTTGTCCATGGTGTCGCGCAGGGCTTGGGCGTCGGCGCCTTCGAGTTGGGCCACCAAGAACTTGATGCCTTTGATGTCGATGGCTTGGGCCATGAGCTCATCGCCTTGGGCCGAGGCCACCTTGCCTTTGAGGGCGGTGATTTCTTTTTCCAAGGCTTTGACTTGGTCGAGCACTTGGGCCAAGCGGGCGTTGAGTTCGTTGCTCGGGGCTTTGAGGGCGCCCGCGGCTTGGCTCACGGTGGCTTCCAAGGTTTGCAAATAGGCCAGCGCGTTGCTACCTGTGACAGCTTCGATGCGGCGCACGCCCGAGGCCACACCGCCCTCGGCCACGACCTTGAACAGGCCAATGTCGCCCGTGGCGTTGACGTGGGTGCCGCCGCAGAGTTCGCGGGTGGAGCCGATGTCGAGCACGCGCACGGTCTCGCCGTACTTCTCACCAAACAGCATCATGGCGCCGGTTTTCTGAGCGGATTCGATGTCCATCAGCTGGGCTTTGGCGGGCGCGTTGGCCAAAATTTCGGCGTTCACGATGGCTTCGATCTCGCGGATTTGGGCGTCCGTGACCGGGGCGTTGTGCGCGAAGTCAAAGCGCGTGCGCTCGGCCGTGACGAGCGAGCCTTTTTGCAGCACGTGGGTGCCCAAGACGTCGCGCAAGGCTTTGTGCATGAGGTGGGTGGCGCTGTGGTTGCGCACGGTGGCGGCGCGCAGCTCGGTGTTGACGTGCGCTTGCACGGCGTCGCCGACCTTGAGGCTGCCACGGACTTGGCTGCCGTGGTGACCGAACACGTCGGCCTTGATTTTTTGGGTGTCCCCCACCTCGAAGCCCGCGTCGCCGCAGACGATGGCGCCTTGGTCACCGACTTGGCCGCCGGACTCGGCGTAGAACGGGGTGGTGTCGAGCACGACCACACCGGACTGACCGGCGTCGAGCTGGTTCACGGCCACGCCGTCGCGGTACAGGGCCAAGACCTTGGCCGAGGCTTGCAGCGACTCGTAGCCCACAAAGGCGTTGCCCGAGCCGGCGTATTCCAAGGCCTTGTCCATCTTGAACTTGCCCGCGGCACGCGCTTGGTCTTTTTGTTTTTTCATGGCCGCGTCAAAGCCGGCCTCGTCCACCGTCAGGCCGCGCTCGCGGCAGACGTCGGCCGACAAGTCCAGCGGGAAGCCGTAGGTGTCGTGCAGCTTGAAGGCCACTTCGCCGGGCAGCTCTTTAACGCCACCGGCCAAGGCCGCGTCCAAGATTTGCATGCCGCTTTGCAGGGTTTCAAAGAAGCGCTCTTCTTCCACGCGCAGGATGTCGGTGATGCTGGCGGCTTGGTTGGCCATGTTGGGGTAGGCCTCGCCCATCAAGCGCACCAAGTCGGGCACGAGCTTGTGGAAGAACGGGGTTTTTTGGCCGAGCAGGTAGCCGTGGCGGATGGCGCGGCGGATGATGCGGCGCTGCACATAGCCGCGGCCTTCGTTACTGGGCACCACACCGTCGCTCACCAAGAAGGCGGTGGCGCGGATGTGGTCGGCGATCACGCGCAGGCTCTTGTGGCCCAAGTCGGTGGTGCCGGTTTCGCGCGCCGCGGCTTTGATGAGTTGGTCGAAGATGTCGATTTCGTAGTTGCTGTGCACGTGCTGCAAGATCGCGGCCAAGCGCTCCAAACCCATGCCGGTGTCCACGCAGGGCGCGGGCAGCGGTGTGACCGAGCCGTCTTCGTGCATGTTGAACTGCATGAACACGTTGTTCCAGATTTCGATGAAGCGGTCGCCGTCTTCTTCGGGGCTGCCGGGTGGGCCGCCGGGAATGTGCGGGCCGTGGTCATAGAAAATTTCTGAGCACGGGCCGCACGGGCCGGTGTCGGCCATCATCCAGAAGTTGTCGGACTTGTAACGCCCGCCTTTGTTGTCGCCGATGCGGATCACGCGCTCGGGCGGCAGGCCGATTTCTTTGGTCCAAATGTCGTAGGCCTCGTCGTCTTCTTGATAGACGGTGGCCAGCAGCTTGTCTTTGGGCAGCTTGTAGACCTCGGTCAGCAGCTCCCAGGCCCACTTGAGCGACTCGCGCTTGAAGTAGTCACCGAAGGACCAGTTGCCCATCATTTCAAAGAAGGTGTGGTGGCGCGCGGTGTAGCCCACGTTTTCCAAGTCGTTGTGTTTGCCACCGGCGCGCAAGCACGCTTGCACGGACGCGGCACGCACATAACTGCGCTTGTCGGAGCCCAAGAACACGTCCTTGAACTGGACCATGCCCGAGTTGGTGAACATCAGCGTGGGATCGTTGCCCGGCACCAGCGGGCTCGACGCCACGACGGTGTGGCCTTTTGAGGCAAAGAAGTCCAGGAAGGTCTTGCGGATATCGGCAACAGAAATGGGGGCTTGGCTCATGGGATGTGTTCGCTGAAAGTGCAACCGTCGATTATAGGTTTGAGGCCTTGGTCCGCTGGGAGGCTCGGATTTCTTGCCGGACGGGGCCCCACGGCTGTGTGGGCTTATTCGGGGTGTGTTAATTTGATCAAATGGTTCAAAATAGGTGTTGGATACACAACAATTTTTACAGGGAACCCCATGAAACGCGAAAACAACCTGAACAACGCCGCCTTACTCGCCCGTCGCCAAGCCGCCATTCCGCGCGGCGTGGGCTTCAGCCACCCGATCTTCATCGAGCGCGGTGAGAACGCCGAAATCTGGGACGTCGAGGGCCGACGATTCATCGACTTCGCGGGCGGCATCGCGGTGCTCAACACCGGCCACCGCCACCCCAAAATCATCCAAGCGGTCAAAGACCAACTCGACCACTACACCCACACCTGCTTCCAGGTCTTGGCCTACGAGCCTTATGTGGAGCTGGCCGAGCGCATCAACGCCAAAGCCCCCGGCGACTTCGCCAAGAAAACCCTGTTTTTGACGACCGGTGCCGAGGCCGTGGAAAACGCCGTGAAAATCGCCCGCGCCCACACCGGCCGCTCGGGTGTGATCGCGTTTGGCGGCGGCTACCACGGCCGCACCTTGCTCACCCTGGGCCTGACCGGCAAGGTGGTGCCTTACAAAACCGGCTTCGGCCCCTTCCCCGCCGAGGTCTTCCACGCCCGCTTCCCCAATGCGCTGCACGGCGTGAGTGTGGACGACGCGATCGAGTCGATCGAACACATCTTCAAAAACGACATCGAAGCCAGCCGCGTAGCTGCCATGATCGTCGAGCCCGTGCAAGGCGAAGGCGGCTTCAACGTGGCCCCGCCCGAGTTCTTGCAACGCGTGCGCGCGCTGTGCGACCAGCACGGTATCGTGATGATCGCCGACGAGGTGCAAACCGGCGCCGGCCGCACCGGCACCTGGTTCGCGGTGGAGCAATCGGGCGTGGCGCCCGACCTGATCACCATGGCCAAGTCCATGGCCGGCGGCTTCCCGATTTCGGCCGTGGTGGGACGCGCCGAGATCATGGACGCCCCCGCCCCTGGCGGCTTGGGCGGCACGTACGCCGGCAGCCCGCTGGCCTGTGCCGCCGCGCTGGCCGTGCTCGAGGTGTTTGACGAAGAGAACCTGCTGCAGCGCAGCCGCGACGTTGGCCAGCGCATCACCACCCGTCTGCAAG
>DAISXI010000051.1:0-13178 GCA_036825935.1 Hydrogenophaga sp.
GCACCACCTTGACATGGTGGGGGTCGCTAGTTCGAATCTAGTCGCGCCTACCAAACACGGTAGATCAAAAAGCACTGGGTGGTCACTCCCGGCGCTTTTTTTTTGTTCAGCCCACCACCACCGCACCCAAACACAGCACCACAACGGCCGTCAGCAAGCCGCGCAGTGGCATCCACCAAGTTGGCGTCAGGCCTTGGCGCCAATACAACCAGTCTAGGCTGAGCAAGCCGATGAATCCCACGATCAGGCTCAGTGCCGAGCCCGTGGGGCCCATGCCGCTCATGAAAAACGCCCACAGCGCGGGCAGCACCGACAGGCCATAGGCCCAAGGCACAAAGCCGCCCGTGGCCCGCGTGGCAAAGCCCCACAACACGCCCGACATGAACGACAAAATCACCACGCCATAGGCCAAACCCACGTAGGGGCCGCTCAAACGTGCGCCCAAGTGGAGCGTGCTCCAGTCCAACAAAGGGGCCGACCACAAGGTCAACGTACCCCAAACAAAGGGGGCCAAACCAGCCAAGCCCAAGAGCAGCGGGGCGCGGGGGATGCGATTCATAAGTCACCTCGGTCTAGTCAATCCTCAGCATGCCAGTATGGCATTGGGTTTCACTGGGCTGGACACTTGGGCCGAGGTTTGAGTGGCAAATAACCCAGGGGCTGTGGGATGATGCGGAAAATCATTGGGGACATTCGACAGGAGCATCGGCATGATCGATTTTCAGACCAGCCCGGAGTTGCAAGCTTTGCAGCAGCGCGTGCGCCACTTCATTGCACAGCAGATCATTCCCATGGAAAGCGATCCCCGACAAGGGCCACATGGTCCGCATGAGGGTCTGCGTCAAGACCTCATGGGCTTGGCTCGGCAAGCCGGGTTGCTGTCGCCGCACGCCAGTGTTGAGTTCGGCGGGCTCGGGCTGAGCCACGTTGGGCGGGCCATTGTCTTTGAAGAAAGTGGTTACTCTGCGCTGGGCCCAGTGGCCATGAATGTCTTTGCTCCCGACGAGGGCAATATGCACCTGTTGCACGCAGTGGCCACCGAAGAGCAGCAACACCGCTGGTTACGTCCCTTGGTCGCCGGTGAGATCCGGTCCTGTTTTTGTATGACCGAGCCAGCACCCGGTGCCGGTGCCGACCCCTCCATGTTGCTCACCACGGCACAGCCCGACGGTGACGGTTGGTTGATCACCGGTCGCAAGTGGTTCATCACGGGGGCGGATGGCGCTGAGTTGGGGATCGTCATGGCCATGGTGCCAGGCCAAGGGGCCACCATGTTTTTGACCCCGATGAATGCAGTTGGTATCCGTTTGGAGCGCAACATGGACACCTTGGACCGCTGTTTTCCCGGTGGGCACGGGGTCTTGAGCTTTGAACAGTTGCGGGTCGGTCCTGCCGATGTGTTGGGTGAGGTGGGGCAAGGTTACCGTTACGCTCAAGTTCGTCTATCCCCAGCGCGTCTCACACATTGCATGCGTTGGCTGGGCGCGGCGCGCCGTGCCCACGATGTGGCTTTGGCCTATGCGCGCGAACGGCAAGCGTTTGGCCGACCCATTGGTCAGCACGAGGGCGTGGGTTTTGCCTTGGCCGATAACGCCATGGACTTGCACATCGCTCGCTTGGCCACTTGGCACGCCGCTTGGGTCCTTGACCAAGGTGGTTTGGGTTTACAAGACTCCAGCCGAGCGAAGGTCATTGTCTCGGAGGCGGTTTGGCGTGTGGTCGACCGCTGTGTACAAGTCTTGGGCGGGCAAGGTGTGACGGGTGAGACCGTCGTGGCTCGCATCTTTGCAGACATTCGGGGTTTCCGCATTTATGACGGTCCCTCCGAGGTGCACCGTTGGAGCTTGGCCAAACACTTGCTCAAAGGCACCTTCACGGAGAGCGGCACATGAAGCGGCCAGGGCCCCTCTTTCGCCTCGATGGTCAACGCGTGTTGGTGACGGGTGCCAGCAGTGGTTTGGGCCAGCACTTCGCCCACACCCTGGCCACCGCGGGAGCCCACGTGTGTTTGGCGGCTCGCAGAAAAAACCGCTTGGACGATGCCGTGCAATCGCTGCTGGCGCAAGGTTGTGAAGCCACTGCGGTAGAACTGGACGTGAGTCAAGCCGGCAGTGTTCAGGCTTGTATGGAGCATCTGAGCCAGAAGGGTCAGTTGCCCGATGTGTTGGTCAATTGTGCGGGCGTGGCTGTCTCCAAGCCCTGCTTGCAGCAAACCGAAGACGATTGGGATCGGGTGCTCGACACCAACCTCAAAGGCGCTTTCCTGATGGGGCAGGCTTGGGCGCGAGCGCGCGTGTCTGCGGGGCTGGGTGGGGTGTTGGTCAACATCGCTTCTATCACAGGTGTGCGTGCCGTGGGTGGGGCCACGCCCTACGCTGCTTCCAAGGCGGGTCTTATCCACCTCACCCAACAGATGGCGCTGGAACTTGCCCGCCACGGTATTCGTGTCAATGCCATCGCGCCCGGTTATGTTCGCACGGATCTCAACGCCGACTTCCTGGACAGTGAGGCAGGTGAGCGTTTGCGCAAAAGAATCCCGCAACAGCGTTTTGGTGAGCCCGCCGATTTGGACGGTCCATTGCTGCTGTTGTGCAGCGATGCGGGCCGTTTCATGACCGGTTCGGTCATCAGCGCCGATGGCGGCCATTTGGTCAGCAGCCTGTGAACGCCGCCGAACAAGCCGCCATTGCCCAATGGTGGGTGCAGCACATGGGGCCTTTGA
Organism: Hydrogenophaga sp.; assembly: GCA_036825935.1. Classification (GTDB taxonomy): domain Bacteria; phylum Pseudomonadota; class Gammaproteobacteria; order Burkholderiales; family Burkholderiaceae_C; genus Hydrogenophaga. Next base: position 2,723 of record DAISXI010000051.1, read on the forward strand.
ACGAGCCTCTGGTGTTTGTGCCTTTGAGCGGCGGTCAGTCCAACCCCACTTACCAGTTGAGGTCTGTCGGACATCGGTGGGTGTTGCGCAGCCAACCGCCTGGACATTTGCTGCCCTCGGCACACGCGGTGGATCGAGAATTTCGGGTCATGAAAGCCTTGGCGAACACCGATGTGCCGGTGCCAGAGATGCTGGCCTTGTGTACCGACACCAAGGTCATTGGACGACAGTTTTATGTCATGTCTTACGTGTCCGGGCGGGTGTTTGTGGACCCCAGCTTACCTGGCCTGAGCGTGACCGAGCGCAGCGCCATTTACGGCGAAGTGCAGCGGGTGGCTGCGGCAATTCACCGGGTGGATCCTTTGGCGGTTGGACTGGAAGGTTTTGGTCGTCCAGATCATTACCGCTCACGGCAGTTGCAACGTTGGAGTGGCCAGTACCGCGCCACCCAAACCGAAACCATCGCCGCCATGGATCAGCTCATCGCCTGGTTGGAGTCCCACGCCCCCTCGTCCAGCAGCACGGGCTTGGTCCATGGCGACTTGCGTTTGGATAACCTGATTTTTCACCCCACCGAACCCCGCGTTCTGGCCGTCATTGACTGGGAACTGTCCACTTTGGGCGACCCCGAAGTCGACTTTGCTTATCACTGCATGTCGTGGCGGCTCACGCTCGATGAATTCAGGGGCATGCGCGAACACGATTTGTCAGCCTTGGGTATTCCGAGTGAGCCTGAGCATTTGCACGCATGGTGTCGTTTGAGCGGTCGTGCTGCGCCATCCCGCGAGCACTGGGAATACCTGATGGCCTTCAATATGTTTCGCTTGGCCGCCATTTTGCAAGGCATACGCCACCGCGCACTGCAAGGCAATGCGGCGTCTGCCGACGCTTCGCTCACCGGTGCGCGGGCCCGTCTGCTGGCCGATGCGGGTTGGCGCGTGGTGCAAGGCTTGGGTGGATGAGGGTGTGAATCCCTGACGACAATGAGGTTGGATACGCTGGGCTAAGCTGTTCATATGAACCCAATTGAAATCCGCCCCAAGGCTTTGTCCGCCACCGCGGTGGTCACGCAACTCACCCAACTCAACGGCAATGCCGCCATCGGCTGGCGCTTGATCGACGGTGCGTTGGAAAAACGCTTCGTGTTTCCGAACTTCCACGAAACCATGGCCTTTGCCAACGCCGTGGCTTGGATCGCCCACCGCGAAGACCACCACCCCGAACTGGCCCTCAACCACGGCCACGCCACGGTGCGCTGGCGAACCTACGACGCTGGCGGCATCACCTCGCTGGACTTTGCCTGCGCTACCGCGGTCGACGCCTTGCTGGCGACGCCACTGACCAACCCTTGAGCCCCAGCAATAACCCAGTGTCCATCACACCCATTGCCTGCGTGTGATACTGAAGTTCAGGACATTTTTCCTGAACGTTCGAGAGGACACCCCATGAAACACACGATGGTTGCCATGGCCTTGATGGCCGCCAGTTCTTTGGCATTCGCGCACGGCTGCCCCGGCGAAATGAAAAAGATCGACGAAAAAATGCCCACCGCCAAATTGAGCGCGGCCGACCTGACCAAGGTCAAAGACCTGCGCGCCAAAGGCGAAGCCGAGCACAAAGCCGGCAAGCACACCGAGTCCATGGCCTCTTTGGCCGCGGCCAAGAAGCTCTTGGGTATGTGATAAAGACGGGCGTGTCTTAAGCGGACACGCCCAGTCGCTGCGCCAGCCACTGCCGAAACAGCAGTCGGCCCTGGCGCACTTGGCTGCCCCAGTCTTGCGCAGCCGCTGAATCCGCGTCATCGGTGATGTACTTCATCGCCTGCCAGTCCACACCGTGCTGGTGGCACGCCATGGCCAAGGCAAACAACTCCATGTCGACAATGTCCACGCCCTGATCGACCAGCCACGGGTCGTGCGCGCTCACGAAGCTGTCGCCGCTGGCGCAGGTAACGCCCGTGTTGGCGGCGCTCAGCAAAACCGGGGGTGTGGTGTCAAACGGTGTGTGGCCGCGCGGCGCCAAGGGCTCGGCCAGCATGTCGCGCTGAATCACGCGCGAGACCTCCACCAAACCGCTGACGTGGGCCGTCACCCGGCCCGCCGTGCCAAAGTTCAGCACCACGTCCGGTTGGTGGCGCGCAATCGCACGCGTGACGGCAATGGCCGTGTTGACTTTGCCCACGCCCGTCCACACCACCGAGGTATTGCCGGGCAGCGGCTCGGTGCCCAGCTCCTCGGGCAGGGCGCAGGCGATCAGCAAACGGGTTTTTATGGTCATGGTGGCAAAACGCTCCTGAGATGCAAAAAGGGCAAGCGCATGCGGGGCTTGTTCATGGCTTGTGCCTCAGCCATGAAAAAAGCGCCCGAAGGCGCTTTTTTGCTGTTCTGGCGGAGCAGGCGGGATTCGAACCCGCGGTGGGCTATTAACCCACACACGCTTTCCAGGCGTGCGACTTAAACCACTCATCCACCGCTCCGTGAAGCCCACGATTGTAGCAGGGCCGGGTGCGGGTTTTAGGCGCTTTTGCCGACGTTGACCATTTTCATGGCCGAGGCGATCAGGCCCGAGACCTCGCTCATGTTGCCGGGCACGATGAGGGTGGTGGTGGAGTCGGCGGCGACTTTGCTGTAAGCGTCCACAGCACGTTCGGCCACCTTGAGTTGCACGGCCTCTTGGCCACCGGGTTGGCGGATGGCGGCGGCGATGCGCTCGATGGCCAAAGCGGTGGCGTTGGCCACTTCGGTGATGGCCAGCGCTTCGCCTTGGGCGTTGTTGATGGCGGCTTGTTTTTCACCCTCAGAGCGGGCGATGAAGGCTTCGCGCTCGCCGGTGGCGATGTTGATCTGCTCTTGGCGGCGGCCCTCGGAGGCGGCGATCAGGGCGCGTTTTTCGCGCTCGGCCGTGATCTGCGCTTGCATGGCCAGCAAAATTTCTTTGGGTGGCGTGAGGTCTTTGATTTCGTAGCGCAGCACCTTGACGCCCCAGTTCATGGCGGCTTCGTCGATGGCGTTGACCACTTGGGCGTTGATGATGTCGCGCTCTTCAAAGGTTTTGTCGAGTTCGAGTTTGCCGATCACCGAGCGCAAGGAGGTTTGCGCCAGTTGTGTGACGGCCATGATGTAGTTGGACGAGCCGTAGCTCGCGCGCATGGGGTCGGTGACTTGGAAATACAAAATGCCGTCGACCTGCAGTTGCGTGTTGTCGCGGGTGATGCAGACCTGGCTGGGCACGTCGAGAGGGATTTCCTTGAGGCTGTGCTTGTAGGCCACTTTGTCGATGAAGGGCACGAGGAAGTTCAGGCCAGGGGGCAGGGTGCTGTTGTATTTGCCGAGTCGTTCAATGACCCAAGCGCTTTGCTGGGGCACCACTTTGACGGAGCGGGTGATGAAGATGGCGGCGATGACGAATAAAAGGACGGCGAGTTCCATGTGTGTTCCCTGTTGTTGTGTGAATATCAGATCTTCTCAAGGACCAATCGGTTCCCGGTGAGCTCGGTGATGCGGTGCAAACCCGCTTGTGCGGTTTGCTGTTCGGCCAAGATGGCGGTCCATTGCGCGCCGCGGTATTGCACGCTGGCGGTGCCGTCGGCTTGCCAAGCGTCAACCTGAATGGTTTCGCCCACGTCCAAGTTGACGCTGCGCAGGCTGCGCACGGAAGGGTCTTCGGGGCGGCGGCGTTTGACCATGTAAAGTGCGACGACCGCGGCACTGCCTACCACCGCGGCCACGGTGTATTGACCTGCGGTGTCCATGCCGGCGTGCGCAGCCAAGGCCGCTGCGGCCAGGCCCAAGGCCAGCATGAGCAGGTAAAAGCTGCCGACCATCAACTCCACGGCCACCAAACCACCGGCCAAGAGCCACCAAACGGTTGCGTCTGTCATTGCGTTTCCTCCGAAAATGCGTGTCTTCATTGTGCCCCCGATCGGCTGGTTTTGCGGGAGTGTCACGGGTTTTACGTACACTTCGCGTTCTCGCTATTTTTGTCACTTTCGCTTGTTCGGTTCTGCGCAGGGCGCGGGGCTGGGAGATGTTCATGAAATTTCGCTTCCCCATCGTCATCATTGACGAAGACTTTCGCTCGGAAAACACCTCGGGTTTGGGCATCCGCGCCTTGGCCCAGGCCATGGAGGCCGAGGGTTTTGAGGTCTTGGGGGTGACAAGCTACGGCGACCTGAGCCAGTTCGCGCAGCAGCAAAGCCGCGCCAGTGCCTTCATCTTGTCGATCGACGACGAAGAGTTCACGCCCGGCCCCGACCTGGACCCGGCGGTGCTCAACCTGCGCCAATTCATCACCGAGGTGCGCCGCAAAAACGCCGAGGTGCCGATCTACATCCACGGCGAAACCAAAACCAGCCGCCACTTGCCCAACGACATCTTGCGCGAGCTGCACGGCTTCATCCACATGTTCGAGGACACGCCCGAGTTCGTGGCGCGCCACATCATCCGCGAAGCCAAGAGCTACCTCGAGGGCATCCAGCCGCCGTTCTTCAAGGCCTTGCTCGATTACGCCGAAGACGGTTCGTTCTCGTGGCACTGCCCCGGCCACTCCGGTGGCGTGGCGTTTTTGAAGAGCCCCATTGGCCAGATGTACCACCAGTTTTATGGCGAGAACATGTTGCGCGCCGACGTGTGCAACGCGGTGGAAGAACTCGGCCAGCTGCTCGATCACAACGGCGCGATCGGTGCGTCCGAGCGCAACGCCGCGCGCATTTTCAATGCCGACCACTGCTTCTTCGTGACCAACGGCACCAGCACCTCCAACAAGATGGTGTGGCACCACACGGTGGCGCCGGGCGACGTGGTGGTGGTGGACCGCAACTGCCACAAATCCATCCTGCACAGCATCATCATGACCGGGGCCATTCCCGTGTTCTTGAAGCCCACGCGCAACCACTTCGGCATCATCGGCCCGATTCCGCAGAGCGAATTCACCATCGAGTCGATCCAAGAAAAAATCCGCGCCAACCCTTTGCTCGCGGGCGTGGACGCCACCGCCGTCAAGCCGCGCGTGCTCACGCTCACGCAGTCCACCTACGACGGTGTGCTCTACAACACCGAGACCATCAAGCACATGCTCGATGGCTACGTGGCCAACCTGCACTTTGACGAAGCTTGGTTGCCGCACGCGGCCTTCCACAGCTTCTACGGCCACTTCCACGCCATGGGCAAAAAGCGTGAGCGACCGAAAGAGTCGGTGGTTTATTCCACGCAGTCCATCCACAAGCTGCTCGCCGGCATCAGCCAAGCCAGCCACGTTCTCGTGCAGGACTCACAAAACGTCAAGCTCGACCGCCACCTCTTCAACGAGGCCTACCTGATGCACACCAGCACCAGCCCGCAGTACGCCATCATCGCCAGCTGCGACGTGGCCGCGGCCATGATGGAGCCGCCCGGTGGCCGTGCCTTGGTGGAAGAGAGCATTTTGGAAGCACTGGACTTTCGCCGCGCCATGCGCAAGGTCGACGACGAGTTCGGCGACGACGACTGGTGGTTCAAGGTCTGGGGCCCCGACGAGTTGTGCGAAGAGGGCGTGGGCGAGTCCAGCGACTGGGTGCTCAACGACAAGCCGCAGCGCCCCAACGCACCGGTGCGCACGGAAAAAGACTGGCACGGCTTTGGCGACATGGCCCCGGACTTCAACATGCTCGACCCGATCAAGGCGACCATCGTCACGCCGGGCTTGAACCTCAAGGGCGACTTTGCCGAGACGGGCATTCCGGCCTCCATCGTCACCAAGTTTTTGGCCGAGCACGGTGTGGTGGTCGAAAAGACCGGCCACTACAGCTTCTTCATCATGTTCACCATCGGCATCACCAAGGGCCGCTGGAACACCTTGCTGACCGCGTTGCAGCAGTTCAAGGACGACTACGACCGCAACCAGCCGATGTGGCGCATCCTGCCGGAGTTCTGCCGCAAGCACCCGCGTTACGAAAAAATGGGTTTGCGCGATTTGTGCCAGCACGTGCACGCGCTCTACGCCCAATACGATATCGCGCGCCTGACCACCGAGATGTACCTGAGCGACCTGATGCCGGTCATGAAGCCGTCGGACGCGTTTGCGCACATCGCGCAGCGCACCACCGAGCGCGTGCCGATCGATGAGCTCGAGGGCCGCATCACCACCAGCTTGGTCACGCCGTACCCACCGGGCATCCCCTTGTTGATCCCGGGCGAAGTGTTCAACAAGAAGATCGTGGACTACCTGAAGTTCGCCCGCGAGTTCAACGGCCGTTGCCCTGGTTTTGAGACCGACATCCACGGTTTGGTGGAAGTGGTGGACGACGAAGGCCGCAAGAGCTACTTCGCCGACTGCGTCAAGGCCTAAGGCGACCCAAGCTCATTCGGGCGGGCGCACGCGCCAAAACGTGGCGAAGCGCGGCACGCCACTGGCGTGGTGGCCGCGGTAGCGGTAGCTCACCCACGCGCCCACGGGCGGCGGGGCTTGGCGCTCGGCCAAGCTCAAGCCCGAACCCAAACGGAACACCAGGCTCTCGGGCGTTTGCACGCGCAGCGCGCCGACCAGGCCGCTGAGTGCGCCTTGTCCGGGCTCGTGGCCGATCACCAAGGCCTCGGCGTCGGCCTGGGCTTTGAGTTTGAGCAGGTGGGGGCTGCGTCCACTGCGGTAGTGGCCCGCGCCGTGGTGCAGCATCAGCCCTTCGCCGCCCTCGGCCACGATCCGCGCCAATTGCGCTTGCAAAGCGGCGTCGTTGTCCAAGCGCGTTTGCGTCACCAAGCCCCAAGTCTCATGCGGGGACGCCTGTGCCAAGCCTTGTAAGGCCTGCCAGCGGTCGCTGAAAGCGCCGGGGTGGCCGGGCAGGTCAAACACCATGAAGCGCAGGGTTTGCCACTCGGCGAGGTGGCCCTGGTGTCGTCGCACCGCGGCCGAAGTCCGCTCAAACCGGCCACGGCCCGCCCACAGCTCGCCATCGAGTTCGACCTCGGGCCAGCCTTGGGTGAAGGCCGCCGGAGCAAAGATCGACAAGCCGCTGCGCGTGAACAGTTGACCGCCGCGCCAGCGGGCGCGCACGCCGTCGAGTTTTTCGCTGACCCAATGCGTTGCCACGTCGATGCCCGGGTGGTATGGGCTGGCGCGCATGAGGCCGGGCGCGGCTTCGGTGCTGGTCTGGCTGTTGGCTTGCATTGGCCAAGCCCACTGGAGCAAGGCGGCGCAGACGAGTTGGCGGCGTTGGGGTTGGTGTTGCATGGGGTCTCCGGGTGTTGGGCACCAGTCTGCCGATGGCAGGTCCCAAAACCAAGACCCGCCGGGTCGCGGCGGGTCTTTGAGGCCCATGGAGCCGAGGCTTTGTCATGCCCGCGTCGTTGGCGGGCCACAAGCCTGTGAGGCTTTATAGGGAGGCTTCGCTCAAGCCCGCGGTTTGGCTGAAGCCGCCGTCGACGTAGGTGATCTCGGCCGTCACGCCCGAGGCGAGGTCGGACATCATGAACGCGGCCACGTTGCCCACGTCTTCGATGGTCACGTTGCGGCGCAGCGGCGAGATGGTGGCCATGGTGCCGAGCAGCTTGCCGAAGTCCTTGATGCCGCTGGCGGCCAAGGTCTTGATGGGGCCGGCGCTGATGCCGTTGACGCGCGTGCCTTTGGGGCCCATGGCTTCGGCCAGGTAGCGCACCGAGGCTTCCAAACTGGCCTTGGCCAGGCCCATGGTGTTGTAGTTGGGCACGGTGCGCAGCGAACCCAAGTAGGTCAGGGTCAGCAGGGCCGATTTCTCGCGCAAGTAAGGCTGGGCGGCCTTGGCCATGGCGGGGAAGCTGTAGGCGCTGATGTCGTGGGCGATGCGAAAGCCCTCGCGCGACAGGCCGTCGAGGAAGTTGCCGGCAATCGCTTCGCGGGGGGCGAAGCCGATGCTGTGAACAAAGCCGTCGAACTGCGGCCAGGTTTTGGCTAGGTCGGTGAACATGGCGTCGATTTGGGCGTCGTCGGCCACGTCACAATCGAAGATCAGTTTGGAATCGAATTCGGCGGCAAAGTCGGTGATGCGGTCTTTGAAGCGCTCACCCACGTAGCTGAAAGCCAGCTCGGCACCCTGTTGGTGGCAGGCTTTGGCGATGCCGTAAGCGATGGAGCGGTTGGACAGCACCCCCGTGATCAGCAATTTTTTACCGGTCAGAAAACCCATTGTTCTATCTCCTTAGAAAAATCCTTCAGAATTGTCGCATGCGAACGCTGTGGACTTGTTTATTCAAAACCGTGCTGACCGTCTTGGCCAGCACTGGGCTGGCCGCTTCGGCTTGGGCCGCGCACGGCTACGCTTTGTGGGGCGAGCTGAAGTACCCAGCCAGTTTCACGCACTTCGACTACGTCAATCCGCAAGCACCCAAAGGCGGCGAGCTGCGCTTGGTGAGCAATCTGCGCGTGTCGACCTTCGACAAATACAACCCCTTCACGCTGCGCGGCAGCGCGCCGGCTTACCTCTCCAGCCTGATGTTCGAGAGTCTGCTGACCGGCGCCTTGGACGAGAGCGGCTCGGCCTATGGCCTCTTGGCCCGAGACGTGCAAGCCGCGCCCGACGGTTTGTCGGTGACCTTTGTGATCCACCCCGAGGCGCGCTTTCACAACGGCCAGCCGGTGCTGGCCGAAGACGTGCGCCACAGCTTTGACACGCTGATGGGGCCGCACACCTCGCCGGCCTACAAAACCGTGCTGGCCGACGTGGCGGGCTTGGACGTGTTGGGCGAGCGAACCGTGCGTTTTCGCTTCAAAAAGCCCAACCGCGAGTTGCCGCTGACCGTGGGTGGTTTGCCTATCTTCAGCCGCGCTTGGGGCAACAGCACCGACCCCAAAACCGGTCAGCGCAAAAGCTTCGACCAGGTGGTGATGGACATCCCCATTGGCAGCGGCCCCTACACCATTGGCCCTGTGCGCTTTGGTAAAGACATCACCTACGTGCGCGACCCAAAACATTGGTCGCGCGATTTGCCCAGCCGCAAGGGCACGGCCAACTTCGACCGCATCGTCGTGAAGATTTACCGCGACAACACCGCCAAGCTCGAAGCGCTCAAGGCTGGCGAATTCGATTTGATGCGCTTTTTCTCGGCCGGCGACTGGGCGCGGCGCGTCAAGGGCAAACGCTTTGACAGCGGCGAGCTGGTCAAGGGCGAGTTCACCCACCGTTTGCCCACCGGTTTTCAAAGCTACGTGCTCAACACCCGCCGCCCACCGCTCGACGATGCCCGAGTGCGCGAAGCCTTGGGCTTGGCCATGGACTACGAGTGGATGAACCGCCAAATGTTCTACAACGCCTACCAGCGCGTGCAGGGCCTGTTCGGCAACACCGATTGCTCGGCCAGTGGCTTGCCCGGTGCCGATGAGTTGGCGCTCTTGAACCCCTGGCGCGGCCAACTGTCCGATCGCGTGTGGGGCCCCATGGCCACGCCGCCGCGCACCGATGGCGAGCTGGGTTTGCGCGGCAACCTGCGCCGCGCGCAAGCGCTGCTGCGCGAAGCGGGTTGGACGGTGCAGGGCGGTGAGCTGCGCAACGCCAAGGGCGAGCCCATGGTGCTGGAGTATTTGGACAGCAACGAGGCCGGGGCCAGGGTGGTCACGCCGTGGGCACGCAACCTGGAAAAGCTCGGCGTCGCGCTGCGCTTTCGCCCGGTGGACTTTGCCCTGTACCAACAGCGTTTGCGCACCTTTGACTTCGATGTGATCTCCATCGCCTTTCAAGGCACACACAACCCCGGCGCGGAATACGCCGACCTGTTCGGCAGCGAGGCCGCGCGCACCGAAGACTCGGGCAATTTGGCCGGCGTGTCTTCGCCCGCGGTGGATGCGCTGATCAACCGGATGGTCAACGCCCGCAGCCGCGGCGACTTGGTGGCGGCCTGCCGCGCCTTGGACCGCGCGATCACCCACAGCCACGTGCTGATCCCGCAGTGGTCGGCCACCACGCACCGCATGGCCTTCAACGACCGGCGCTTGACGCGCCCCGACGTGGTGCCACCGTACGTGGACGGTGAGGGTTGGGCCATGGACGTTTGGTGGAGTCGACCATGAACCTGTGGTGGTACGTTGCGAAGCGATTGCTCTTGATGGTGCCGACCTTGTTCGGCGTCTTGTTGCTGACCTTTGTGGTCATCCAGTTCGTGCCCGGCGGGCCGGTGGAGCAGTACATGGCCGAGGCCAAAGCCGGCTTGGGCACGGGGGCTGAAGGTGGCTTGGCCTACCGCGGCTCACAAGGCGTGGACCCCAAGCGCTTGGCTGAAATACAGGCCTTGTACGGTTTTGATAAGCCCGCGCACGAGCGCTTTTGGCAGATGCTGGTGCAGTTCGCGCAGTTCGATTTGGGCACCAGTTTTTTCCAGAACAAGGCCGTGGGCGATTTGATCTTGGAAAAATTGCCGGTCTCCATCAGCTTGGGGCTGTGGACGTTTTTGATCAGCTACCTGGTGGCCGTGCCGCTGGGGGTGGCCAAGGCGGTGCGCGCGGGCAGCCGCTTTGA
>DAISXI010000052.1:0-13158 GCA_036825935.1 Hydrogenophaga sp.
CGATGCGCAGCGCGCTTGGGACCTGTCGGTGCAAGCGGTGGACTTGTTGCAAGCGCGCATGCGCGAGCATCAGATCGATTGCGATTGGGTGCCGGGTTATCTGTACGTGGCCGACTCGGCCAGCAAGGTTGGAGCGCTGCGCGAAGAGGCCGATTTTTTGACGTCCCAAGGCATCGAGGTGGATTGGGCCGAAGGCGACGATGTCCAGCGCCACATCCGCAGCCCGCGTTACCGCGCGGCGGTGCGCGAATCGCGCTCGGGGCATTTGCATCCGCTCAAGTACGCGCTGGGTTTGGCGCAAGCCGCGCAAGCTGCGGGCGTGCGTTTGTTTGAATGCTCGCCCGTGACGGCCTTGGACCGCGGCGATGTGGTGTGTGCCCGAACCGCGCAAGGTCAAGTGCGGGCGCGTTTTGCGGTGCTGGCGGGAAATTGCTTGTTGCCCGTGCACGGGCCTGCGGTGGCGCCCGAGATTGCGCCGCGCATCATGCCGGTGGGGACCTACATCGTGGGCACGCCCCAGCTCGACCCCGCGCTGTGTCAGCGGCTGATCCCCAGCAACGCCGCGGTGTGCGACAACAATTTTGTGTTGGACTATTTCCGCTTCAGCGCCGATCACCGCATGCTGTTTGGTGGCCGCGTGAGCTACACCACCATGACCCCGCCCGGCCTGTCGGGCCTGATGCAGCGGCGCATGGCGCAAGTCTTCCCCGATTTGGCCGATGTGCCTGTCGAATTCACCTGGGGCGGCTTTGTGGACATCAGCATGAACCGCGCCCCAGACTTTGGTCGTTTGGGCAGCAATGTTTTTTACCTACAAGGTTTCAGCGGTCATGGCGTAGCACTCACGGGCATGGCTGGGCGTTTGGTGGCCGAGGCCATCACGACCCAAGACGACCGTTTTGACGTCTTTGCCCGCTTGAAGCACCACCATTTCCCCGGTGGCCCGCTGCTGCGCACCCCGACCTTGGCGGTGGGCATGCTCTGGCACCGCCTAAGGGATTACCTGAGTTGAATTTGATCAAATCTGTGCTCCAATGAACCCCAAAGTACAACAAACCGCGTTGGAGAAGTCCCCCATGAGCAAACCAGCTTGTATGGTTTGGTTACCCGCCGATCACCGCCAGTTGGGCGACCCTGGGCATCAGATGCCGACGTTGGTCCTGGGTGACAAATACGCCCGAGCCGTCAAAGTCGGTGCGAAGGCTCAGCCCATCATGTTTCCCTTGGCCAGTCCCGAGCAAGTGCCCGAACTCTTGGCCATGGTTGACGGTGTGATGCTCACGGGCTCGCCCTCCAACGTTCACCCGTCTCACTTCAACGAAGACGTGGCCGACCCCAGCTTGCCTTTGGATCCCGAGCGCGACAGCCTGACCTTGACTTTGATTCGGGCCTGCGTTTCAGAAGGGGTGCCCTTGCTGGGCATTTGCCGCGGGTACCAAGAAATGAATGTGGCCATGGGTGGCTCTTTGCACCAGCGGGTTCATCTGGTGCCCGGTCTGAACGACCACCGAGAAGACAAAACCGCGTCCACCGAAGAGCAATACGCGCCGACCCATTCGCTGCGTTTGGTCGAGGGCAGTGATTTGCACCAATGGGCCGGTAGCACCAACGTGATGGTGAACTCTTTGCACGGCCAAGGGGTCAACCGATTGGCGCCAGGCCTTCGCGCCACCGCTCACGCGCCGGATGGTCTGGTGGAGTCTTTCACCGTCGAAGGTGCCCGCACATTCGCTCATGCCATGCAGTGGCACCCCGAATGGCGTTGCTGGGAGACGCCCTTCTACGCCAATATTTTTCACGCATTTGGCCAAGCTTGCGAGGCTCGCCAACGCCAACGCTTGGCCTTGGTTTAACCGATTCACGACACAGGAGATGGCACATGACAGCCCCCACCATGACAACCTTCAATGACTTAGAACTTTGGCTCAACGAGAACCGGGTGACCGAGGTGGAATGCCTCGTGCCCGACTTGACGGGCGTGGCGCGCGGCAAGATCCTGCCCCGTGGCAAGTTCACCGAAGACCGTGGTATGCGGCTCCCCGAAGCGATTGTGGCCATGGGTGTGACGGGCGAATTTCCTGAGAATGGTCCCTATTACGACGTGATCGACCCGACCGACAAAGACATGCAGTTGCGTCCCGACCCCAGCACGGCGCGCATCGTGCCCTGGGCCACCGACCCGACCGCGCAGGTGATCCATGACTGCTTTGACCACGAAGGCAAGTTGGTGCCGTTTGCGCCGCGCAGTGTGTTGCGCCGCATTTGCGATTTGTACGATGCCGAGGGCTGGGACCCGGTGGTCGCGCCGGAGTTGGAGTTCTACCTGACCGCGCGCAACACCGACCCCAACACCTTGCTCAAAGCGCCGATTGGCCGTAGCGGTCGCGCCGAGACCTCGCGCCAGGCCTACAGCATCGATGCGGTCAACGAGTTCGATCCGCTGTTCGAAGAGATTTACGACTACTGCGACAAGATGAAGCTCAACGTGGATACGCTGATCCACGAGGTCGGCGCGGGCCAGATGGAGATCAATTTCTTCCACGCCCATCCGCTGAATTTGGCCGATGAGGTGTTTTTCTTCAAACGCACGGTGCGCGAATCGGCCTTGCGCCACGACATGTACGCCACCTTCATGGCCAAGCCCATCGCGGGCGAGCCGGGTTCGGCCATGCACGTGCACCAAAGCATCGTCGACAAAAAGACCGGCAAGAACATTTTCAGCAACGAAGACGGCACGCCATCCCAGGCCTTCTTCCATTACATCGGTGGCTTGCAGCGCTACATCCCTGCGGCCATGGTCTTGGTCGCACCGTATGTGAACAGCTACCGTCGTCTGAGCCGCCACACGGCCGCGCCGATCAACATCGAGTGGGGTTACGACAACCGCACCGTGGGCATCCGATCGCCCATCTCCACACCCGAAGCGCGTCGCGTGGAAAACCGCGTGATCGGTGCCGACGCCAACCCGTATGTGGCCATGGCCATGACCTTGGCGTGCGGCTATTTGGGCATGAAGAACAAGATCGAACCCAAGGCCGAGATGAAGGGCGACGCTTACCTGGCGCCCTATTCCCTGCCCCGCAGCTTGGGCGAGGCGCTGGACTGGCTGCGCGGTGAGCCCGATTTGCACGAAGTGTTGGGCAAAGAGTTCATCACGATCTACACCGAGGTCAAAGAGCTCGAGTTCGATGAATTCATGAAGGTGATTTCGCCATGGGAGCGCGAACACCTCTTATTGCACGTTTGATGCGTTGGAAATGTTTGCGATGAACACCTCTACCCTGATTGCCCCGCCCGCCGTGGTCCGCCGCGCCGAGGCCCAAGACACACACGCCATCCAAGCGCTGGACAGCGCGCACTTTATTCACCCCTTTACCGACCACGGCGACCTGGCCACCCGTGGCTCGCGCGTGATCACCCGCGCCGACGGCATTCACATTTGGGATTCTGAAGGCCACCAAATTCTGGACGCCATGAGCGGGCTGTGGTGCGTCAACGCCGGTTACGGTCGCAAAGAATTGGCGGATGCGGCGTACCAGCAAATGATGACGCTGCCCTTTTACAACAGCTTCTTCCAAACCACCAACGTGCCGGCGGTGCAGCTCGCGGCCAAGCTCGCGAGCTTGGCGCCCACGGTGGGTGATCGCAGTTTCAAGCACGTGTTCTTCAGCAGCAGCGGCTCGGAGAGCAACGACACCAACGTGCGCATGGTGCGACGCTATTGGGACCTGCTTGGCCAGCCCGATCGCAAGGTCATCATCAGCCGCCACAACGCTTACCACGGCTCCACCATGGCCGGTGCTTCGCTGGGTGGCATGAGCGGCATGCACGCCCAAGGCGATTTGCCCATCCCCAACATCACCCACATCGAACAGCCCCACCACTGGGACAACGCCTTGCCCGGCGAGAGCCGCGCCGACTTCGGCATCCGTGCGGCCGGCTGGCTCGAAGAAAAGATTTTGGCCATTGGCCCGGAGAAGGTCGCGGCCTTCATTGGTGAGCCGGTGCAGGGCGCGGGCGGCGTGATCATCCCGCCCGACACCTACTGGCCCGAGATCCAGCGCATCGTCGACAAGTACGGCATCTTGCTGATCTCCGACGAAGTCATTTGCGCGTTTGGCCGTTTGGGCCATTGGTTTGCGTACGAGAAGTTCGGCTACAAGCCCGACTTGGTGACCTTTGCCAAGGGCGTGACCAGCGGCTACATCCCCTTGGGCGGCGTCATGGTGGGCAACCGCGTGGCCGACGTTCTGATTGAAAAAGGCGGCGAGTTCAACCACGGTTACACCTACAGCGGACACCCCGTGGCCTGTGCGGTGGCCTTGGCCAACCTGAACCTGATGGAAAAAGAAGACCTGCCTCGGCGGGTGCGCGAAGACACCGGTCCGTATCTGGCGCAGCAGTTTGAGGCGCTCAAAGCGCACCCGCTGGTGGGTGAAGCCCAGACCTGCGGCTTCGTGGGCGGCATGGTTTTGATCAAAAACAAAGCCACCCGCGCCATGTTCGATGCCGACTTGGGCGTCGGGATGCGCTGCCGCGCGCACTGTTTTAAGAACGGCTTGATCATGCGCGCGGTGGGTGACCGGATGATCATTTCCCCGCCATTGATCATGACGCGGGCCCAGATTGATGAAATGATGGCCCTGATACACCGCTGTTTGGATGCGACTTTGGTGGACTTGCAAGAAGCGGGCCATTGCGCTTGAATAGAATGTTCTGGCCCGCCTGCGTGCGGCCATTGGTGTCCTTTAATTTTTTGGAGTAAACGCAATCATGATCATGAAAAAACACGTGTTGGTTTTGGCCATGTCGGCCATGGCTTTGGTCGCTTGCGGCAAAAAGGAAGAGCCCGTGGCGGCTGCTCCTGCGCCTGCCGCCGCACCGGCCGAAGAGAAGGTGTTGAACATCTACAACTGGCCCGACTACATTCCCGAAGGCCTGATCGCGGCCTTCGAAAAAGAGACCGGCATCAAGGTGAATTACGACACCTTTGAGACCAACGAAGCACTGCAGGCCAAACTGGTTGCAGGCAACACCGGCTACGACATCGTCGTGCCCGGTACCACCTTTGCCCAACCCCAAATCGCAGCTGGCTTCTTCCAGCCTTTGGACCGCAGCAAGCTCCCCAATTACGGCAACCTCGACGAGTCCGTCATGGCCGTCTTGACCAAGGCCGATCCTGGCAACAAGCACTTGGTGCCATGGGCTTGGAGCTTCACCACCGTGGGCATCAACAAGACCAAGGTCGAAAAAGCCTTGGGCGGCATGCCCATGCCTGAGAACGCTTGGGACTTGGTCTTCAAGCCTCAGTACACCAGCAAGCTGAAGTCGTGTGGCATTGCGTACCTGGATTCGCCCACCGAGATCATTCCCGTGGCGCTGCATTACATCGGCAAGGACGCTTACTCCAACGATGCCGCCGACTACAAAGCCGCCACCGACATGTTGGCCAAGGTGCGCAAAGACATCCGCATTTTCAGCTCGACCATGATCGATGACATCGCCGGCGGCAAAGCTTGCGTGGCCATCGGCTGGGCTGGTGACGTGAACATTGCTGCACAACGCGCCGCTGAAAACAAGTCCAAAGACGTGATCCAAGCCCTGTTGCCCAGCACCGGTGCTTTGTCTTTCTTTGACACCATGGCCATCACCAAAGACGCCAAGCACCCAGGCAACGCACACGCCTTCATCAACTTCTTCTTGAAGCCTGAGAACGGTGCTGCGATGGCCAATGAATTGAGCTACAACGCCGGCAACAAGGCTGCGGTGCCCATGGTGGCGCCAGAGATGGCCGCCAACAAGACCATTTTTGTGGATCCTGCGTACATGCCCAAGATGATCCAGCCCGCCAGCTGGACCAACGAAGCGCGCGAAGCCATGGCCAACGCCTACACCAGCTTCAAGCAAGGCAAGTAATTTCGGTTCACACCGAGTCCGGGCTGTTTGTACGTGCCGTATGAACAGCCCTTTTTGTTTCTGATTTATTCGACGCACGGGGTTCACGAATGACACAGCCTGGGGCACAAGCGGGGTACTTGGTTACCGAAAAACTGGTCAAGCGTTTTGACGACGCAGTGGCGGTGGACGAGGTCTCGCTCTCGATCGGCAAGGGCGAGATCTTTGCGCTCTTGGGCAGCTCGGGCTGCGGCAAGTCAACCCTGTTGCGCATGCTCGCGGGCTTTGAGAAACCGACCTCCGGGCGAATTTTATTGGGTGGCCAAGACGTCGCGGCCATGGCGCCCTACGACCGGCCAGTCAACATGATGTTCCAGTCGTATGCGCTGTTCCCTCACCTGAACATTTGGGAGAACGTGGCCTTTGGCCTCAAGCGCGAAGGCTTGCCCAAAGACGAAATTCAAAAGCGCACCGACGAGATGCTGGCCTTGGTGCAGCTCACGCCCTACGCCAAACGCAAGCCCCACCAGTTGTCGGGCGGCCAGCAGCAGCGCGTGGCTTTGGCCCGCAGCTTGGCGAAAAAACCCAAGCTCTTGTTGCTCGATGAACCCTTGGGTGCCCTGGACAAGAAGCTGCGCGAACAAACCCAGTTTGAACTGGTCAACATCATTGAACAGGTGGGCGTGACGGTGGTGATGGTCACCCACGACCAAGAAGAGGCCATGACCATGGCCAGCCGCATCGCCATCATGAGCAAAGGTCGTGTGCTGCAAGTCGGCACACCCGAAGAGATTTACGAGCACCCGCGCAACAAGTTCGTGGCCGACTTCATCGGCAACGTGAATCTGTTTGCGGGCGGCTTGACGGTGGACGAGCCCGATCGGTGCGCCGTCACCACGGCTTTGGGCGAGATGCACGTGGGCCACGGCGTGAGCGGCACGCTCAACATGCCGGTGACCTTGGCGGTGCGCCCCGAGAAAATTGAGGTCAGCAAAACCCGACCCGATGCGAACATCAATGTGTTCACGGGGCAGGTCAAAGAAATCGCGTATTTCGGTTCCTACAACACCTACATCGTCAAGGCCAGCGATGGTTCCAAGGTGAAGATCACCGAGGCCAACACCTCACGTCACGAGTTGTCCGACATCACGTGGGAGGACACGGTGTTCTTCTGGTGGAGCGACAGCGCCGCGGTGGTGTTGCGCGACTGACGCCGAAGGAGCCCATGGTGAGCACCCCCATTTCCATGCCCGGCAAACGCTTCGTCATTGGCGTGCCCTATGTGTGGTTGTTTGTGTTTTTCTTCCTGCCGTTTCTCATCCTGCTCTACATCAGCTTTGTGGACATGGGTGAGAGCATCCACCCCTTCAAGCCCATCTGGAACACCGAGACCGGCTTGCTGTCGCTGAAATACGAGAACTACACGACCATTTTCAAATCAGAAGAGGGCGCTTGGTTTCAGACGCTCTACATAGAGGCCTATGTGCGCTCAGTCTGGTACGCCTTGTGCACGGCGGTGCTGTGCTTGGTCTTGGGTTATCCGTTTGCTTATTTCATCGCTCGTTCGCCGGCCAGTGTTCGCCCCGCGCTCTTGATGATGGTGATGTTGCCGTTTTGGACTTCGTTCTTGTTGCGTGTTTACGCATGGAAGGGCATCTTGGCCGACCAAGGCGTGCTCAACCAAGTCTTCATGGCCGTGGGTTTGACGAGCGAGCCGATCCAGATGCTCTACACCGACGTGTCGCTGCTGGTGGGCATGGTCTATGTGTATCTGCCTTTTATGGTGCTGCCGCTGTACGCCAACTTGGTGAAGATGGACTTCCGCTTGCTTGAGGCCGCTTACGACTTGGGCGCCTCGCCGTTCAAAGCGTTTTGGCTTATCACGGTGCCACTGTCCAAGGCCGGCATCATCGCGGGTTTCATGTTGGTTTTCATTCCGTCGGTGGGTGAGTTCGTGATCCCCTCGCTCTTGGGTGGTCCCGAAAACATCATGATCGGCCGGGTGGTGTGGGACGAGATGTTCACGAGCAACAACTGGCCCCGCGCCACGGCCTTGGCGGTGGTGATGATCGGTGTGATCGTCGTGCCACTGGCCTTCTACTACCGCAACAAAGAATGATGGCCCCCGCCTGGAGCGATTGAGATGCAAGCCTTTTTTGAAAAACACTTCGGTAAGTTTTGGCTGGTGGCGGTCTTCTTGTTTCTCTACCTGCCCCTGATGTTCATGGTGGTGTTCTCGTTCAACAGCACCCGCCAAGACGCGGTGTTCACCGGCTTTTCTTGGCGCTGGTACGAGGCCTTGACGCGCGACACCAAAATCGTCGAGGGCTTTTGGTTGTCCATCAAGGTGGCGGCAATCACGGGCGTGCTGTCGGCCACGCTGGGCACGTTTGCTGCGTTTGTGTTGGTGCGCTACCGCGCGTTTTTTGGTCGCACCGTGTTCTCGGGCATGGTCAACGCGCCCTTGGTGATGCCTGAGGTGGTGATCGGTTTGTCTTTGCTGCTCTTGATGGTGGGTTCGCAAAACCTGTTTGGTTGGCCGCAGCGCGGCATGCTCACGATCATCTTGGGACACACCCTGCTGGGCATGGCGTACGCGATGGTGGTGGTGCAGTCGCGCTTGCTGGAGATGGACCGATCGATTGAAGAGGCCGCCATGGATTTGGGCGCGCGCCCACACCAGGTGTTTTTCTTGATCACCCTGCCCAACATTTTCCAAGCCATCTTGGCGGCGTTTTTGTTGTCCTTCACCTTGTCGTTTGACGATGTGGTGATTTCGGAGTTCTTGTCTGGCCCCGGTGTGAACACCTTGCCGCAAGTGATTTTTGGTTATGCCCGACGCGGCATCAACCCCACGATTTACGCCGCCGCCACCTTGCTGATTGTGACCGTGACCATCGTCATCGTCAGTTACAGCGTGTGGGTGGCGCGCAGCACGCGCCGCCGAGAGCGTGAGATGGCCGCCGCTGCACGGCAGTGACGCAGCCACGCGCACCGCGCGCATGAGACAGACAAACCCAACTGGACCTTCACATGACAAGCCACACGCACGACGGCCGCGCCTTCATCAACGGTGAACGCGTCGGCGCCCGGGATGGGCAAACCTTTGACAACCGCTCGCCCGTTGATGGCCGCTCTTTGGGTGCCGTGGCGCGGTGTGGCGTGGCCGACATCGATGCGGCGGTGGCCGCTGGCCGTCAGGCCTTCGAGGACCGCCGCTGGTCGGGCTTGGCGCCCGCGCAGCGCAAGCGCGTGATGATCCGCTTCGCCCAAGAGTTGCTGGACCACGCCGACGAGTTGGCCCTGACCGAAACCTTGGACATGGGCAAGCCTTTGAAGTACGCCCGTGCGGTGGACGTCAACAGCGCGGCCAACTGCATCCGTTGGTACGGTGAGGCCACCGACAAGGTGTACGACGAGATTGCACCGACGGCCAGAACGGCCTTGGCGCTCATCACCCGCGAGCCCGTCGGTGTGGTGGGCGTGATCGTGCCGTGGAACTACCCGCTCATCATGGCGGCTTGGAAAATCGCGCCGGCTTTGGCTGCGGGCAATTCGGTGGTTTTGAAGCCCAGCGAAAAATCGCCGCTCACGGCCTTGCGTTTGGCCGAGCTGGCTTTGAAAGCGGGTATCCCGGCGGGCGTGTTCAACGTGGTGCCCGGTTACGGACCCGAAGCCGGTTCGCCCTTGGCTTTGCACATGGACGTGGATTGCATCGCGTTCACCGGTTCGACCCGCGTGGGCAAACAGATCCACGTCATGGCCGGCCAGAGCAACCTCAAGCGCGCCTGGACCGAGTTGGGGGGCAAGTCGCCCAACATCGTGTTCGCTGACTGCCCCGACCTCGACCGCGCGGTGCAAGCCGCGGTGGGCAGCATCTTCTTCAACCAAGGCGAGAGCTGCAACGCGCCCTCGCGCTTGTTCGTCGAGGCGTCCATCAAAGACGCCTTCATGGAGCGCGCCTTGGCCTTGGTGCCCAATTACCAACCGGCCAACCCCTTGGAGTCCTCCACCGTCATGGGCGCCATCGTCGATGAGGTTCAACTCAACAACGTGATGCGCTACATCGGCTTGGGCGAGTCCGAAGGGGCGCGTTTGGTCGCCGGTGGTCAACGGGTGCAGCCGGTGGCCGGTGGTTGTTATGTGCAGCCCACGGTGTTCGATGGCGTGACGCCGTCGATGACGATCGCCCGTGAAGAAATCTTTGGCCCGGTCTTGTCGGTGCTCAGCTTCACCGACGTGGCCGAGGTCGTGCGCCAAGCCAACGCCAGCGAATACGGTTTGCAAGCCGGTGTTTGGACGCGCGACCTGAACAAGGCGCACGGCGTGGCCCGTGCTTTGCGCGCCGGCACGGTGCACGTGAACCAGTACGACGAGGACGACATCACCGTGCCGTTCGGTGGTTTCAAGCAAAGCGGGGTGGGGCGGGACAAGTCGCTGCACGCGTTTGACAAGTACACCGAAACCAAAACCACCTGGATCCGCATCGACAGCCCGGTCTGAGCGCTGGCGCTTTGCGATAATGGGCCATCTCATTTGGCCATGGGCCACCTTTACTTGATGCTGGTGTTCGCTGTATTGCCCTTGTGGCTGTTCCGCTTCTTGGGCTTGCTGCTGGGCCTGGGCTTGCTCGTGTTCGCGGGTCAACGCCGACGCGTCGCTTGGCGCAATTTGGCCCTGTGTTTTCCAGAACGTTCGCCCATCGTTCGGAGCTGGTGGATGGTGGTCAACTTTGTCCTGTTCGGCTGCACCTTGTTGGACCGCTTCTGGTTGTGGCACGCCCCACTGTCCACCTTGGACCGCCGAATCCGATTCGATGGTGATTTGAAGCTGTTGGCGGGGTCAGAGTCGCGGGTGGTTTTTGTCCCGCACTTCATGGGCTTGGACGTGGGCGGTCTGTGGCTGAGCAGCCGAGTCAAACGCCCATGGACAGTGAGTTACTCGCGTCAGCGCAAAGCGTGGCTTGAGCGATGGATGAACCGCGGTCGCATGCGTTTCGGGGCGGCTTTGGCCCCGAGACACCAAGGTGTGCGACCCTTGCTCAAGGCCTTGCGCCACGGTGGACTGTTGCACTTTTCGCCCGACATGGATTTGGGACGTCACCAATCGGTGTTCGTCCCGTTTTTTGGTGTGAACGCGGCCACGGTGCCCGCTTTGCCCCGATTGTC
The DNA here is from genome assembly GCA_036825935.1 of Hydrogenophaga sp. Taxonomy (GTDB): domain Bacteria; phylum Pseudomonadota; class Gammaproteobacteria; order Burkholderiales; family Burkholderiaceae_C; genus Hydrogenophaga. The sequence continues at coordinate 11,064 of DAISXI010000052.1, forward strand.
TGCCATCGGAGAAGCACCGGTCATGACCATCCTCACCCGCGTGACGTGGGGTGGTTATGAGGTGCGTTTGTTGCCGGTGTGGGAGAACTACCCCACGGGCAACGAAGAACAGGACGTTCGCGAAATGAACGCCCGTTTGGAAGGCTATGTGCGCGAGATGCCGGCGCAGTATTACTGGCCGCACCGCCGCTTCAAAACCCGACCCGAAGGTCAGCCGCCCATCTACTGAGCCGTCAGGTTCAATCGGCTTTTTTGACCGAGCAGGTGTTCAGGCCCAGCAGGGCATAGGGTGGGCACCGGCCCAGGGCACCGGTCAGCAAAGGCACCACGCCAACCCAACCCCACACGCCGATGGTGCCGGTGGCGGCCGCTGCGATCAAAGCCAAGCCTGCAACGATGCGGATGGTGCGGTCAAGACCGCCGACGTTTTGGTTCATGTGAATACTCCCAGGTTAAAAAACCATTGCACACCCGTTGTTGCTGCGAGGGCTTGACATCTGTCAAGCCGAGCGCGGTTGGGTGAGCCGCTCCAGTTCGCCAAGCCAGTGTAAGGCCGATGCCGCGTCGCTGCGGCACATCGTTTCGTTTGGTTGCAATGAGCCGCAGACGGCCGGGCGTTCGGGCTGGCCGAACAGTGCGCAACGTCGCTCGGCGGTCAGGTGCGGGCAGGGCACGCCTGCCGGTTTGCCGTGGGGCAGTCCCGGCATGGGGCTGCTGATGGACGGCGCGATGCAGCAGGCGGCGCAGTGGGGGCGACATTCAAAACTCATGCGCCATTGTGACGGGGTGTGCGTGCGCATAGTCCCACCGCTAAAATACCGCGCTGCACCTTGCTTTGTGCACAGGGCCTTCACGGGCCACCCCGGCGCGGGTTGCGCCCACTTTGGACGGGCCAGGCCCGCTTAGCTCATGTTGTATCCCGAAGAATTTGATGTGATCGTTGTCGGTGGCGGTCATGCCGGCACCGAGGCGGCCTTGGCGTCGGCCCGCATGGGTTGCCGTACTTTGTTGTTAACTCACAACATCGAGACCTTGGGGCAAATGAGCTGCAACCCGTCGATTGGCGGCATCGGCAAAGGCCATTTGGTCAAAGAGGTCGACGCCTTGGGTGGTGCCATGGCCTTGGCCACCGACGAAGGTGGCATCCAGTTCCGCATCCTCAACAGCAGCAAAGGCCCGGCCGTGCGCGCCACCCGGGCACAGGCCGACCGGGTTTTGTACAAAGCCGCCATCCGCCGCGTCTTGGAGAACCAACCCAATTTGTGGCTGTTCCAACAGGCCGTGGACGACCTGATGGTGGAGGGCGATCGAGTGGTAGGGGCCGTGACCCAAGTGGGTGTGCGTTTTCGCTGCCGCACCGTGGTGCTGACGGCCGGCACTTTTTTGGACGGCAAGATCCACGTGGGTCTGAACAACTACGCCGCAGGACGGGCGGGTGACCCGCCGGCCGTGAGTTTGTCGGCAAGGCTCAAAGAACTGAAGCTGCCCCAAGGCCGCCTGAAAACCGGCACACCCCCGCGCATCGATGGGCGCAGCATCGACTATTCGAAGTGCACCGAACAGCCCGGCGACGGCATGCCCGGCTCCGACAGCGCGGACCGCCCGGTGCCGGTGTTCAGCGTCATGGGTCGCGCCGAGATGCACCCGCGCCAAGTGCCGTGCTGGATCACCCACACCAACGAGCGCACCCACGACATCATCCGCTCTGGCTTTGACCGCAGCCCCATGTTCACCGGCAAGATCGAAGGCGTGGGGCCGCGCTACTGCCCGAGCGTGGAAGACAAGATCAACCGCTTTGCCGACAAGGACAGCCACCAGGTTTTCCTCGAGCCCGAGGGCTTGGACACCCACGAGATTTACCCCAACGGCATTTCCACCAGCCTGCCGTTTGACATCCAGCTTGCCCTCGTGCGCAGCATGGCGGGCATGGAGAACGCCCACATCTTGCGCCCGGGCTACGCCATCGAGTACGACTATTTCGACCCGCGCTCGCTCAAGAACAGTTTCGAGACACGCCAGATCCAAGGCCTGTTTTTTGCCGGCCAGATCAACGGCACCACCGGTTATGAAGAGGCCGCGGCTCAAGGTTTGTTCG
>DAISXI010000053.1:0-13085 GCA_036825935.1 Hydrogenophaga sp.
CAGGGCTTTGTCTTCAAAGGTTTTGAGCTCGGGCGTGATGAAGCGCTCGGCGTTTTTGAGGGTTTGGCGGCGGCGGTAGTCGTCGGGGACTTTGTCCACCTGGCCTTGCGTGACTTCGATGAAAAAACCGTGCACCTTGTTGAACTGCACGCGCAGGTTGTTGATGCCGGTGCGCGCGCGTTCGCGGGTCTCCAAGTCGAGCAAGAAGCCGTCGCAATGGGTTTGGATGGCGCGCAGCTCGTCGAGCTCGGCGTCAAAGCCGTGGTTGATGACACCCCCGTCGCGAACCAAGGCCGCCGGTTCGGGCAACAAGGCCGCCTGCAGCAAGGCCGCGCAGTCGGTGGGGGGCAGCAGGTCTTGGGCCCAGCTGTGCAGCTGGCTGGACGCCGCGGTGTCGGGCGACTGCGCCAGTTGCGCGGCCAAGCCTTCGCAGCGCACCAAGGTGTGGGCCAAGCCCACCAGTTCGCGCGGGCGCACTTGGCGCAGCGCGATGCGCGCGGTGATGCGCTCCACGTCGCTCGCGCCTTGCAGCTGCTGGCGCAGGCCGTTCCACAAACCGCCGCGCAAAGCGCGGATGGCCTGCAGGCGTTCGCGCGCCGTGCTGCGCTCGCGCTCGGGTTGCAGCAACCAGCTGCGCAAGCGGCGGCTGCCCATGCCGGTGCAGCAGGTGTCGAGCACCGACAAGAGCGTGGGGCTGGTCTCGCCGCGCAGGGTGTGGGTGAGTTCCAAGTTGCGCCGCGTGGCCGCGGGCAAGTCGATCAGGGCTTGCGCGCGCGCCACTTGCAGGCTGCGCACGTGGGTGAGGGCGCGGCCTTGGGTGTGTTCGGCGTAGTCGAGCAGGGCGCTGGCCGCGGCGTGGGCGTCGGCCAAGCCTTGGGCGTCCCAAGCGGCCAGGCTGGTGGTGTTGAGTTGTTCGCACAGCTTGCGCTCGCCCAAGGCCGCGTCAAAGGCCCAAGCGGGGCGCACCACGGCGATGCTGCGTTGGCCGTTGCTCACGGTTTGGCAAGCGGCGGCCACGGCTTTTTCAAAGGCGGGCGTGGTCTCGGCGCTGTAGAGCACCTCGCTGGCGCCGATGCGCGCGACCCAGTCGGCCAGCTCGTCGCTGGCGCATTGGGCCAAGAACACCGTGCCTTGGGTCACGCTCATCCAAGCCAAACCACAACCGGTGCGCGCACCGGGGTGCACGGCCAAGAGCAGGGCCTCGCTGGTGTCGGACAGCAGCTCGGCATCGGTCAAGGTGCCGGGCGTGACCACGCGCACCACCTTGCGCTCGACCGGGCCTTTGCTGGTGGCCACGTCGCCCACCTGTTCACAAATGGCCACCGACTCGCCCAATTTGATGAGGCGCGCCAAATAGGTTTCGACCGAATGAAACGGCACACCGGCCATCACCACGGGCTTGCCGGCGCTTTGGCCGCGCTGGGTCAGGGTGATGTCGAGCAGGCGCACGGCCTTCTCAGCGTCCTCATAAAAGAGCTCGTAGAAATCACCCATGCGGTAGAACACCAGCGTGTGGGGGTACTCGGCTTTGATGGCCGTGTACTGCTGCATCATGGGTGTGTGGAGGGCTTCGGTCACGGCGGGTGGTGTTGGACGGGAAACGGTGAGGGGTGTTGTCAGCGCTCAGTGGGGATGACCGATTATTCCATTAAGGCACCAGGATCACTTGGGCGTTCGGCGCGGTATGTTTGGCGCAAGCAAGCGCCGCCTGAGACCCCGCATCCCCCATGGGGTCGCTTTCCGTACAATGAACGTCCTTTGACTCTCAGGGCCCCGCCGGGCCCGCTGTATGGAAATAGCGATACTGTTTGCCCTCATCTGTCTCAATGGCTTGTTTGCCATGTCCGAGATTGCACTGGTCACCGCCCGCAAGGCCCGGCTGCAAAAACTCATCGATGAGGGCGACAGCGGTGCTGCTGCCGCTGTCAAACTGGGCGAAGACCCCACCCGTTTTTTGTCGACGATCCAAATCGGCATCACCTCCATCGGTGTGCTCAACGGTATCGTGGGTGAGGCCGCATTGGCGGGCCCCCTGTCGGTCTGGTTGATTTCGTTGGGCATGGAACAGCCTCTGGCGGGCTACGCCGCCACCGGCTTCGTGGTCTTGGTCATCACCTATTTCTCGATCGTGGTCGGCGAGTTGGTGCCCAAGCGCATCGGCCAGTCCTACCCCGAAACCTTTGCCCGTTTGGTGGCTCGCCCCATCCACGTCTTGGCGGTGGCCACCCAGCCTTTTGTGTGGCTGTTGTCGGCCTCCACCCGCGGCCTGCTGCGCGCCATGGGCGTGAAAGAAACCAAAGGCACGCCGGTCACCGAAGAAGAGATCCACGCCATGTTGGTCGAAGGCACCTCGGCCGGTGTGATCGAGTCGCACGAGCACACCATGGTGCGCAACGTGTTCCGATTGGACGACCGCCAGATCGGCTCGCTCATGGTGCCGCGCGCCGACATCGTGTGTTTGGACGTGGACGATACGTTCGCCGACAACCTCAACCGCATCGAAGACTCCGATCACGCCCGCTTCCCCGTGGTGCAGGGTGGTATCGAGAACATCGTGGGCGTGATCAACGCCCGCCAATGGTTGGCCCGTGCCCTGAAAGACCCGGCACAACAACTGCGCGACCAAGTCTTGCAAAGCCCCTTGTACGTGCCCGAGACCATCACCGGCATGGAGCTCTTGGACAACTTCCGTTTGTCCGATGTGCACATGGCGTTTGTGATCGACGAGTACGGCGAGGTGCAGGGCATCATCACCTTGCAAGACTTGATCGAAGCCATCACCGGCGAATTCCAGCCGCGCGACCCCGAGACCTCGTGGGCCGTGCAGCGCGAAGACGGCAGCTGGTTGCTCGACGGTCACATCCCCGTGCCCGAGCTCAAAGACCGATTGAATTTGGATGAGGTGCCTGAAGAGGAGCGCGGGCGCTACCACACGCTCAGCGGCATGATCATGCTGCTCAGCGGATCTTTGCCGAAGGTCTGTGATGTGGTGGAGTGGGAAGGCTGGCGCTTGGAGATCGTCGACATGGACGGTCGCGCCATCGACAAGGTCTTGGCCACCCGCTTGACCCCAACGCCGGAAGCAGCGTCGGGGGTGGACGCTTCAGACGTCTGAGGCGTCGTCAGCCGCTGGGGCGACGGCCTGTCGCACCGCGGCCTTGTCGCCCGCGCTGGCGAACTTGCTGTGTTTGCCGATCAGGCCGACCATTTGGCCGTAAATGCGGGGGTTGCCGGCCAAGCACTCTTTTTGCTCCAAGAAGTCGGAGTCGCCCGAGAAGTTGCCCACCAAGCCACCAGCTTCGGTCACGAGCAAAGCGCCCGCGGCGCAGTCCCAGGGCGAGAGGCCCATTTCAAAATACGCATCGGTGTAGCCCGCGGCCACATAGGCCAAGTCGAGCGCGGCCGAGCCAGGGCGGCGCACGCCGGCGCAGCGCGGCATCACATCGCCCAAGATTTGCAGGTAGTTGTTGAAGGCGTCGTTGGCGCGGAAGGGAAAGCCAGTGGAGACCAAGCACTCGCTGAGCTGGGTGCGTTTGGCCACGCGGATGCGGCGCTCGTTGAGGTAAGCGCCACGGCCCTTGCTTGCGTAGAACAGGTCGTTGCGGCTGGGGTCGTAAATGACGGCTTGGTCGAGCTTGCCCTTGACCATGAGCGCGATGCTCACGCAATACACGGGCAGGCCGTGGATGAAGTTGGTGGTGCCGTCCAGCGGATCGATGATCCAAATGTGGTCTGCGCCGCCGAATTTACCTTCGCGCTGGCCGGACTCTTCGGCCCAAATGCCGTGGTCGGGGTACGCGGTGAGCAGCGTGTCGATGATCGCGTTCTCGGCGGCGACATCCACTTCGGTCACGAAGTCATTCGTTTGTTTGGCCGACACGCGCACCGACTCGATGTCGAGGGCGGCGCGGTTGATGATGGTTCCGGCGGTACGCGCGGCCTTGATGGCCACGTTGAGCATGGGGTGCAGACTGGACGACATGAATTGTGTTCCTCGGGCACGGACAAGTCCGACCCAACAGGGGATGAGCAAAGGGGGAAACGTTAGCGCCGGAGCCCGGCGATGCGAGGCGGCGACAATGGGAGAGATTTTACGTGAAGCCAAGACCGCCTCAGAAAGCCCGAGATGAAGACCCGATTCGTGTTGATTGAAACCAGCCACGCCGGCAACGTTGGCGGTGTGGCCCGCGCCATGAAGGTCATGGGTTTTGACGACTTGGTGTTGGTGCGCCCGCGCTGGGCCAATGTGCTGCGCCGCGAAGAAACCATTCAGCGCGCCAGCGGCGCCAACGATGTCTTGGCACAGGCCCGCATCGTCGAGACGCTCGACGAAGCGCTCGAGGGCGTGAGCCACCTGTGCGCCACCGCCATGACGCCGCGCGACTTCGGACCGCCCACCACCAGCCCGCGCGAACACTTCGCCGCCTTGACCGCACCGGCGCGTGTGGCGACGCAGCCCGAAGCGGGCGTGGCGTTTTTGTTCGGCTCTGAGCGCTTTGGTATGGCCAATGACGACGTTTACCGCTGCCACGTGTGCTTGCGCATCCCCACCCACGCGCAATTCGGCTCGCTGAATTTGGCCGCCGCGGTGCAACTCATCGCCTACGACTGGCGCATGGCCTTGGGGGGCTTTGACGACGCCCCGCCAGCGGCGGCCAGTCCCGTGGCCGACGCGGCCATGGTGGGTGGCTTGTTGCAGCACTGGGAGCAGGCCTTGGTGGCGGTGGACTTTCTGGACCCCGACGCCCCCAAAAAACTCCTGCCGCGTTTGAACCAGTTGCTCAACCGCGCGCAACTCGCGCCCGAAGAAGTCCACATCCTGCGCGGGGTGGCCAAGGCCATGCTGCAAACCGCTGAACGTGCCAAGCGCTAGACTCAAAGCCCCTCTCACCTCGATACCGCCCATGTTTGACCGCTTGAAACAAGACGTCCGCATCATTTTGGAACGCGACCCCGCGGCGCGCAGCACCTGGGAAGTCTTGACCTGTTACCCGGGCTTGCACGCCTTGGCCATGCACCGTTGGGCGCACGCCTGCTGGAGCATGGGCTTTCGTTGGATGGGCCGGTTCATCTCGCACCTGGCGCGTTGGTTCACCGGCATCGAGATCCACCCCGGCGCACAGATCGAGCCCGGTGTCTTCATAGACCACGGCATGGGCGTGGTGATCGGCGAGACCGCCGTCATCGGGGCCGGTTGCACGATTTACCAAGGCGTGACCTTGGGCGGCACGTCTTTGTCCAAAGGCGCCAAGCGCCACCCGACCTTGGGTCGCGACGTGGTCGTGGGCGCGGGTGCGCAGGTCTTGGGCGGTTTTGAGGTGGGCGACAACGCCAAGATCGGCAGCAATGCGGTGGTGACCAAACCGGTGCCCGCGGGCGCCACGGCGGTGGGCAACCCGGCGCGCATCATCGCCGCCGAGATCGATGCGCAGCGCGAAGCCGTCGCTTCGAAAATGGGCTTCTCGGCCTACGGCGTGACGCAAAACGACGACCCGCTGAGCCAAGCCATGCGGGGCTTGATCGACAACGCGGCCAGCCAAGAGCACCAAATCGCCATGCTCTGGCAAGCGGTGCAAACCTTGTCGGATTGCGTGAAGCAGGGCGACTGCGTGCCCGAAGACGCCCACCGAAAAGAACACTTCGAAGCCGACAAGCTCAACCAGCTCGTGGGCAAGTGAGGCGCGTGTGATGCTGCTGTCTAGAAATTGGTGTTGATTTGGGTTTTGGCCTAAGAGATTGGGCCGTCAACCACCTCGAAACCAAGCCTGACAAGTTCCTGAGTCGTTAGATGTTTCTCAACAAATGCATTGCCAGATTCTCCGCAAAGACCCAATTCAGCAGCGTCAATACGAACCTTCCAAATAAGCGAAGGCAATGCGTACGGAAACCGGTTCAAGAAAGCCCATTTCAGCCAATCGACACGCTACCTTGGTTGACATCCTGCGCAATGATGCGCTCGCGGGCAGGTCATCACGGGGTCGAAAAGTGCTGACCAAGTAAGTTCCTGCAGTGTTGTGATTATTCGAACTCGACACCCTTCGAATCAATTGTTCTGTGAACTCAAATGCCAGTTGATTCTGTATTTGTTCGTTCCATGTCCGGCTCATTTGAGATGCCTCCGTCGTTTATTGAGTCCAGATCAAGGACGAGTTGCTCAGCGTTTCCTCGCCATCCCATCGGTAGGACACCAAGGGGCCTGACAGCGCGGCCGACCAATCCAAACACGCCAGCTTGGGGCACTCGATCACGGGTTGGCCGCTGAACCAGTGGTGGCCCAGAAAAATCGGTGCGCCTTCGATGGGCAAGATGGTCAAATCATCCGGCCATGGCAGGTGCATCAGCGCCTGGGCTTGTCGGGGGGAGACCAATGCAACTTCATGAAACGCCTTCGCCCAGTACCGCCAGTTGGCGATGCGCACGTTGTCAAACTGTTCCCCGTTTTTGGCTTCGATGGTCACACCCTCGGGCAAATTAAGCTCCAAGCCACAGGTCAACAGCTTGCGGGCCCGCATCAAGGCACTTTCTTGTTGCGCGGTCTCCATGCGGCAAGCCTCTTGCAGCAGGCTGTCCGACAAAGGCCGATGGCCGTCCCAACCGGCTGCCGATAGCGTTTGAACCGACGCCTCGTCCCAGCAACCGTGGGCCACGCGGATGCCGCCCAAGTCCAAGAAGACGGGCAGTGTTTTGAACCAATCGATCATCGAGCGGTGCAATGCCGAACCTGAGCCTACCTGCGTTAAAAATGCGGCGTGCTGGTGGCGGTTTTTGTGGGACTTGGGGGACTCCAGCCGGTTCGGTCGCAAAGCCTCGGCCGGATTTTTGGGGTCATCACTGACGTAGGCGATGGCATTGAATTCGTGGTTGCCCATGATGCACCGAGCGTCTCCGCTCTCGACCATCGCGCGTGCGATTTCCACCACCCGCACCTGACCCGAACCGCGGTCGATCAAGTCCCCCAAAAAAACAGCCTGTCGCCCCTGCGGGGCTTTGTAGCCCCGGCCATGGGCCACATAGCCCATGCGTTGCAACAACTGTTCAAGCTTGCCATCTTGTCCGTGGACATCCCCAATCACGTCATAAGCCATGCATCACTCCAGTTAGTTTCATAATTAATCTAAGTGTAGCTGTGTTAGATTCAATATGCAACTAATAAAGGGCTGCTGGATGGAAAACACCACAACCACGGGTCAGATCACCCGCCACCCCATGCCGCTGGTGCGCGTCGATGTGGTGCTGTTTTCGGTGCAAGCGGGCCGACTCCACGTCATGCTCAGCCAGCGCCAAGAGCACCCACACAAGGGCTTGTGGGGACTGCCCGGTGGCGTCTTGCGAACTGATCGGGACACCAGCTTGGACAGCGCCGCACGGCGTGTGGCGCAAGAGCGCTTGGGCCACCACATCGATCACCTCATACAAATCATCGCGGTGGGAGGTGCTGACCGCGACCCTCGCGCACCTTGGGCCATGACGGTGGTTTACGCCAGTGTGGTGCCTGCCGAGATTGAAACGGTGGCGGGTAAGCGGGTTCAGGCCTTGGCTTGGCGCATGGTGGAGCCGTCGATGGGATCGGCCCATTTGGCCTTTGATCACGCGGTGCTCATCGCATTGGCCGTTAGCCGAATCAGGCAAGACGTGCGCGACTTTCGCTTTCCGGCTGGCTCGGTCCCGCAGACGTTCACCTTGCCTGAGCTCCAAGCGTTCAGCGAAGCGATCTTGGCCGAGAATTTGGACAAGGTGACCTTTCGCCGCCGCATCGATGCGGCCCAACTGTTGGAGCCTGTGCCCGGTGTGATGCGGGGCGGGGCTCACCGTCCGGCGCAGGTGTACCGGTGGCGTTGAGTGCTCAGTGGTGGTGGCCGTGTGCGCCGTGCGCGTGGCCGTGGGCCACTTCTTCGTCGCTGGCGGCGCGAACGTCCAAGACCTTGACCGTGAAGTGCATCGTCTGACCCGCCAAGGGATGGTTGCCGTCCAAATGCACCGTGTCGCCCTTGATCTTCATGACGGTGAAGGTGTGGGTCTCGCCTTGGTCGTCGCGGCCTTGGATGGTGCCGCCGAGCTTCACGCCGGGTGGGAATTGGCTCTTGGGGATGGACGTGACCAGGCTCTCGTCGCGCACACCGAAGGCCTCTTCGGGCCGCAGCACCAAGGTGCCGGCAAAGCCCACGGTTTGGCCTTCGAGCGCTTGTTCAATGCCGGGCAGGGTGTTGCCGTGGCCGCCGTGCAAATACGAGCGCGGCTCTTTGCCGTCTTCGAGCACCTTGCCATGGGCATCGCTGGCTTTGAAGGTCAGGGTGACGACGGTGTTGGGTCCAATGATCATGGTCGGTCTCACGCAGTGGGGTTGGGGCGCAGGGCGCTTTTGGGGCGGAAGGCTTTGCACACGCCGTCGTCGGTGACCAGGTAAGGTCCACCGATGAGGTCGATGCAATAGGGAACGGCGGCAAAGATGCCCGGCACGCCCGCGCGCGCGTCGCTGGCGGGCAGGCCTTGCAGGGTTTCGGCGATGGCTTTGGGCTGGCCGGGCAGGTTGATGATCAGGGCCTGGTCGCGGATGACGGCCACTTGGCGTGACAAGATGGCGGTGGGCACAAAGCTCAAGCTGATCTGACGCATTTGTTCACCAAAGCCGGGCATGACCTTGTGCGCCACGGCCAAGGTGGCTTCGGGCGTGACGTCGCGCAGCGCAGGGCCGGTGCCGCCGGTGGTCAGCACCAGGCTGCAACCCGCGTCCACCAAGTCGATCAAGGTCGCGCTGATGCGTTCGGCCTCATCGGGGATGAGGCGGGCCTCGAAGGTGATGGGGTTGCGCAGGGCGCGGCTCAGCCACTCTTGCAGGGCGGGCAGGCCCAGGTCTTCGTAGACGCCGCTGCTGGCGCGGTCGCTGATGGAGACGATGCCGATGCGAACCGGCTCAAACGGTGCGGTGCTCATGCCCCGTCCTCTTCGGTGTCGATCGTGGGGCTGTCGTCCTCGCGGCTGAGGGCGGTTTTGACGGTCTGGAAAAGCTCGCGGTAGGCCTTGCCGTGGCGCGGCGCTTGGCCCGGCAGCTCTTTGGCGCCGGGGGCTTGGGCGTCTTTGCGGGCTTGGCGGATCAAGGCGCGCAGGTGCTGGGCATCGCTTTGGCTGTCCAAGGCCAGCCAAGCGGTGAGGGCTTGGTCGCCGGCGATCATCCGGTCGCGCCAGTCTTCAGCTTGGTGCAGGCGCTGGGTTTCTTTGGCCGAGGGTTTGCGTTGTTCTTCGAGTGCGTCTTGCACGGCTTGCACGGTGGGCGCATCGAGCTTGCGCATGAGCTTGCCGATGAACTGCATTTGGCGGCGGCGGCCTTCGAAGTTGGTGATGCGTTTGGCGACCGCCACGGCTTCGAGCAGCTTGTCGGGCAGGTTCACGCGGGTTATGAGGTCGGCGCGCAAAGTCAGGAGTTGTTCGCCCAAGAGCTGCAGTTCGTCGCTCTGTTTTTTCATGTCGGTGCGGCTGACATCCGTGTCGCCTTTGAGCTCGCGTTTGAGCTCGAGGTCGAGTTCGCTGCCCTCGGCCACGAAGTGGCCGCGAACGTAATAACCTTTGGTGAATTTGCGGGGCATGGGGGGTCTTCTTTGAATGGGCGCGCCAGCGGGTGCAGCGGCCAGTATCATAGCCCCCGACATGAACAAAACCCCCGCACCCCCATCTCGACGTGCCGCTTCACCGGCGCTCACCCAGTCGCAAGACAGCCGCCGCCCCTTGAGCGGCTTCCAATACAGCCGAGCACAGTTTGAAGAACTCGTCGACGCTGCTTTGGCCCATGCCAAGGCCTTGGGCGCGGTGGACGCCGCGGCCGAGGTCTCTGAAGGCGCGGGCTTGAGCGTCTCGGTACGCAAGGGGGAGTTGGAAAACGTCGAACGCAACCGCGACAAATCCTTGGGCGTGACCGTCATGCTCGGTCACCGCCGCGGCAACGCGTCCACCTCGGACTTCTCCATCGACGCGGTGCGCCAAACCGTGCAAGCGGCCTACGACATCGCGCGCTTCACCGCCGAAGACCCCTGCGCGGGCCTGCCCGATGTGCAGGACGTGGTGCAAGAGCAGCGCGACCTGGACCTGTTCCACCCCTGGGCCATCGAGTCGCAGCAGGCCATGCACTTGGCCTTGGCCTGTGAGGCCGCGGCGCTCAACACCAGCAAGCGCATCACCAACAGCGAAGGCGCGGCGGTCTCGGCGCAGCAATCGCATTTCTTCAGCGCCCACTTGCGCCAGGGCCAGACGCACGGCGCGGGCGTGTTCCGCGGTGGCTACGCCAGCTCGCGCCACACCTTGTCGGTCGCGCCCATCGCGGGCAAAGGCTCGGACATGCAACGCGACGCTTGGTACAGCTCCATGCGCAGCGCCCAAGATTTGGCCACGCCGCAAGCGGTGGGCCGTTACGCGGCCGAGCGCGCCTTGTCACGCCTAGGTGGTCGCAAAATCGCCACCGTGCAGTGCCCGGTCTTGTTCGAGTCGAGCTTGGCTGCAGGCCTCGTGGGCGCTTATGTGCAAGCGACCAGCGGCGGCGCGCTCTACCGCAACACCACCTTCTTGCCCAAAAGCTTGGGCCAGCGCGTCATGGCCGAGCACTTGGACATCGACGAAGACCCGTTTGTGCTCAAAGGCAAAGGCAGTTCCCCCTTTGATGACGAAGGTGTACGAGTGCAAGCGCGCCGCGTGTTGGACGCGGGTGAGGTGCAAAGCTATTTCTTGGGCAGCTACTCGGCACGCAAGCTCGGCATGCGCACCACCGGCCATTCGGGTGGCTCGCACAACCTGAGCCTCACGAGCCGCCGCACCCAAGCGGGCGACGACCTGCCCGCCATGCTGCGCCAACTCGGGCGCGGCCTGTTCGTTACCGAATTGATGGGCCAAGGCGTGAACTACGTGACGGGTGATTACTCGCGTGGGGCGTCGGGCTATTGGGTGGAAAACGGCGTGATCGCGTACCCCGTGCACGAGATCACCATCGCTGGCAACCTCAAAGACATGTTCATGGGCATCGAGGCCGTCGGCGCAGACGCCTACACCCACGGGGCCAAAACCGTGGGCTCCATCCTCATCAACCGCATGCAAATCGCGGGCAGCTGATGCGCCCCGAAGCCATGGCCCTGATGGCCGCGGGCTGTTGGGCGTTTTCCAGTTTGTTCTCAGCGCCCCCAGCGCAACGCTTGGGGGCGTTTGCGTTCAGCCGTTGGCGCATGTTGTTCGCCAGTGCGCTCTTGTGGGCCCTGGCTTGGCACAGCGGCACGTGGGGCTCCTTGGCCAGCAGCGCTTGGCTGTGGCTGGGCGTCTCGGGCCTGATCGGTATTTTTTTGGGCGACACCGCCTTGTTTGCTTGCATGAACCGCTTGGGGCCGCGCCGCTCTGGCGTGCTCTTCGCCACCCACGCGGGGTTTTCGGCCCTGTTGGCTTGGTGGTGGCTGGGCGAAGTTTTGTGGGGTTGGGCCTTGGTGGGCGCCGTGCTCTTGGTCGGCGGTGTGATGTTGGCCATTGTGTGGGGCAAACGCAGCGACGAGGCCCACGGCTGGGAGCACACCCAAGGGCGCTTGTTCTGGGGTGTGGCACTGGGTTTGTTGGCCGCGTTGTGTCAGTCGCTGGCGACCTTGATGCTCAAGCCCTTGATGAGCACCGGGGTAGACCCGGTGGCGGCGTCGGCCGTGCGCATGAGCGTGGCATTGGCGGCGCATGGGGTGTTGTGGCTGCTTTGGCGTGGGGCGAGGGGACAAGCGCCGGTGCGAGCCCAAGACCTGTGGTTGACCTTCGCCAGCGCAGCCGTGGCCATGGTTTTGGGCATGACGCTGATCTTGGCCGCCATGCGCGAGGGCCAGGCGGGTGTGGTGGCCATTTTGTCGTCGGTCACCCCGATCCTGATCCTGCCCTTGTTGTGGCTGGTCTACCGACGCCGACCCGCTTGGGGTGCGTGGGTCGGTGCGGTCTTGGCCGTGTGGGGCACGGCCTTGGTGATGGGCTGAGGTTTAAGGGGCGAGCGCGGCCTTGACCGCGGCCGAGACCATGCCCATGTCGGCCTTGCCCGCGAGCTGGGTTTTGACCGCGCCCATGACTTTGCCCATGTCGCCGGGGCCGCTGGCGCCCAAGGCGGTCACGATGGCTTGCACCGCGCTCGTGACTTCCTCGGCCGACAAACGTTCGGGCAAGTAAGCCATCAACACGGCCATTTCGGCTTTTTCTTTGTCGGCCAAGTCTTGGCGAGCGGCTTGCTCAAAGGCGGCGATGGAGTCTTTGCGTTGTTTGATGAGCTTGTCGACGATGGCCACCACGGCCGCGTCGTCGAGTTCGATGCGCTCATCGACCTCTTTTTGCTTCATGGCCGCTTGCAACAAACGGATGGTGCCCAAGCGCTCGCTGTCTTTGGCGCGCATGGCGGTTTTCATGTCTTCGGTGATCTGGGCTTTGAGGCTCATGGCGGGCTCCTGAATAGAAAAAGCCCGCGGAGGCGAGCTCGGGCGGGCTGGTGTGAAGTCGGCCAGTGCAACACTGGCGGATGACTTCGATCAGAACAGCTTCTTGGGCAGCTGCATCGAACGCACGCGCTTGTAGTGGCGCTTGACGGCGGCCGACTTCTTGCGCTTGCGCTCAGCGGTGGGCTTTTCATAGAACTCGCGTGCACGCAGGTCGGTGAGCAAGCCCAATTTTTCGATCGTGCGCTTGAAGCGGCGAAGGGCTACGTCAAACGGCTCGTTGTCTTTTACGCGGATGGTGGTCATTAAAAAAGATTTCCAGAATGTGCAGCAGAGGGTGGACAAGAAGATCAGCCTGTACGCCATGTCTGCGGAATTGCCCGTCTGTGAACTCGTGTTGGCGACGGGCATTGCCAGCAAAACCCCAGATTATAGTGACTTTTTCAGGGCTTGCCCACAGGCATGGGCACTGGCCCAGGCCCACTGAAAGTTGTAGCCCCCCAGCCAGCCCGTCACGTCCACCACCTCGCCAATGAAATACAGGCCGCTTTGGCGCGATTCCATGGTTTGGGACGACAGGGCTTGGGTGTCCACCCCGCCCAGCGTGACCTCGGCTTTTTTGTAACCCTCGGTGCCGGTGGGCTGAACACGCCAAGCGCTGAG
>DAISXI010000054.1:0-3848 GCA_036825935.1 Hydrogenophaga sp.
CGACACGCGGATTTTCAATCCGCTGCTCTACCAACTGAGCTACCGGGCCTTGGTAAGAGCAAGATTATAGCACCGACAGGAGCGTTATTTGGGGCGGCTCATCGGGCGGCGGGGCGCTTGCTGCGCGTGAGGTCCACACCCAATTGCTTGAGCTTGCGGTAGAGGTGCGTGCGCTCCAAACCGGTCTTGTCGGCGACACGGGTCATGGATCCCTGTTCTTTGACCAAGTGGTATTCGAAATAGGCTTTTTCAAAGCCATCGCGCACCTCGCGCAAGGGCCCTTCAAGGTTGAAGGCTTGCTGGGCTTGCGGGCCCAGGTCCACACGGGGCTGGGCCGCCATGTGGCCGCCCGTCATGGCTTGTTCAATGGTCAAGCCGTTGCTCACAGGGGCCAAGGAGGCGCCTAGGCCGTGGCTCTCCGCAACAGCTTTGATGTGTGCTTTGCTCAAACCTTTTTCAACGGCTTTGAGCAGCTTTTGCATGGTGATGGGCTTTTCCAAAAAGTCCAAGGCGCCGATGCGGGTCGCTTCTGCGGCGGTCTCCACCGTGGCGTGGCCGCTCATCATGATCACGGGCATGTTGAGTTGGCCGGTGCTGGCCCATTCTTTGAGCAGGGTCACGCCATCGGTGTCGGGCATCCAGATGTCCAAGAGCACCAAGTCCGGTCGGTATTGCGCTCGGGCCACGCGCGCCTGCGCCGCGTTTTCGGCCAGCTCCACGGCATGACCTTCGTCGTTCAAGATTTCTGAGAGCAGATCCCGAATGCCCAGCTCATCGTCCACTACCAAAATGTTTGCCATGATGTCCTTCGCCTCCTGCCCTGTTTCTGCTTTGTTATTTCGCCACAACGAATGATAACGATACTTTGGCTCCCAACACTTTGCCATCTTTTTCAGTGTTACCGACTTGGATTTTGCCGCCGTGCTCTTCCATGATTTTTTGAACCACCGCCAGGCCAAGCCCCGTGCCTTTGGGCTTTGTGGTGACATAAGGCTCAAACGCGCGTTTCACGATCGATTCATCAAAACCACCACCGTTGTCCATCACATCCAAGCAAACCCAAGGCCCCGATCCGGGCCACCGGGTGCTCACCTTGACCAAAGGAATGGTGACTTGGTCGCACGCGTCTTGGGCATTTTGAATCACGTTGTGCAGCACCTGCCGCAGCTGTTGGGCATCGGCCAAAACGAGAGGAATCTCTTCGCCAAGATCGAAGAGCACCGGGACTTCGCTGTTTTCATACAGACTGGCCATGTCGCGCAACCATGGGTTCAGGGCCAAAGGGGCCAACTCGGCTGATGGCAGGCGGCCGTAGTCGCGAAACTCGTTGACCATGTGCTTCATGGCATCGACCTGTTCCACGATCGTGCGCACCGATTTGCTCAACAGGGCTTGCCCCGTCTCGGGGAGTTGCGGCGCCAGTTTGATGGCCATGCGTTCGGCTGCGAGCTGGATCGGTGTCAGTGGGTTTTTGATTTCATGGGCCAAGCGGCGGGCCACTTCCCCCCAAGCTTTGGCGCGTTGGGCCGAGACCATGTCGGTGACATCGTCGAGCACCAGCAGCCAATCGCCATGGGGCAATCCGGCACCACGCGCCACCAAGGTCCGGTTGCCCACGCCTGCGGTGTTGTGCTCATTCACATCGCCCACCTCGAACGTGTGTTGCCAGTGCCGCCCAGCGCCAACGTCGTTGTCGACACGTTGCGCTTGAAAACGCTTTTGCACCTCAGCACCGAAACCACCCAAGCCCGGTACGTCGCTCAAGGCCCGACCTTGATACGCCTTGAGCGCGGTGTGCAGCAAAGCGTCTGCGCCAGGGTTGGCGCTTTGCACCGTGCCATCTGAGCGCAAGACCACCACCCCCGAGGTGAGGTTATCCAAAATCGTTTGCACCTGGGCGCGGGCCGCGTCGAGTTGCGACATGCTGTGGTTGGCGTCGGCACGTGCTTGGGCCAAGTCGTCGGTCATGCGCGCAAAGGTTCGCGTGAGACCGCCGAGTTCGTCGCGGTGAGCCAAGGCTTGTTTGGGGCTGAGGTTACCGGCCGCGACTTCTCGCATGCCCTCGGCCAGGACCAGCAGAGGCCGCAGCAGCTGGTTGCCCAAGACCACCGCCAACACCACCGCGCCAAACACCGCCAAGAACAGGGCCAAGGTGAGTGTGCCGATGTACATGCGGCGCAAGCCGTCACGCCCCAACGCTCGCTCTTGGTATTCGCGGTTGGCGGATTGAACCGCCATAGCGTCGACCACCAACACATCGGGCAGTGGACTGACGATTTGCAAAAACCGCGGCGCCAAACCCATCGAGATTCGCGCTGGCTCCACCATGGTGAGCACCTGCATGCGCCCCGAAACAGCACCGCCACCGCTGACCTCGGCTTGCGCATCGTCCAAGCCCTCGACGTTGACCAAGACGCCCTGCTCTCGCACCATGCGAAGCGACGCTGCACTGGGTCGCTCGGGGTTGAGCGCGAAGCGTGAGCTGCCCGCACTGCCGATGAGCGTGCCGTTGTTGTCCCACAGCACCACATCGGTCGCACCCAAGCGCTCACGCCAGTTCTCCAGCGTGAGCCCGATGGAGCGCTCTGGCACGCTGGCCAATTCGTTGGCCGCGACACGGGCCTGCTGGCTGAGGTCTTTGCTCAACACATTGAGGGTCGTGCGACCCAAGTTCAAGCCCGCCGCCAAGGCCGATTCGACGCGCACGTCAAACCAGCTCTCGATGGAGCGCGACACGAATTGGTAGGACACCGTGTAAATCAGCAACCCTGGCAGCAAGCCCACCACGGCAAACACCGCCGCGAGTTTGAGCAACAAGCGGCTGCCGAATTTGCCTTGGTACAAACGAACGCCCAGCCGAACACCAAACCATGTGATGACCAAGAGCAGCACGGCTGCCACCGCCAGGTTGACGCGAAACAACGCCGCGTAGTTGGCGTCGTACACGCCCCGGTTGCCGGTGGCCAAGGTCAACAAGAAAAGCAAGACCAATCCGGCGCCGACCATGGCCACACCCATGACCAACAAACTCCAGCGCAGGGTTTGCGTGGAGCGCCACGGGCTTTTATTGGCCATGGCGCGACTCCAAGGTCATGCCCACCGCGGGCACGGGCAAACGGTAATTGCGCTCCAGCACCCAATCCGCCTG
This sequence comes from Hydrogenophaga sp., assembly GCA_036825935.1. Classification (GTDB taxonomy): domain Bacteria; phylum Pseudomonadota; class Gammaproteobacteria; order Burkholderiales; family Burkholderiaceae_C; genus Hydrogenophaga. Next base: position 3,149 of record DAISXI010000054.1, read on the forward strand.
GTTGCCCAAGCCGATTTGAAACGGCCTGGGCAACAAGCTCAAGTCCATGGCGAAGTTCACCGTCAACCATGCCCCTTGAGGAGGCAGGTCGGCGTGGTTGGCCACCGGCCAATTGAGCATGCGCCCCACCGCGGCCCACGCTTCATCCAAGGTCGGGTGGTTTTGGTGGACGGCGTTGCGCCAGCCCCCAGCGGGTGAACTGTCGTTGGACCAACTCAAGCGCCAATGGCCCGAGAGCGCCTGGTAGGCCAAACGCAGGGTGCGCACGGCGCGGCTGTGGGTTCGGTCTTGCCAGTGGTACCAGCGCGGACTTTGCACCTCGGCGGTCCACACAAAGTACAAAGGCACGCCTTTGTTCAAAGCCTCTTGAATCGCAGGGGACAGTGGCTCACTGACCCGGGTGCTCAGCAGCAGGTGCTCGGCGGTGCGCTGCACGACGACACCCGAGGGCAATGGGCTTTGCGCCTGCGCCGATCCCATCACGCCGGACGACAACAGACACAAGGCCAACGCAGCCGTCCAGCGGCGTCGCCACGGGTCTGGCACGTCAGGCGCGTGCTTTGTCGAGTCGTGCGTAGAAAAATCCATCGTGCCCACCGAGGGGGTTGTCATTGAACTCGCCACCAGACGCAGCTGCACCGGGGAGCAAGTGGCCCAAGTTCGGTTGTAACACGGCGTCGGGGTGGTCTTTCACAAAGCG
>DAISXI010000054.1:3948-12038 GCA_036825935.1 Hydrogenophaga sp.
TACGCCATGCCCGAGGCCCAGGGCTGGGAAGTCCCCTGCGGCGCGCTGCTGGGCAGCATCAAGGCCAGTGCGCTGTGCATCAAGGCCAAGGCGCCCGGCGCGGGGGCGCGGTCGGCCAAGAGTCGGGCAACGGCGGCCACGGTGCCCCAATGGCGCAAGACGTGAAAGGTCAGGGCTTGCACCCCAGGGCGCAAATGCCCGTCCACCTTGGGCAACACATCGCTGAGCGATTGCCCTTGCTGCACGGCCAACACGCAGCGCGCGGTGGCTTGCAGTTGGGTGGACAAAGGCACGGGGGCTGCGGTCATGCGACTCCTTCAAAACCAGAAAAAATGCCCCGGGCCGTGAGGCCAGGGGCATGCAGCGAATTCGACGCCAGCAAGGGCGCCGAGCGGGCTTTACTCCGCGGACTCGCTGGTGTTGGCGGCATCGGCCTCGCTTTCGCTGGCGGCTTGATCGGCCGCCAAGGACAAAGCGTCGGCTTCTGCGATGGCGCGACGCTCTTCGTCGTCCATTTTCTCGCGCACCTTGCGGGCTTCGTGGTACGCCATGCCGGTACCGGCGGGGATCAAACGACCCACGATGACGTTTTCCTTCAAGCCGCGCAGCTCGTCGCGCTTGCCCATGATGGCCGCTTCGGTCAACACGCGGGTGGTTTCCTGGAAGGAAGCCGCGGAGATGAACGAGTCGGTCGACAGGGAAGCCTTGGTGATGCCCAGCAAGACGTTGCTGTAGACCGCGGGCACTTTGCCCTCGGCGCGCAGCGCGTCGTTGGTGTTGAGGATCTCGGAGCGCTCGATCTGTTCACCGGCGATGTAGGTGGAGTCACCGACGCTGTCGACGATCACGCGGCGCAGCATCTGGCGCACGATCACTTCGATGTGTTTGTCGTTGATCTTCACGCCTTGCAAGCGGTAGACGTCCTGCACTTCGTCGACGATGTAACGCGAGAGTTCCTCGATACCCAAGAGGCGCAAGATGTCTTGTGGGTCGGCGGGGCCGTCCACGATGCTCTCGCCCTTGTTGACCACTTGGCCTTCGTGCACCAAGATGTTCTTCTCTTTGGGGATGAGTTCGTCCCACACCTTGCCATCGGGATCGGTGATCTGCAAGCGCACCTTGCCTTTGGTTTCTTTACCAAAGGACACGGTACCGGTGATCTCGGCCAACATGCCCTTGTCTTTGGGGCTGCGGGCTTCGAACAGCTCGGCCACACGCGGCAAACCGCCGGTGATGTCTCGGGTCTTCTGACCTTCGATGGGAATGCGGGCCAACACTTCGCCAGGGCCCACTTCTTGGCCGTCGCGCACCTGAAGCAGCGCACCGATTTGAAAGCCAATCGTCACCGAGTGGTCGGTGCCAGGGATCTTGACTTCCGAGCCAGAGGCATCGATCAGTTTGACCTGTGGGCGAATGACCTTGGTCGCGCCGCGGCGCTTGGGGTCGATCACCACCAGGGTGGACAAACCGGTGACGTCGTCGACCTGCTTGGCCACGGTCATGCCCTCTTCCACGTTCTCGAAACGCACCTGACCGGCGAATTCCGTGATGATGGGGCGGGTCAATGGGTCCCAGTTGGCCAAGATCGTGCCGGCCTTGATGGTCTGGTCGGCCTTGATGGTGAGGATGGCACCGTATGGGACTTTGTGGCGCTCGCGCTCGCGGCCGTGTTCGTCTTGAATGACGATCTCACCCGAGCGGGAAATCACCACCAAGTCGCCCTTGGAGTTGGTCACGTAGCGCATCGTGGCGTTGAAGCCGATGATGCCGTTGGACTTGGCTTCCACGCTGGAGGCGATGGCGGCACGCGATGCGGCACCACCGATGTGGAAGGTGCGCATGGTCAGCTGCGTGCCGGGTTCACCGATGGACTGGGCGGCAATCACGCCGACCGCTTCACCGATGTTGACCAAACCGCCGCGACCCAGGTCGCGGCCGTAGCACTTGGCGCAAATGCCGAAACGGGTTTCGCAAGTCAAGGCGGTGCGAACTTTGATTTCGTCCACCGCAGCCACTTCCAACTCGTCGAGCATGTCTTCGTCCAACAAAACACCGGCGGGCAAAAGCACCTCGCGGGTTTCGGGGTGGATGACTTCATCGGCCGTGGTGCGACCCAGCACGCGGTCGCGCAAGGATTCGATCACTTCACCACCTTCAACGATGGCGCGCATCAGCGTGCCATTGCTGGTGCCGCAATCGACTTGGTTGACCACCAAGTCTTGCGTCACGTCCACCAAACGGCGGGTCAGGTAACCCGAGTTGGCGGTCTTCAGCGCCGTGTCGGCCAAGCCTTTACGCGCACCGTGGGTCGAGATGAAGTACTGCAACACGTTGAGGCCTTCACGGAAGTTCGCCGTGATGGGGGTCTCGATGATGGAGCCGTCGGGTTTGGCCATCAAACCGCGCATACCCGCGAGCTGCCGGATCTGCGCAGCAGAACCGCGAGCACCGGAGTCGGCCATCATGTAGATGGAGTTGAACGACTCTTGGTCGACTTCCTTGCCGTGGCGGTCGGTGGTCTTTTCTTTGGCCAGCTGGGCCATCATGACCTTGGAGACTTCGTCACCGGCCTTGCCCCAGATGTCCACCACCTTGTTGTAGCGCTCGCCCGAGGTCACCAAACCCGAAGCGTATTGCTGGGCGATTTCCTTGACCTCTTTTTCGGCGCGCTCGATGATGGTTTGCTTTTCCTTGGGCACCAACATGTCGTCCACCGCGATCGAGATACCGGCGCGGGTGGCCAAACGGAAGCCGTTTTGCAACAGCTTGTCGGCGAACACGACGGTTTCTTTCAAGCCGCACTTGCGGAACGAGGTGTTGATCAGGCGCGAAATCTCTTTCTTCTTCAAGGGCTTGTTGAGCACCGAGAAAGGCAGGCCCTTGGGCAAGATTTCGGACAACAAAGCGCGGCCGACGGTGGTGTCGAACAGCTTGGTCTCGGCCACGAATTCACCGGTGGCTTTGTCCAAGGTGTGCTCGGTCAAGCGCACGCTGATCTGGCTGGTGACCTCCACCACGCCAGCGTCCAAGGCGCGCTGCACTTCGAGCATGTCGGCAAACACCATGCCCTCGCCTTTGCCGTTGGTCTTTTCGCGGGTCGTGTAGTACAGACCCAAGACCACGTCTTGCGAAGGAACGATGGAAGGCTCGCCGTTGGCGGGGAAGAGCACGTTGTTGGAGGCCAGCATCAAGGTGCGGGCTTCCATCTGGGCTTCCACCGACAAAGGCACGTGAACGGCCATCTGGTCACCGTCGAAGTCGGCGTTGAAGGCCGCGCAAACGAGGGGGTGCAACTGAATGGCTTTGCCTTCAATGAGCAAGGGCTCAAACGCCTGAATGCCCAAGCGGTGCAAAGTAGGCGCACGGTTCAACATGACGGGGTGCTCTTTGATCACCTCTTCCAAGATGTCCCACACCACCGGTGTACCGGCTTCAACTTCTTTCTTGGCCGCCTTGATGGTGGTCGCGATGCCCATGGCTTCGAGGCGTGCAAAGATGAATGGCTTGAACAACTCGATGGCCATCAACTTGGGCAAACCGCACTGGTGCAGTTTGAGTGTTGGGCCCACGGTAATGACGGAACGACCGGAGTAGTCGACGCGCTTGCCCAGCAAGTTTTGACGGAAACGACCGCTCTTGCCTTTGATCATGTCGGCCAAGGACTTCAAGGCGCGCTTGTTGGCGCCGGTCATGGCCTTGCCGCGACGGCCGTTGTCCAGCAAGCTGTCCACGGATTCTTGCAGCATGCGCTTTTCGTTGCGCGCGATGATCTCAGGGGCCTTCAACTCCAACAAGCGGCGCAGGCGGCTGTTGCGGTTGATGACGCGGCGGTACAGGTCGTTCAAGTCGGAGGTCGCGAAGCGGCCGCCGTCCAGGGGCACCAAGGGGCGCAGGTCCGGTGGCAACACGGGCAACACTTCGAGCACCATCCACTCGGGCTTGATGCCCGACTTTTTGAACGCTTCGATGACCTTCAAACGCTTGGCGTTTTTCTTGATCTTGAGCTCGGAGCCGGTCAGGTCGTTGCGCAGCTTCTCGATTTCAACGTCGAGTTCGATGCTTTGCAACAGGTCCTTGATGCCTTCGGCGCCCATCTTGGCTTGGAATTCGTCGCCGTATTCCTGCACCTTGGCATCGTAGTCGTCCTCGGACATGATGCTGAATTTCTTCAGCGGGGTCATGCCGGGGTCGGTCACCACATACGCTTCAAAGTACAGCACGCGTTCGATGTCGCGCAGCGTCATGTCGAGCACCAAGCCCAAACGCGATGGCAAGGACTTCAAGAACCAGATGTGGGCGCAAGGCGCCGACAGGTCGATGTGACCCATGCGCTCGCGGCGAACTTTGGTTTGTGTGACTTCAACGCCGCACTTCTCGCAGATCACGCCGCGGTGCTTCAGGCGCTTGTATTTGCCGCACAAGCATTCGTAGTCCTTGATGGGACCAAAAATCTTGGCGCAAAACAGGCCGTCGCGCTCGGGCTTGAAGGTGCGGTAGTTGATGGTTTCGGGTTTTTTGACTTCGCCAAAAGACCACGAGCGGATTTTTTCAGGCGATGCCAAGCCGATGCGAATGGCATCGAAATGCTCATCGGGCGTGAACTGCTTGAACAGGTCGAGTAATGATTTCATGGTTTAAACCTTTCGAGCCTTGAATTAAGAACGTTCGAGTTCGATGTCGATGCCCAAGGAGCGAATCTCCTTGACCAAGACGTTGAACGACTCGGGCATGCCGGCCTGGATCGCGTGATCGCCCTTGACGATGCTCTCGTACACCTTGGTACGGCCTTGCACGTCGTCGGACTTGACGGTGAGCATTTCTTGCAGGATGTAAGAAGCGCCGTACGCTTCCAAAGCCCACACTTCCATCTCACCGAAACGCTGACCACCGAACTGCGCTTTACCACCCAGCGGCTGCTGCGTGACCAAGCTGTAAGGACCGGTCGAGCGGGCGTGCATCTTGTCGTCCACCAAGTGGTGCAGTTTCAAGAAGTGCATGTAGCCCACGGTGGTGACGCGATCAAACGCGTCGCCGGTACGGCCGTCGTACAACTGTGCCTGCGTGCGCGTGGCGGTCAAACCCTTGGCCTTGGCGGCCTCGTCGGGGTAAGCCAGTTGCAACATGGTGCGGATCTCGTCTTCCGACGCGCCGTCGAACACGGGCGTGGCAAACGGCACGCCGTGCTGCAAATTGCCAGCCATCTCGAACACATCGGCATCCGACAGGTCTTTGAAGGTTTCCTTCTTGCCGGCCTTGTTGTAGATGGTTTCGAAGAAGCTGCGCAGCTCAGCGGCTTTGGCTTCTTGTTGCAGCATGTTGCCGATGCGCTGGCCCAAGCCTTTGGCGGCCCAGCCCAAGTGAACCTCGAGCACCTGACCGACGTTCATGCGCGATGGCACGCCCAGCGGGTTGAGCACGATGTCGGCAGGGGTGCCGTCGGCCATGTAAGGCATGTCTTCCACGGGCACGATCTTGGAGACCACGCCCTTGTTGCCGTGACGGCCGGCCATCTTGTCGCCGGGCTGCAAGCGGCGCTTGACGGCCAAGTAAACCTTGACCATCTTGAGCACGCCCGCGGGCAACTCGTCGCCTTGCGTGAGCTTCTTGCGCTTCTCTTCGAAGGACAAATCGAAGCTGTGGCGCGTGGCTTCCATCGAGTTCTTGATGGACTCGAGCTGGGCGGCCACGTTCTCATCGGCCGGACGGATGTCGAACCAATGGAACTTCTCGACGTCGGCCAAATAAGCCTTGTCGATCTTGGTGCCTTTGGCCAGCTTCTTGGGGCCGCCGTTGGCGATCTTGCCGTTGAGCAATTTCTCGATGCGGTCAAACGCGTCGGCTTCCACGATGCGCAGCTGGTCGTTGAGGTCCAAGCGGAAACGCTTGAGTTCGTCGTCGATGATCTGCTGAGCGCGCTTGTCGCGCACGATGCCTTCGCGGGTGAAGACCTGCACGTCGATGACCGTGCCTTGCGAGCCCTGGTCCACGCGCAGCGAGGTGTCTTTCACGTCGCTGGCTTTTTCGCCAAAGATGGCGCGCAGCAATTTCTCTTCGGGCGTCAGCGTGGTCTCGCCCTTGGGCGTGACTTTACCGACCAGCACGTCACCGGGCAGCACTTCGGCGCCCACGTAGATGATGCCGGAGTCGTCCAAACGGTTGAGCTGCTGCTCGGCCAAGTTGGGGATGTCGCGCGAAATTTCTTCTGCGCCCAGCTTGGTGTCGCGGGCCATGACCACGAGTTCTTCGATGTGGATCGAGGTGTAGCGGTCTTCGGCCACCACGCGCTCGCTGATCAAAATCGAATCTTCGAAGTTGTAGCCGTTCCAAGGCATGAACGCGATCAGCATGTTCTGGCCGATCGAGATTTCACCCAAGTCGGTCGAGGCGCCGTCGGCGATCACATCACCCAAGGCCAGCTTATCGCCCTTCTTGACGATGGGGCGCTGGTGGATGTTGGTGTTCTGGTTGGAACGCTGGTACTTGATCAGGTTGTAGATGTCCACACCCACTTCACCGGCCACGGCTTCGGCGTCGTTGACGCGAATCACGATGCGGGTCGCGTCGACATAGTCCACCACACCACCGCGCTTGGCGGTGACGACGGTGCCAGAGTCGATCGCGGCCACGCGCTCGATGCCGGTACCGACCAAGGGCTTCTCTGGACGCAGCACGGGCACCGCCTGGCGCGACATGTTCGCACCCATCAAAGCGCGGTTGGCGTCGTCGTGCTCCAAGAAGGGCACGAGCGAGGCAGCCACCGAGACGATCTGCGCGGGCGACACGTCCATGTACTGGATGGTGTCGGCGGGCGTCAGGATCGATTCGCCTTTTTCACGGGCAGAGATCAGGTCACCGGTCAAACGGCCTTCGGCGTCGAGCGCAGCGTTGGCCTGCGCGATGACGTATTTGCCTTCTTCAATGGCCGACAGGTAGTCGATTTCGTTGGTGACTTTGGCATCGATCACGCGGCGGTAAGGCGTCTCAATGAAACCGTACTCGTTCAAGCGGGCGTACAAAGCCAGCGAGTTGATCAGACCAATGTTGGGACCTTCGGGCGTTTCGATGGGGCACACACGACCGTAGTGGGTCACGTGCACGTCACGCACCTCAAAGCCAGCACGCTCGCGGGTCAAACCACCTGGGCCAAGGGCCGACACGCGGCGCTTGTGGGTGATTTCGGCCAAGGGGTTGGTTTGGTCCATGAACTGCGACAACTGCGATGCACCAAAGAATTCTTTGAGCGCGGCCGAGATCGGCTTGGAGTTGATCAGGTCGTGGGGCATGAGCGGTTCTTGCTCGGCTTGTCCCAAACGCTCTTTGACGGCTTTTTCGATGCGAGCCAAACCGGTGCGGTACTGGTTCTCGGCGAGTTCACCGACGCAACGCACGCGGCGGTTACCCAAGTGATCGATGTCATCGACTTCACCGTTGCCGTTGCGCAAGTCCACCAAGATCTTGACCACGGCCAAGATGTCTTCGTTGGACAGCACCATGGCGCCGGTGGATTCGTTGCGGCCCACGCGGGCGTTGAACTTCATGCGGCCCACGCGCGACAAGTCGTACGTGTCGGGGTTGTAGAACAAGCGGTGGAACAAGGCCTGAACGGCATCTTCCGTTGGCGGCTCGCCAGGGCGCATCATGCGGTAGATGGCAACACGAGCGGCGAATTCGTCGACCGTTTCGTCCATGCGCAAGGTTTGCGAAATGTACGCACCTTGATCGAGGTCGTTGGTGTAGAGGCACTGGATGTCTTGCACGCCAGCGGTGCGCAGCTTTTTCAGCAGCGCTTCCGTGATCTCTTCGTTGGCCTTGGCGATGATCTCGCCAGTGTCGGCTTCCACGATGTTGCGGGCGATCACGCGACCGATCAGGAAGTCTTCTGGAACGCTGATGTGCGTGGTGCCGGACTGTTCCATCTCACGGGTGTGGCGCGCGGTGATGCGCTTGTCTTTGGCCACGACCACTGCACCCGACTTGTCGGTGATGTCAAAACGGGCCACTTCGCCGCGCAGACGTTCGCCCACGAACGCCATTTGTGCGCCGCTGTCCATCAAACGCATGTGGTCGTTGACGAAGAAGTTGGCCAGGAT
>DAISXI010000055.1:0-11999 GCA_036825935.1 Hydrogenophaga sp.
AGACATCGCCACCCAAAACCATTTTGGATCAGCGCAAGTCCTTGCAGGACAAAAAAGGGATTTTACTCGCCGCCAGCGCGGGTTTTGGTCGAGGGCCAGCTTCAGCGCGTGCGCCGAGCCGCGAGAGCCTGCGACTTGGCCAGATCTTCACCCGCCGCTAGGAATCGCTGCGGGTCTTGGGGTACGCCAGAGACCCAAACCTCAAAATGCAGGTGCGGGCCGGTTGATCGCCCAGTAGAGCCAACGGTTGCGATCTTTTGTCCCCGTTTGACAATGTCGCCCTTTTTGACAAAGGTGGCCGAAGCGTGGGCGTAGCGCGTGATGAGTCCGTTGCCGTGGTCAATTTCCACCATGTTGCCGTACGCGGCGTGGTATTCCTGCACGATCACCACCCCACCAGCAGCCGCCAAAATGGGGGTGCCCACATCGGCCGGGAAGTCCAAACCGGTGTGCATGGCTTTCTCGCCCGTGAAGGGATCGATGCGAAACCCGAAGCGCGAACCCACCATGACGTCCTTGACGGGCTTCTCGGTCGGCTGCAAGGCGGTTTGCATTTTTTGGTCAAATAGGCGGGTTTCCACCGCGGTGAGCCAATCCATGCGGTTATCGCTCACCGACTCCAAACCATTGGCCACGGCCATGATCTCGTCCAAGGTCATCGACTGACCTTGGACCAAGGAGCCCCCTGTGCCCAAGGGTTTTTTGAATTCTTCGGGGTTGATGCCCGCCAGGCCCGCCACACGGTCGCCCAGTGCGTCGATTTGCAACATGCGTGCCTGCATCTCACCGAGCTTGCGGGCCAGTGCGTCCAAGTTTTCACGCATATAAACATCGTTACCCGCCGTGGACTGAGGCGAGACGACTTTGGACCACGACTGAAACACAGGCCAGCCCCTGCGCATGCCTTCGAGCAGGACCCAGTTGTAGACCGCCACGGCCGACAACACCATGACCAAAGCCAACACAAAGCCCAACGCCATCACGCGCCAACCGTTGATGTGCATGGCCCGCTGCTTGGCCATCCATGCGTCCGTGATAATGATGTGCATCTCAAATCCTTGTTTGGAACGTTCTGGTCATGTCCGCCACTTCCCGATCAACCACCGTGTACAGTTTGGACGAAGCCGTGGGCGCCGCCCCGGTATTGGCCCAACTGAGGGAACGCTTGGCGCTTTCGGAACGGTGTTTGGGACACGTGCGACCGCTCATTCCGATCACCATGCGCCACCAAGTCAAAGCCGGGCCCATCGAAGGCGCCCAGTGGTGTTTGTTGGTGGGCAGTGCGGCGGCCTCCACCAAATTGCGCCAACTGCTGCCCAGCATTCAAGCCGCCTTGACCCAACACGGTTTTGAGGTTACCTCGATTCGGATCAAAGTCCAAACCGCCTCGGGGTGACAAGTGAACCTGTGGTGCCGGTTGTCGGATTCGAACTGACGACCTACCGCTTACAAGGCGGGTGCTCTACCAACTGAGCTAAACCGGCAAAGGTTTTATTTTACTTGACTCGGGTGAGCTTGCCGCGACCCGGTGTGCGAGGCTCCGGCGTGCTGCTGTGAGCACCCCCTCCTGCAATTGGTGTCAGCGCACTGGGACCTGCCTCAGCCCGGGTGGGCGCGGTTGGCACCGACGAGGCCTGCGAAGGAGCCAAAGACGGCGCTGCGGGCGCTGGAAACGCCATGCCTTGACCGTTTTCACGCGCATAAATGGCCGTGACGTGGCTCACAGGAATGACGATTTCGCGGGCCACCCCCCCAAAACGGGCTTTGAATTCGATGAATTCATTGCCCAGCTGCATGCCGCTGGTCGCGTCAAAACTGATGTTGAGCACAATCTCACCGTTTTTGACGTGGTCCATGGGCACGCGCACCGAGGCGTCAACTTGAACCGCCAGATACGGAGAAAAGCCGTTTTCGGTGCACCACTCGTAGAGCGCCCGAATCAGGTACGGACGGGTGGACGGTGTGTCTTGACCAACAGGAGTCATCGCTGAAGCCGATTATTTGCGCATCACTTTTTCAGACGGCGTCAACGCTTCAATGTAAGCGGAGCGAGAAAAAATCCGCTCAGCGTACTTCAGCAAGGGCGCTGCGTTTTTGCTCAACTCAATGCCGTAAAAATCCAAACGCCACAGCAAGGGGGCGATGGCCACATCGAGCATCGAGAAGTTGTCACCCAGCATGAATTTGTTCTTCAAGAAAACGGGGGCGAGTTGGGTCAGGCGATCGCGGATGTGTGCGCGGGCTTTTTCCAGCGCTTTCTCGTTGCCTTTGGTGGCGCGAGATTCCAGCACCGACACATGCGTGAAGAGTTCTTTCTCGAAGTTGAGCAAGAACAAGCGCACGCGGGCACGGTCCACGGGGTCGCCGGGCATGAGTTGGGGGTGTGGGAAACGCTCGTCGATGTACTCGTTGATGATGTTGGACTCGTACAAGATCAGGTCGCGCTCAACCAAGATCGGCACCTGGCCATAGGGGTTCATCACACCGATGTCTTCTTGTTTGTTGAACAAGTCCACGTCACGGATCTCAAAATCCATGCCTTTTTCAAACAAAACGAAGCGGCAGCGGTGGGAATAGGGGCAGGTGGTGCCCGAGTACAAAACCATCATGTTGGTGTCTCCTTGATACAAAAACAATGGCTTGCTGGCGCCCAAACGACGCAGCAAGCCACTGTGAACTCAACAAACGCTGACGAGAAGCGTTTGTTCACTGATTATTTGACGTCTTTCCAGAAAGAAGCGTTCAAGCGCCAAGCCACCACCATGAAAGCGGCCAAGAACAGCATCACCCACACACCGATGCGAACACGGGTGTTTTGAGCGGGCTCGGCCATCCACTGGAGGTAAGCCACGAGGTCCCCGACGTTTTGGTCGTAAGCATTCTCCGACAAGGTACCGGGCTTGGTGACTTCCCAGCCTTTGAGCAACTGGACTTCTTTACCATGGCTCATGACTTTTTCCATCACAGGCTTGCGCTCGCCTTGCAATTCCCATAAAGGATTGGGCATGCCCACATTGGGAAAGGCCATGTTGTTCCAACCGCTGGGCTTCGTCTCGTCCCGGTAGTAGGTGCGCAAGAAGGTGTAGAGGTAATCGGGACCGGAGTGACCACCCACAGCGGCACGCGAACGGGCCACCAAGGTCAGGTCAGGCGGATTGACGCCGAACCATTCTTTGGCTTGACGCGGGTCAATGGACGCCTTCATCGTGTCACCGATTTTATCGGTGGCAAAGGTCAGGTTTTCCGCGATTTGCTTATCGGTCAAGCCGATGTCGCGCAAGCGGTTGTAGCGCATGAAGGCCGCCGAGTGGCAATTCAGGCAATAGTTGACGAACAACTTGGCACCATTTTGCAAAGCGGCCATGTCGTTGGTGCGGTTGGGCGCCTTGTCCATGGGGAAATTGCTGCCCGCCGCCATGGCACCCGTCAGGCCCAAGGCCAGGGCAAAACCCAGAAGAATTTTTTTCATGTTCTTGACTTTCTGCTGTGTCGGATCAGTGGGGCTTGAACGTGACGCGGTCGGGCACGGGCTTGAATTCGCCGATGCGGCTCCACCAAGGCATCAACAAGAAGAAGCCAAAGTAGAACAAAGTACCGACTTGGGACACACGCTCACCGATGGGCGATGGTGGCAACACGCCGAGGTAACCCAAAACCAAGAAGTTCAAGACAAAAATACCGTAGAGCCACTTGTTCCAACTGGGACGGTAGCGGATGGACCTGACAGGGCTGTGATCCAGCCAAGGCAAGAAGAACAAGATGATGACCGCGCCCCCCATGGCCACGACGCCCCAGAATTTGGCATCAATGGCCAGCATCAAGACCACCAAGACCACTGCGCCACCCAACACCACCGCCTTCAAGGCCTTGGTAAGTTGCAACTTCCAAGCCGCCAAGATGGCCGCACCCAAAACGATGGCCACCAAGGCGAACATCATTTCCATGGTGATGGCACGCAGCATCGAATAGAAGGGCGTGAAATACCAAACGGGGGCGATGTGCAAAGGTGTCACCAAGGGATCGGCAGGGATGAAGTTGTTGAACTCCAAGAAGAAACCACCGAATTCGGGCGCAAAAAACACAATCGCCGAGAAGACCAACAAGAAACCGGTCACGCCCAGGATGTCGTGCACGGAATAGTATGGGTGGAAGGGAATGCCGTCCAAGGGCTTGCCGTTCGCGTCTTTGGGTGCATTCGGGCCCTTGATCTCAACGCCATCGGGGTTGTTCGAACCCACTTCGTGCAACGCAATGATGTGCGCCACCACCAAGCCCAACAGCACCAAGGGGACCGCGATCACGTGGAAAGCGAAGAATCGGTTCAGGGTGGCGTCGCCGACGACGAAGTCGCCACGGATCAGCAAGGCCAGGTCAGGGCCGATGAAGGGAATGGCCGAGAACAGGTTCACGATCACTTGGGCGCCCCAGTAGGACATCTGGCCCCAAGGCAACAAATAACCCATGAAGGCTTCGGCCATCAGAACCAAGAAAATGGCGCAACCGAACACCCACACCAGTTCACGCGGCTTGCGGTAAGAACCGTAGATAAGGCCACGGTACATGTGCAGGTACACCACCACAAAGAAGGCGGAGGCACCCGTGGAGTGCATGTAGCGGATCAACCAGCCCCAAGGTACATCGCGCATGATGTATTCCACCGAGGCAAACGCCAAGGCCGCATCGGGCTTGTAGTGCATGACCAAGAAAATACCGGTCACGATTTGGATCACCAACACCAACAGTGCCAGCGAGCCAAAGAAATACCAAAAATTGAAGTTCTTGGGAGCGTAATACTCGCCCAAGTGCTCGTTGTATAGCTTGGACAAGGGGAACCGGTTGTCTACCCAGTTCAGGGCCTTCTGCGCCATTGGCGCATTGGGAGAGATTTCTTTGAATTCGGCCATGAAATACCTCAGTGGTCAGTCGACTGTTGGCGCAAGGAAACTGCGGATCAAGCGGGCTTTTCTTCGCCAATCAACAACTTGTTCTCAGACAAGTAGTAGTGAGGCGGGACTTCCAAGTTGTCGGGTGCGGGCTTATTTTTGAACACACGGCCGGCCAGATCGAAGGTCGAACCGTGGCAGGCGCACAAGAAGCCGCCGGCCCAGTCATCGGGCAAGGAAGGTTGTGGACCGGGCGTGAGTTTGTCGCCGGGCGAGCAACCCAAGTGGGTGCAAATGCCCACCGTGACCAAGATTTCTGGCTTGATGGAGCGGTGGCGGTTTTGTGCGTACTCGGGCGTGGGGTATCCCGTGCGCACCGAGGTGGGGTCGGCCAACTGAGGATCGAGTTTTTCCAAAGCGGCCAGTTGCTCGGGCGTGCGGCGCATGACCCAGACCGGCTTGCCGCGCCACTCGACCACAACCTTTTCACCGGGTTGGAGCAAGGACACATCGAATTCAACAGCAGCACCGGCGGCCTTGGCGCGCTCGGAAGGCTGAAAGCTGCTCACAAAAGGCACAGCGACGGCGGCGGCACCTGCGCCACCCATGGCGGCAGAAGTGATCAGCCAAGTACGGCGGCTGTTGTTGGCAGGCGCGTTGGCGGTTGCTTCACTCATGGAAATCTTTCTATGACAGTTCAACACTAGGGTTCACCCTAAATTGTAAACGCTCTCATGGAGCCACTCCAGTTAACCCGAGCGGGCCAAGGGGCCACAGGTGAAAAACACCCCCAAAGTCCTCGGAAAAAATGGGCACAATAGTATTCACTTTCAACTCAAAATGAAGAAGACATGGGCCTGTTCACAGAATTCAAAACATTTGCGCTTAAAGGCAATGTGGTCGACTTGGCCGTGGGCGTCATCATCGGCGCGGCATTTGGCAAGATCGTGTCTTCGTTGGTCGATGACGTGATGATGCCCGTCTTGGGTGCGTTCTTGGGGTCGACCGATTTCAGCAACCACTTCATTGCTCTGGGCTCGGTGCCCGATGGCACCTTGGCCACGTTGGCGGCACACAAAGCCGCCGAAGCGCCCGCGGCACCTGCTGCCGAACCGATCGAAACCGCCTTGTTGCGCGAGATCCGCGACAGCCTGCGCCAAAACCGCTGAGGGCCCTCAAAGGGCCGCGGCCCACGCTGCCAGCAAACTGTCGGCACTGGCTCGGCCTGTGCCCGCCAGATCAAAAGCCGTGCCGTGGTCCGGACTGGTGCGCACAAAGGGCAAGCCCAGCGTGGTGTTCACGCCGTGCTCCAAACCGAGCAACTTCACCGGTATCAGTCCTTGGTCGTGGTACATGGCCACCACCACGTCAAACTCGCCTTGCCGGGCACGCATGAACACGGTGTCGGGCGCGTGGGGGCCGCTGACATTCAACCCTTTCGCTTTCAGTGCTTGCACCACCGGAGCGATCGTCTCGATTTCTTCACGACCGAACAAACCGCCCTCGCCCGCGTGTGGATTCAAACCCGCCACGGCGATCCTGGGCGCGGCCCCACGGTCAACAAAATACCGGTGCGTCAACACGATGGTTTCGCTCAAACGCTCAGGCGTGAGCAGGTCGATGGCATCGCGCAAAGCCACGTGGATGCTGACCAAAACGGTGTGCAAGCCCGGCGCGCTGAGCATCATGCGCACCGGCATCTGTGCCGCCGACAGCCCTCGGTGCGCCGCCGCCAAGGCTTGCAAATACTCGGTGTGCCCGGGGTGCTCAATACCCGCCAAGGCCAAAGCTTCTTTGTGAATGGGCGCCGTCACCACGGCCGGGGCCTGCCCCGCCAACGCCGCCTGTGCGGCCCAACGGATGCAATCGGCAGCGGCTTGACCCGCTGCGGCCTGCACGCGTCCCCACTCAACGTTGACGGGTGCACAAGCTTGCACCAAGGCCACGCGGTCGCTTGGCAACTGCGCCGCCGCGGCCACGCTGTCCACCACCGCCCACTGCCATGGGGCCACATCGGGATTCACTTGTGCCACCAAGGCTTGAGCGCGCAGCATCGTCGCCCCATCGCCGACCACCACACAAGGGCCCAAGGCAGGCCGCGCGTTCAGGGCTTTGACCACGATCTCGGGGCCAATGCCCGCCGGGTCGCCCATGGTGATCAGCACAGGCGGTCGTTTGGAGGTGGTGTTCATGCGGGGTTGTCGATCTCAATGAACCGGTGTTCGATGCCCAGCCGCTGGGCCATGGCTTCGCCCACGGCCTGAACGCCATAGCGCTCGCTGGCGTGGTGACCACAGGCGATGTAGGCGACGCCCATTTCCCGTGCGTAATGGGCTTGGGGCTCGGAGATCTCACCGGTGACGAACACATCGGCACCGGCATGGATCGCCGCTTCAAAGTAGGACTGGGCACCGCCCGTGCACAGCGCCACGCGTTGGATCGGGCGCTGCGCATCGCCCACACAGGTGATGGGGCGCTGAACCAAGTCTTTCACACGCTGCGACCATGTGTGCAAGCTCATGGGGACCACCTCGCCCATCCAGCCCAAGGACTGCTCGCCAAAGCGGCCCGCTGGACCGGGCAAATCCGCCACCCCCAATCGCTGTGCCAATTGCGCGTTGTTGCCCCATTCGGCGTGGGCATCCAAAGGCAAGTGATACGCCAAGAGGTTGAGATCGCTGGAAAGCAGGCGCTGCAACCGTTGCTTCATCCAACCCGTCACACGGCCATCTTGACCGCGCCAAAACAGGCCGTGGTGCACCAGCACCGCATCGGCCTGGGCTTCTATGGCCGCGTCAATCAAAGCCAAACTGGCGGTGACCCCGCTGACCAAACGCCCCACTTGGGCGCGCCCCTCGACTTGCAAGCCGTTGGGGCCGTAGTCTTTGAACAGGTGCGGTTGCAAAGCGCCATCCAAGGCGTTCAACAGTTCGGTGCGGCTGACAAGGCGTGGGGTGGACATGGTGGTGACTCGGCTAATCCAGGTTGATTGCATTTTGACAGCATCGGATGCGAGACAATGCACCCAATGGGCTTGTACCGACCTGGGATGAACTTGGCATGAAACGACTTTGGCTTCTATTCTCGCAAGCCGTCACGGTGGTGATGGCCATCATCTTCGTGGTGGCCACACTCAGACCCCAGTGGCTGGACCGCCGACCCACGTTGGCCTCCATCGTGCCTGTCTTTGAAGCCCCCGCATTGGGCTTGGGCGACGCCACACCCGGCAGCCTCAGAGTAGCCGCACGCCAAGCCGCAGCGGCGGTCGTGAGCATCAACACCAGCCAATCACCCGCCACCAACCCGCACCTAGAAGACCCTTGGTTCCGTTTTTTTTACGGTGAACGCAACTCCGCCCAACCCCAAACTGGCTTGGGCTCTGGCGTCATCGTCAGCCCCGACGGCTACATCCTGACCAACAACCACGTCATTGAGGAAGCCGACGAAATCCAAGTCACCCTCAACGATGGGCGCACCGCGGTGGCACAAGTCATCGGCACCGACCCTGAAACCGACCTGGCCGTGCTGAAAATCAACTTCACCGAACTGCCTGCGATCACTTGGGGTAATTCGGAGCAGATCGCCATTGGCGATGGGGTGCTGGCCATCGGCAACCCCTTTGGCGTGGGTCAAACCGTCACCAGCGGCATCATCAGCGCGCTGGGCCGCACCCAGCTGGGCATCAACACCTTTGAGAACTTCATCCAAACCGATGCGGCCATCAACCCGGGCAACTCAGGCGGCGCTTTGGTGGACGTGCAAGGCCATTTGGTGGGGATCAACACCGCGATCTATTCGCGTTCGGGGGGATCGATGGGCATTGGCTTTGCCATCCCCACCTCCACCGCGCGACAGGTGCTCGAAGCCATCGTGCGCGACGGCGAGGTCGTGCGCGGCTGGATTGGGGTGGAGCCCCAAGACCTCACCGCCGAACTGGCCGAGGGCTTTGGCTTGAAGCCCCAGTCGGGCGTGATCATCACCGGCGTGCTGCAAAACAGCCCAGCGGCCAACGCGGGGCTCAGGCCTGGTGATGTGGTGACCGCCGTGGGCGCACAACCCGTGGCCAAAGTCAGTGAATTGCTCAGCGCCGTGGCGGCTTTGGCACCGGGACAAGCCAGCACCTTGAGCGTGACGCGCAAGGATGAGCGTTTGACCTTGAACGTGGTGCCGGGTCAGCGGCAAATCGAACGCAACAACCGTCCGCGTTGACCCATCACACCGCCGCAGGAGGCTCCTCGGCTTCTTCGGTGCTGGTGGGCTTGACGAACCAACGGGAACCCCAAATGCCCAACTCGTAAAGCACGCACATGGGCACGGCCAAGGCCAGCTGCGATATCACGTCTGGAGGGGTCACCACCGCCGCGATCACAAACGACAAAACGATGAAGTAGCCGCGAAAGTCTTTGAGCTTCTCAATGCTGACCATGTTCATGCGAACCAACAAAATGACCACAATTGGCACTTGGAAGGCCAAGCCGAAAGCCAAATACAAAGACAAGATCGCTTCCACGTAGGACGCGATATCGGGCGTGGCCGCCACGCTGTCGGGCGTGAAGCCTTGGATGAAGCCGAACATTTTGTCGAGCACAAAGAACTGCACGAAACCAATGCCCACATAAGCCAGCAAGCTGCCCAAGACGATCAAAGGAATGGCAAAGCGCTTTTCGTGGCTGTACAGGCCGGGGGACACAAAAGACCAAACTTGGTACATCTGCCACGGCAAGGACAGCAGGAAAGCCGCCATCAAGAGCACTTTGAGCGGGATGAAAAACGGCGTGAAAACGCCCACGGCGATCAGCTTGGCATCGGGCGGCATGTGGGCGCGAATGGGCACGGCGATCAAATCGATCAAACCGCTGGGGCCTGGCCAGAGGGCCAAACCGATCATGCAAACCACCAGTCCAGCCAAACCATAGACCAGGCGATCGCGCAGTTCCATGAGGTGCTGCACAAAGGGCTGCTCGGTGCCGGCGAGCTCGTCGTCGGTTTTGGGGGCTTCAGACATCAGTGCGAGGAAGAAGGACGAGGCCGGTAGCGGGCCACACGCGCGGCACCCGACTGGGCACTGGTGCGCACACCCGAGCGAACTTTGTACCAACGCGGCACAGCCGCTTGCTTGGTTCGCCAGTTTTTCTTGGGTGTTTTGTAAGCGGGACTGCCCAAGCTTTGCATGGCGGATTGGCTGTCGTATTCGCTTTCAGCTTGCGCCAAGCCATCGGTCATCTCAGACCACGATTTCTCAAAGTCATCGGACTGACTTTGTATCGAGGACTGAACGTCTTGGGCCGCGTTTTGCACGGAGTCCCTCATTTTTTTGAGTTCCTCCAAGTCCATGGACCGGTTGACTTCGGCCTTGACGTCGGCCACGTAGCGCTGTGCCTTGCCCAGCAAGGCACCCAAGGTGCGCGCCACGCCCGGCAACTTGTCCGGGCCAATCACGATCAAGGCGACCGCCCCAATCAAGGCGATTTTGGAAATACCCAGATCAATCATGTTGTGCGTGTCCCCAAGCGGCCGAGCGAATCAGCGCCAGCGCAGCCATCAGCTTTTTTGCTTGGTTTCGACGTCGATCGCCGAGTTGTCTTTTTTGGCTTCTGACTGGGTCAGCGGCGTCGCAGCGGCAGCGGCATCGCCCTCACCCGTCTTCATGCCATCTTTGAAACCCTTGACCGCGCCGCCGAGGTCGGAGCCGATGTTCTTCAGCTTCTTGGTGCCGAACACCATGACCACGATCAACAAAACGATCAACCAATGCCAAATCGAAAAAGCGCCCATGGAAATCTCCTATTAATGTGATGATTCTAAGGGTGAACCGGGCTCAGCCCTTGTACCAAGGGCGAGGACCGCCCAGAACGTGCATGTGCAGGTGGTGAACTTCTTGGCCACCCTCGGCGCCGGTGTTCACCACGATGCGAAAACCGCCTTCGGGATAGGCCCCACAACCCTCTTGTGCGGCCAGTTTGGGGGCCAAGGTCATCATGTGGGCCAGCAAGGCGGCGTGCTCAGGCCCCACCTGTGCCATGGAGGGAATGTGCGCCTTGGGAACGATCAAGAAATGGATCGGCGCCCAAGGGTTGATGTCGTGAAAGGCGTACACCAGCTCGTCCTCGTGGACTTTTTTCGAGGGGATCTTGCCCGCGATGATTTTGCAAAACACGCAGTGGTCGTCGGTCATGGTCAAGGCCTGTGAGGGTTAATCGCCCATGGGGCGTTGGGCATTCAAACGCACCATGCCCAGCACGATGCGGTACAAAAACCAAATGGAAATCGCCACCCAGGCCAACCAGCCGGGCAGCACGAACAAGAGCCACAAAGGCAAGGTGACGGCGTAGAGCACAGCGGCCCAGATCACGGTGCGGATGCGGTAGCTGAAGTGAGAAGCCTCCCAATCGAGCACATCGCCGCGTTTGACCAAGTCCATCACCCAGGCCACGATCAAGAGCAGCGGGCCCATTTGGGCGCCTGGCACGACCGCGCTCACGGCCACCACCAGGTGCAGCACGTAGCTGACCCAGCTGATGGTCCGGGTGGTGTCGTCCAGCGGCGCGTGGTTCATGGCTCACTCACCCAAGCGTTCGCGGTCCACGGCTTTGCGCAAGGCTTTTTCTTCCAAACCACTGAGGCCCTCGCGGCGTGCCAGCTCGTTGACCACGTCGGCGGGCGTCAGGCCATAGTGCGCCAGCGCGATCATGCTGTGGAACCACAAATCGGCCACCTCGCCCACCAGCTTGGTTTTGTCGCCGCCATGGTCCAAATCTTTGGCGGCCATCACGGTCTCGGTGGCCTCTTCGCCGATCTTCTTCAAAAACGCGTCCGGGCCTTTGTGCAGCAAGCGGGCCACGTAGCTTTTCTCAGGGTCACCCCCGTTGGCGACCTTGCGGCTTTCAATCACGGCAGCCAAACGGGCCAAGGTATCGCTGTTGCTCATGGGGTTCACTTGTAAATCGATTCGGGATCTTTGAGCACGGGCTCACACGCGTGCCAACCGTCGCCTTCCAGGCGTTGGTAAAAACAGCTGTGGCGGCCGGTGTGGCAAGCAATACCGGGCTCGTGGCCGAGCTGGGTGACCTTGAGCAGCACCACGTCGTTGTCGCAGTCCAAGCGGATGTCGTGCAC
>DAISXI010000056.1:0-10627 GCA_036825935.1 Hydrogenophaga sp.
CGAAGTCCGTGTCCGTGACGCATTTGAGTTTCCTTTCAGTTGTTTTGCCTCCAGCCGTATCAGGTACTGGAGGGTTCGTCAGACCAAGGCTGGGATCAGTGTTTGTCCAAACCTGCTGGGGGCCAGTTTTCCAGCTTCATGCCCAAAGTCAGACCACGCGAAGCGAGGACTTCCTTGATTTCGTTGAGCGACTTTCGACCCAGGTTGGGGGTCTTGAGCAACTCGTTTTCGGTGCGCTGGATCAGGTCACCGATGTAATAGATGTTTTCGGCCTTCAAGCAGTTGGCCGAACGCACGGTGAGTTCGAGCTCATCGACGGGGCGCAACAACAAAGGATCAAACGCTTGGCTGCTGCGAGGAGCGGCTTCAGCGAACAGGTCCACGCCTTCGAGCTGTGCAAACACGGCCAGCTGCTCAACCAAGATTTTGGAAGATGCGCGGACAGCGTCCTCTGGGCCGATGGCGCCGTTGGTTTCGATGTCCAAGACCAGCTTGTCCAAGTCGGTGCGCTGCTCAACGCGGGCGCTCTCAACGGTGTAGCTCACGCGCTTGATGGGCGAGAACGAAGCGTCCAAGACGATGCGGCCGATCGAACGGGTCTGGTCGTCGTGACGACGCAGGCTACCGGGCACATAACCACGGCCTTTTTCGACCTTGATTTGCATGTCCAACTTGGCGCCAGCGGCCAAGGTAGCGATGACGTGCCCAGGGTTGACGATCTCAACGTCGTGAGGCGTCTGGATGTCGGCGGCGGTGATGACGCCTTCGCCTTCTTTGCGCAGACTCAGGGTGACTTCGTCGCGGTTTTCGAGTTTGAAAACCACGCCTTTGAGGTTCAACAAGATGTTGACCACGTCTTCTTGGACGCCGTCGATCGACGAGTATTCGTGAACGACACCGGCGATGGTGACTTCGGTCGGGGCGTGGCCGACCATCGAAGACAACAAAACACGACGCAGAGCGTTACCCAGGGTGTGACCAAAGCCACGCTCGAAGGGCTCCAAGATCACCTTGGCGCGGTTGGCCGACACTTGTTCGACGTTGATGGTTTTGGGTTTCAGCAGATTGTTCAGCATGCGACTTCCTTCAATACCCTCGGTTCGTTACACCGATAAGGCCGATGGACGCCCGGCAACCGTGAGGCCGCCGGGAACGGGATTAACGTGAATACAGTTCGACGATCAACGATTCGTTGATGTCCGCGCCGAACTCGTCGCGGTCAGGGCTCTTCTTGAAGACACCCTCGGCTTTGTCGGCCGACACTTCAACCCATGCGGGGAAGCCAATTTGTTTGGCCAACTCGAGGGCTTCAGCCAAGCGAATTTGTTTCTTGGACTTTTCGCGCACCGCCACCACGTCGCCCGCCTTGACGGAGAACGAAGGGATGTTGACGGACTGACCGTTGACCTGGATGGCCTTGTGCGACACCATTTGGCGTGCTTCAGCGCGGGTCGAGGCAAAGCCCATGCGGAACACCACGTTGTCCAAACGCGACTCCAACAGTGTCAGCAGGTTGGCACCGGTGTTGCCACGGCGACGATCGGCTTCAGCGAAGTAACGGCGGAACTGACGCTCCAACACACCGTAGGTGCGCTTGACTTTTTGTTTTTCGCGCAATTGCAGACCGTAGTCCGAGGTGCGCTGGCCCGAAGTGCGGCCATGCTGGCCAGGCTTGGAGTCGAATTTGGCTTTGTCGCTGATCGAGCGGCGGGCGCTCTTGAGCAACAGGTCGGAGCCTTCACGGCGGGAGAGTTTGGCCTTGGGGCCGAGGTAACGTGCCACGGAATGTTCCTTTGTCGTTTCTGCCGCAACCGTTGTGTTGCGGGAGCCAAATACGCTGTGCGCAAATGGCGGTGGGCTTAGTAAAAAATGCCACCGCAGACATTTCTGCAGTGGCAGCTCGGAAAAAGCTTTTGATTATATACCACCCAAAGGTGGTACACGCATCAGATGCGGCGACGCTTTTGAGGGCGGCAACCGTTGTGCGGCACTGGCGTCACATCAGCGATCGAAGTGATGCGAATGCCCAATGCACCCAAGGCGCGAACCGAGGATTCGCGACCTGGGCCTGGACCCTTGATCTCGACATCCAAGTTCTTGATGCCCTGTTCAATGGCGGCGCGGCCAGCCACTTCAGAAGCCACCTGGGCTGCGAAGGGAGTGGATTTGCGAGAACCCTTGAAACCTTGACCACCAGAAGATGCCCAAGACAAGGCGTTGCCTTGGCGATCGGTGATGGTGATGATGGTGTTGTTAAACGACGCGTGAACGTGTGCAATACCGTCAGCAATGTTCTTGCGGACTTTTTTGCGAACGCGAGCAGCAGCGGTGCTGGTGGGAGACTTAGCCATGGGGTTCCTTACCGATTACTTCTTCAGCGATTGGGCTGCCTTGCGTGGGCCCTTGCGCGTGCGTGCATTGGTCTTGGTGCGCTGGCCGCGCATGGGAAGACCACGGCGATGACGGAAGCCGCGGTAGCAGCCAATGTCCATCAGTCGCTTGATGTTCATGGTGGTTTCACGGCGGAGGTCACCCTCGATCGTGAACAAATTGACCTGGTCGCGAACTTTTTCAAGTTCAGCGTCGTTCAGATCTTTGATCTTCTTGTCATAAGCAATGTCGCATGCTTCGCAAATTTTGCGAGCGCGGGTGCGACCAATGCCGAAAATAGCCGTCAAGCCAATTTCAGCGTGCTTGTGCGGCGGAATGTTGATACCTGCAATACGTGCCATGTTGGTCCTCTAAACTTCAATCAGCCTTGACGCTGCTTGTGACGCGGATCTGTGCAAATCACTCGCACAACACCCTTGCGTTTGATGATCTTACAGTTGCGGCACATTTTTTTGACCGACGCCGAAACTCTCATTGTTTTCTCCTAGACATTCCAACAAACATTTAAACACTGCCCACACGATCGAAATTGATCAAGTGGGTTTGAAATTGGCTTTCTTCAACAGCGATTCGTACTGCTGGGACATCATGTAGTTTTGAACTTGGGACATGAAGTCCATGGTCACCACCACAATGATCAACAGAGACGTACCACCGAAGTAAAACGGAACGTTGTACTTCAAGATCAAGAATTCAGGCAACAAACACACTGCAGTGATGTAGATGGCACCAGCCAAGGTCAAGCGCAGCAAGATTTTGTCGATGTGTCGGGCCGTTTGATCGCCAGGACGGATCCCGGGAATGAACGCACCGCTCTTTTTCAGGTTGTCTGCGGTCTCGCGGCTGTTGAACACCAAGGCCGTGTAGAAGAAGCAGAAGAAAATGATGGCCGCGGCGTAAAACGCCACATAAACCGGTTGTCCGGGCGCCATGGCCGAAGCCAAATCGCGCAACCAACGGGTGCTGTCACCGGTGCTGATCCAACTCACCAAAGTGGTGGGCAACAAAATGATGGACGAAGCGAAGATGGGAGGGATCACGCCGGCCATGTTGAGCTTTAACGGCAGGTGCGAAGACTGGCCGCCGTAAACTTTGTTGCCCACTTGACGACGGGCGTAGTTGACCAAAATCTTGCGCTGCCCGCGTTCAACGAACACGACGAAGTAAGTCACCAGGACCACCAAAATGATGATCAGGATGGAGACCAAAATGTTCATGGCGCCGGTGCGAACCAACTCCAACAAACCGCCAATCGCACTGGGCAAGCCCGCAGCGATACCGGCAAAAATCAGGATGGAGATACCGTTGCCCAAGCCGCGCTCGGTGATTTGCTCGCCCAACCACATCAGGAACATGGTGCCAGCGACCAAACTGACCACGGTGGTGACGCGAAAAGCCATGCCAGGATCGATGACCAAGCCCGCCGTGCCTTCCAAGGCCACCGCGATACCCAAAGCTTGGAAAATGGCCAACCCCAATGTGCCATACCGGGTGTACTGGGTGATCTTGCGGCGTCCGGCTTCGCCATCTTTCTTCAACTGCTCAAACGTGGGCACCACGTAGGTGGCCAGTTGCATGATGATCGATGCCGAGATGTAGGGCATGATGCCCAGCGCCATGACACTGAAGCGCTCCAGCGCACCGCCGGAGAACATGTTGAACAGGCTCAAGATACCGCCCGACTGCTGCTCGAACAGCTGTCCCAGTCGGTCGGGGTCAATACCGGGCACCGGGATGTGTGTCCCAATGCGGTAAACGACGAGCGCCAACAACAAGAAAACCAAGCGACGTGTGAGGTCGCCATATTTCCCTGCGGGTGCTTGAGCCATTGATCCAGTTGCCACGGTCGTGTTCGCTTATCGGTTTAAACCAAAGAGCCGCCAGCAGCCTCAATGGCTTGCTTGGCACCTGCCGTCGCGGTGATGTTCTTCAACACCACAGCGGCTTTGATTTCGCCGGTCTTGACGACCTTGACGCGCTTGGCCAAATTGGAGATCAGGCCGGCTTGTTTCAAAGCCAACATGTCCACTTCTTTGGCGTTCAAGGCGGCGATGTCGGTCAGCGTGACTTCAGCGTTGAACTGAAGCTGCTGCGACTTGAAGCCACGCTTGGGCAAGCGACGCTGCATGGGCATTTGACCGCCTTCAAAGCCGACCTTGTGGTAGCCGCCCGAACGCGATTTTTGACCTTTGTGACCACGGCCAGCGGTTTTACCCAGGCCAGAGCCGATGCCACGACCCACGCGACGCTTGGCGTGCTTGGCGCCCGAGGCGGGCTTGATGTTGTTGAGTTGCATGTCTTGTGACTCCGAATCAGAGTACCTTGACCAGGTAGCTGATCTTGTTGATCATGCCGCGCACTGCAGGGGTGTCCTGCAATTCGCTGACGCTGTTGATTTTGCGCAAGCCCAGGCCACGCACGGTGGCGCGGTGGTCTTCTTTGCAGCCAATGGGGCTGCGCACGAGTTGGACCTTGACGGTATTGGCGGTGGTCATGATCGCTCCTATCAGCTCAGGATGTCCTCAACCGACTTGCCGCGCTTGGCTGCAACTTCGGATGGGGTGGTGGAGTTCTTCAATGCGTCCAAAGTGGCGCGCACCAAGTTGTAGGGGTTGCTCGAGCCGTGGCTCTTGGCCACCACATCGGTGATACCGATGACTTCGAACACCGCGCGCATAGGACCACCAGCGATGATGCCGGTACCCTTGGAAGCGGGCAGCATCATGACGTTGGCTGCACCGTGCTCGCCGTGCACGCTGTGGTGCAAGGAGCCGCTCTTGAGCGAGACCTTGATCATGTTGCGACGGGCTTGCTCCATGGCCTTTTGCACGGCCACAGGCACTTCACGGGCTTTGCCCTTGCCCATGCCGACGCGGCCATCGCCATCACCGACGACGGTCAATGCTGCGAAACCGAGGATACGACCACCCTTGACCACCTTGGTCACGCGGTTGATCGCGATCATCTTTTCGCGCAAGCCGTCTTCGTTCGCTTCGTTCTTTACGTTTGCCTGAAATTTAGCCATTTTGTGTATCCCGCTTGATCAGAACTGCAGACCGGCTTCACGAGCCGCATCCGCCAGGGCTTTCACTCGGCCGTGATAGGCAAAGCCCGAACGGTCAAAGGCCACTTTGTCGATGCCAGCCGCTTTCGCTTTTTCAGCGATGCGCTTGCCAATCACTTGGGCCGCGGCGGTGTTGCCACCTTTGCCAGCAGCACCCAACTGGGCACGAACTTCGGCTTCTGCGGTCGAGGCAGAGGCCAACACGCGAGCGCCATCTTCGGAGATGACGGTTGCGTAGATGTGCAGGTTGGTGCGGTTCACAGCCAAACGGACGGCGCCTTGTTGCGCAATTCGAATGCGTGTCTGACGGGCCCGGCGCAGACGTTGCTCTTTTTTCGTCAACATGATCCTGATCCTTATTTTTTCTTCGTTTCCTTGATCACGACCTTCTCATCCGCATAACGGATGCCCTTACCCTTGTAGGGCTCTGGGGGACGAACGGCGCGAATCTCGGAAGCGATTTGGCCAACGCGTTGGCGGTCGGCACCTTTGATGATCACTTCGGTGGGCGTAGGCGTTTCGACCTTGATACCGGCGGGCATTTGGATGTCCACTGGGTGGGAGTAACCCACGTTCAAGTTCAATTTCGCGCCTTGCGCCGCGGCCTTGTAACCCACACCGATGAGGGTGAGCTTTTTCTCAAAGCCTTTGCTGACGCCTTGCACCATGTTGTTCACCAGCTGACGCATGGTGCCCGACATGGCATTGGCTTCGCGAGACTCATCGGCAGGCACGAACGAGATCGAGCCTGCTTTGTTTTCCACTTTGACCAGGGTGTTTTGGTTCACCACCAAAGAGCCCAAAGAGCCCTTCACGCTGATCTGAGCGCTGTTGATGGCCACTTCAACCCCAGTGGGGACGGTGACCGGCATTTTTGCGATGCGTGACATTCAGTTGCTCCTCAATGCCGGCGTTAGGCGACGTAACACAGGACTTCGCCGCCGACACCGGTGGCGCGAGCCTTGCGATCGGTCATCACGCCCTGAGGCGTCGTGACGATGGCCACACCCAGACCGTTCTGGACTTGTGGGATGGCGTCGCGACCGCGGTAGATGCGCAGGCCAGGACGGCTCACGCGCTCGATGCGCTCGATCACGGGACGGCCAGCGTAGTACTTCAAAGCGATCTGGAGTTCGCTTTTGCCGTCTTGGGTCGTGACTTTGAATCCGTCGATGTAGCCTTCGTCTTTCAAGACTTGGGCAATCGCGGCTTTGACTTTGGAGGCCGGCATCGACACAGTGGCTTTGTCCACCATCTGTGCATTGCGGATGCGGGTCAACATGTCGGCGATAGGATCACTCATGCTCATGTGGGGTTCTCCTAGGGCTTACCAGCTGGCTTTGGTGATGCCGGGGATTTCGCCGGCGAAAGCCAGTTCACGGATCTTGGCGCGAGCCAAGCCGAACTGGTTGAACGTACCGCGTGGGCGACCCGTGATCTCGCAGCGGTTGCGCTGGCGAGTGGGGTTGGCGTTGCGGGGCAACTTCTGCAAAGCCAGACGAGCGGCATCGCGCTCTTCTTCAGAGCGCTGAGCACTCTTGGCAATTGCCTTCAGTTCGGTGTATTTTTTAGCAAACTTGGCCGCGAGTTTTTCGCGCTTGAGTTCACGTTGGAGTAGTGCTTGTTTAGCCACGCGCCACCTCAGTTCTTGAACGGGAAACGGAAACCAGCCAGAAGAGCCTTGCACTCTTCATCGCTTTTGGCGGTCGTCGTGATGCTGATGTTGAGGCCGCGCAAGGCGTCAACCTTGTCGTACTCGATCTCAGGGAAAATGATCTGTTCTTTGACGCCGATGTTGTAGTTGCCACGGCCGTCAAAAGCTTTGCCCGAAATACCGCGGAAGTCGCGCACGCGGGGCAAGGCCACGGTGATGAAACGGTCCAGGAATTCGTACATGCGGGCACCGCGCAGGGTCACCATGCAGCCGATGGCTTGCTGTTCGCGGATTTTGAAACCGGCGATGGCCTTGCGGGCCTTGGTCACCACAGGCTTTTGGCCGGCGATTTTGCTCAGGTCGCCCACAGCGTTGTCCATGATCTTTTTGTCGGCGACCGCTTCGCTCACACCCATGTTCAAGGTGATCTTGGTGATGCGGGGCACTTCCATGGTCGACTTGTAGCCGAACTGGGTCATCATGGCCGGGGCCACTTTGTCGCGGAAAATTTCTTGAAAGCGGGTCATGCTCATGCCACCTTGATTTCTTCGCCGCTGGACTTGAAGACGCGCACTTTGCTGCCGTCGGCCAGTTGCTTGATACCCACGCGATCGGCCTTGCCCGTGGCGGCATTGAAAATGGCCACATTGGACTGGTGGATCGACATGGTTTTGTCGATGATGCCGCCGGTCACACCCTTCATGGGGTTGGGTTTGGCGTGCTTTTTGACGATGTTGACACCGTCAACGATCAGGCGGTCTTCGGTGGCGCGCTCGGCCACTTTGCCGCGCTTACCCTTGTCGCGACCCGTGATCACGATGACGTCGTCGCCTTTGCGAATCTTGTTCATGGTCGGTCCTT
This sequence comes from Hydrogenophaga sp., assembly GCA_036825935.1. Classification (GTDB taxonomy): domain Bacteria; phylum Pseudomonadota; class Gammaproteobacteria; order Burkholderiales; family Burkholderiaceae_C; genus Hydrogenophaga. The sequence continues at coordinate 7,971 of DAISXI010000056.1, forward strand.
ACAGAACTTCGGGCGCCAAGGACACGATCTTCATGAACTTCTCTGTGCGCAGTTCGCGCGTCACGGGTCCGAAGATGCGGGTGCCGATGGGCTCCAGCTTGGCGTTGAGCAACACTGCTGCGTTGCCATCGAATTTGATCAGTGCGCCGTCAGGGCGACGAATGCCCTTGGCCGTGCGAACCACCACTGCGCTGTAAACCTCGCCTTTTTTGACGCGGCCACGGGGAGCGGCTTCTTTGATAGTGACTTTGATGACGTCGCCCACGCTGGCGTAACGGCGCTTAGAGCCGCCGAGCACCTTGATGCACATCACGGATTTGGCACCCGTGTTGTCGGCAACATCGAGTCGAGATTGCGTTTGAATCATTTGATTTAAGTCCCAACTTGAATCTTCCTCACCACCACGGCAAGGAATGATCAGTCTTGGGCCCGTGGTCCAAGCTCATCCGCCTAAACGGACAAGCCCTTCCTATGGGCTGAAATACTCCGCCGTTGAGGGCGAAGCCGCTGATTATGGCACAGCTTTTGGGGCGGGTCAAACATTTCCTGCAATTATTTTGCATGCCCCTGCCACCCCTACACTGTGGGGCATGAGCACAGCACTCCCCCACATCGCATTCATTGGCGGCGGCAACATGGCCAGCGCCATCATCGGCGGCCTGATCTGCCAGGGCATGGCCCCCAGCCAATTCACCGTGATCGAGCCCTTTGTCGAGACCGCCGCCAAGCTGAAAGCCGACTTTGGCATCAGCGCCCTGAGCGCCGCAGGCCCCGCTTTGGCCCAGGCCGACTTGGTGGTTTGGGCCGTCAAACCGCAGGTTTTCGCCGAAGCGGCCGCCCCCGTGAGCCCCCACACCCGCCAAGCCCTGCACCTGTCGGTGGCCGCCGGCATCCGCACCGACAGCATCCGCCGCTGGCTGGGCAGCGATCGCGTGGTGCGCAGCATGCCCAACACCCCGGCCTTGGTCGGCCAAGGCATCACCGGCCTGTTCCCCTGCCCCGCCGTCTCCGCCACCGATCGCGCCATGGTTGAACAGGTCATCCGCACCACCGGCCAATACGTGTGGGTCGACAACGAAGCCCATTTGGATGCGGTCACCGCCCTCTCGGGCTCGGGCCCGGCCTATGTGTTTTATTTCTTGGAAGCCATGACCGAGGCCGGCTCGGGCATGGGCTTGAGCGCCGAGCAAGCGCGCCAACTGGCCATCGCCACGTTCTCGGGCGCCGCCGCGCTGGCCGGGGCTTCACAGGAACCCCTGGAGGTGCTGCGCCAACGCGTCACCTCCAAGGGCGGCACGACCTACGCGGCCCTGACGTCCATGGAATCGGCTCAGATCAAACCCGCGTTTGTCAAAGCCATGCAAGCCGCCGAACAGCGGGCGCGCGAACTCGGCGACGAATTCGGCAAGGCCTGATTCAGACCGCGTGGCTCAAGGCCACGCCCGCGAACAGGCTCAGGCCGATCCAGTGGTTGAGTCGAAAAGCCTTGAAGCAACCGTCGCGGCTCCGCTCGCGAATCAAGGCCATGTGCCACAGCACCTGTGCGGCGGCGGCGGCCAGCCCCAGCCACAGCCAAAGGCCGCGTACACCAGCATCGAGCAGCCACGCCCAAGACAACAGGTAGGCCACATAAAACCCCGCGATGGCCGGCACATCCCATGTACCCAAGGTGATGGCCGAGGTTTTCATGCCGATCTTCAAGTCATCGTCGCGATCGACCATGGCGTATTCGGTGTCGTAGGCCAAGACCCAACACCAGTTGCCCAGCATCAAACCCCAAGCCAACGCGGGTACCTCGCCCTGCACCGCAGCGAAGGCCATGGGGATGCCGAAGCTGAAGGCCACACCCAAGACAGCTTGTGGCATGGACACGTGGCGCTTGGCGTAGGGATAAGCCAAGGTCACGGCCAAGGCCGCGAACGAGGCCAAGACCGTGAGCGTGTTGGTGGTCAGCACCAGCGCAAACGCCAGCAGCGCGAGCACCGCGCCCACGGCCAAGGCTTCTTTGACACCCAAACGACCGCTGGTGATGGGGCGCTGGGCCGTGCGTTTGACGTGGCGGTCAAAGTCGCGGTCGGCCACGTCGTTGACGGTGCACCCCGCGCTGCGCATGAGGATGGTGCCCAAGCTGAACACCGTGAGCAAATGCCAGCCGGGGAAACCATCGGCCGCCACCCACAGCGCGGTGAGCGTGGGCCACAAGAGCAGCAGCCAACCGGCGGGCCGGTTCCAGCGAATCAGGTCGAGGTAGAGCGCCAGCCGCGTGCGCAGCAGCGCGGTCATGACAAGCGCGTCACGCCCGGCAATTCACAGGCGTAGATGGCGTTGCGCAAAGCGGCGATGGCTTCGTAACGCGTGAAGCTGCGCCGCCAAGCCAAGACCACGCGGCGCGTGGGTGGGTCGCCCGCAAAGGGCACGTAGCTCACGTAGGCCGAGTCGCCGTAGTCTTTGACGCCGGAGTCCGACCCTTTGAGTGCGGACGTGGGCGCCGACAAACGCGGCACCAAGGTCACGCCCATGCCCGCAGCCACCATGTGTTTGATGGTTTCCAACGACGAGCCTTCAAAGCCTTTTTGCACGCCATCGGCGTTGCTCGAGAAGCGCGCGAATTCGGGGCAAACCTCGAGCACGTGGTCGCGAAAACAGTGACCCGTGCC
>DAISXI010000056.1:10727-11969 GCA_036825935.1 Hydrogenophaga sp.
TCGATCACGTTGCGCACCAAGTGCGGCAACAAATACGGGCCGATGGTGTAGATCACGCCCAACTTGAGTGGGCCGGCCAGCGGGTCTTTGCCGCGCTTGGCGATTTCTTTGATGTGGGCCGATTGGTCAAGCACGTGTTGTGCCTGGCGCACGATTTCTTCACCCAAGGGCGTGGTGTTGATCTCGTTGGCGTTGCGCTCAAAAATTTTGACCTCGAGCTCTTCCTCGAGCTTTTTGATGGCCACCGACAAGGTGGGCTGCGACACGAAGCAGGCCTCGGCCGCTTTGCCAAAGTGCCGCTCACGGGCCACGGCCACGATGTATTTGAGTTCGGTCAGGGTCATGTCGCTATTTTGCGTCAAAGCGCGGGGGCGGCTTTGTTCTTCGTCAAGCTTTGAAGTAGTCGGTCTTGTCGCCCAGCCAGCGGGCGGTGTGGCGCAAGGCCGCTTCGGGGTACTGGTCCAACATGGTCAGCGCCGCGGCTTGCGCCCAGGCCAGCAAATGCGCATCGGTGGCCAAGTCGGCAAAACGCAGCAAGGCCGCGCCCGATTGACGGGCCCCCATGAATTCGCCGGGGCCTCGAATCTCCAAGTCGCGCCGAGCGATGTCAAAACCATCGGTCGTCTCGGCCATGGCCTTGAGGCGTTGGCGCGCGGTCTCGCTCAAGCGCCCGCTTTCATTGTGTGAGAAGAGCAAGACACAGGCCGAGGCGGCCGCGCCGCGCCCCACCCGGCCGCGCAGCTGGTGCAGTTGCGACAAACCAAAACGCTCGGCGTGTTCGATCACCATCAGCGAGGCGTTGGGCACGTCCACCCCCACCTCGATGACGGTGGTGGACACGAGCACGCCCATGCGACCCTGCACAAACTCGGTCATCACGGCCTGTTTGTCGGCGCTGCTCATGCGCGAGTGCAACAAGCCCACCAAGACCGGAGGTGCGCCGGGCGGGTTGAGCGCGGCGCAAAGTTCAGCGTGGGTTTCGGTGGCGTTGCTCAAGTCCAAGGCTTCGCTTTCTTCAATCAGCGGGCACACCCAATACACCTGCCGGCCTTCGATCAACTGCGCGCGGATGCGCTCGATGACGTCGGGGCGACGCGCATCGGCCACCAGCTTGGTGACGATGGGCGTGCGACCGGGCGGCAACTCGTCGATGGTGGAGACGTCCAAGTCGGCCAAATACGCCATGGCCAAGGTGCGCGGGATGGGCGTGGCGCTCATCATGAGCAGGTGCGGCTCGCCGCC
>DAISXI010000057.1:0-8773 GCA_036825935.1 Hydrogenophaga sp.
GTGCGCTTGGCCGACAACCGGCGCATGTGTGTGGCCACGCCGCGCTACTTGAAGCTCAACGGCACGCCACAAACCCCGGCCGACCTGGTGCGTTTTGATTGTTTGACCTTGTCCTCAAACGCCTCCCAAACCCGGGGTTGGGCGTTTGCCTCGCCCCAAGACAATGGCGAGATTCAAACCATCCACCTCCGGCCAGGTGGGCCGTTGGATTGCTCCGATGGCCAGGTGTTGCATGAATGGTGTTTGGCCGGCTACGGCATCGCTTGGCGCAGCCGCTGGGAGGTCGAAGCCGATGTGCGCGCAGGGCGTTTGGTGGCGGTGCTGGAGTCGCACGCGGCCCCAGCCAACGGCATTTACGCGGTTTTCGCGCAGCGCAAGCACATGGCGCTGCGCTTGCGCTTGTGGATCGATTTCCTCAAAACCGAGTTTGCCCGCCCCGGCCATTGGGGCTCGACCGACTGATGGGCTGTTTCAGAACAGGCTGCTGAGCAACCAAGCGGCGGTGCCCCACATCATCAGCGCGACCAGCCCATCCAAAGCGCGCCACACGCGCAGTGAGTTCAGGCGGCGGCCCAGCCAAAACGCGGCCACGCCCAACAGGCTGAACCAGACGATGGAGCCCGCGATCGCACCCAGACCGAACACATGGCTGCCTTGGCCATAGGCCAATGACGCCGTGCCGATGAGCACCGCGGTGTCCAACCAAGCGTGCGGGTTGAGCCAAGAAAAAGCCAAGGCACTGCCCACCGCCTGCAGCCGAGTCATGGCCGGTGCTTGCGCGCGCGCGCCACCCTCGGGGCTGAGCACGCCCAAGGCGGCGGGGTGGCGAAAACGCTTCAGGGCTTGTGCGCCGTAGACCATCAAAAACAAAATGCCCGCACCCACCAAGGCACCGTGCAGCTTGTCGGACAAACCGCCGAGTTGCGCCAAGCCCAGCACGCCCAGGGCGATCAAACCCATGTCGGCCAAGACACACACGGCCACGGTCAGCCACAGGTGTTGGCGCTGCAGGCCCATGCGCAGCACATGGGCGTTTTGGGGGCCGATGGCCATGATGAGCGATAGGCTCAGCACCATGCCGGCGGCGAATGTGGGGAAGGCGATAACCATGGGGAACTCCAAATACCAGCGGTTCGATGCCCGGATTGTGGACAAACTTCCCAATTTATTAAAGTAAGTTGAATTAAACTGACGTTGCTTAAAATTTATTTAACAAAATACCCTACATGCTCGATGCCCGTCAACTCGAAGCCTTCAGCGCCGTCGTCGAACACGGCGGTTTTGGCCCCGCCGCGCAAGCGCTGTCCTTGACCTTGCCCGCGGTCTCGGTGCGCATCAAGGCCTTGGAAGACGGCTTGGGTCAGCGTTTGCTGGTGCGTGGCAAGCGGGTGCGGGCCACCGCGGCCGGTCAAGCCCTGTTGGCCCACGTCAAACAGGTGCAGATGATGGAAGCCGATGTGCTGGAGGGTTTACAAGCCGGGGCATCCGTCGGGTCGGGCTCGGCCGCGTGGCAAAGCCTGAGTGTGGCCATCAACGCCGACTCAGTGGCGAGTTGGTTTTTGCCCGGCGTGGCGTCCTTGTTGAAGCGACACCGGCTCTTGCTCGACATCGTGATCGACGACCAAGACCACACCCACGATGCGCTTAAAAGCGGCGAGGTCATGGGTTGCGTCACCACCTTGTCCCAAGCCATGCGCGGCTGTGTGGCCGAGCCACTGGGCACCATGCGTTACCGCTGCGTGGCCGCGCCAGCCGTGGCGCAGCGCTGCCGAACACCGGCGGGCAAGGTCTCGGTGCACCGTTTGCTCAGCCACCCGGCGGTCATCTTCAACCGCAAAGACGCCTTGCAAGACGCTTTTTTGGCCCAGCACTTTGGCTTGCAACAGCCCCACTACCCCCGCCATTTCGCGCCCGCCATCGATGCGTTTGAGGCCGCCATCGGCTTGGGTTTGGGCTGGGGCATGGTGCCCGAGCAGCAACTGGTGGGGCGCAGCGACGTGGTGGAGGTCTTGCCCGGGGCCACGGTGGAAGTGGTTTTGTACTGGCAACATTGGGGGCGCGAGTCGGCCTCTGCGCAGCGTTTGACGCAGGCCGTCAAGGCCGCTGCCGCTCAGCATCTGCGGCCCACCTAAAATCACACCATGCTCCACATCCAACACAAACTTTTGCGCGGCTTGGCCGACGCCCTGGAGGCCTTGAGCCCGGGCGCTGGTGAGCGCGCCGCTTTTGAATCTCCCAAGGTCGCCGCCCACGGCGACTACGCCGTCACCGCGGCCATGCAATTGGCCAAGCCCCTCAAGCTCAACCCGCGCCAACTCGGTGAGCAACTGCGCGAGGCTTTGCTGGCCCAGCCGGTCTACCAGCAGTGGGTGCAGGCCATTGAGCTGGCCGGCCCGGGCTTCATCAACATCCGCTTGAAGCCCGAGGCCAAACAGGCCGTCGTGCGCGAGGTCTTGGCCGACCAAGCCCAATTCGGCGTTCAAGCCGACAACGGCCAGCGTGTGTTGGTGGAATTTGTGTCGGCCAACCCCACCGGCCCCTTGCACGTGGGCCATGGCCGCCAAGCGGCCTTGGGCGATGCGATCTGCAACCTGTTTGAAACCCAAGGCTGGCGCGTGCACCGCGAGTTCTATTACAACGACGCGGGCGTGCAGATCAACACCTTGGCCACCAGCACGCAGCTGCGCGCCCAAGGCTTCAAGCCCGGCGACGACTGCTGGCCCACCGACCCAGACAACCCCGCCAGCAAGGCCTTCTACAACGGCGAATACATCGCTGATATCGCGGCCGACTTCTTGGCCAAGAAAACGGTGCGCGCCGACGACCGCGAATTCACCGCCAGCGGCGACGTCAACGACCTCGACAGCATCCGCCAATTTGCCGTGGCCTATTTGCGCCACGAACAAGACTTGGACCTCAAAGCCTTCGACGTCCAATTTGACCACTACTACCTCGAGAGCAGCCTCTACACCAGCGGCAAAGTGGCCGACGCAGTCAGCCGTTTGCAGGCCGCGGGCAAGACCTACGAACAAGACGGCGCGCTGTGGCTCAAGTCCACGGATTATGGAGACGACAAAGACCGGGTCATGAAAAAGACCGACGGCAGCTTCACCTACTTTGTCCCCGACGTGGCCTACCACATCAGCAAGTGGGAGCGCGGCTTCACCAAGGTCGTCAACATCCAAGGCACCGACCACCACGGCACGATTGCCCGCGTGCGCGCAGGCTTGCAGGCTGCGGGTGTGGGCATCCCCGAGGGCTACCCCGACTACGTGCTGCACACCATGGTGCGCGTGGTGCGCGGGGGCCAAGAGGTCAAGATTTCCAAGCGCGCCGGCAGCTACGTGACCTTGCGCGATTTGATCGAGTGGACCAGCAAAGACGCGGTGCGTTTCTTTTTGCTCAGCCGCAAGCCCGACACCGAGTACACCTTCGACGTCGACTTGGCCGTTCAGAAGAACAACGACAACCCGGTCTATTACGTGCAGTACGCCCACGCGCGCATCTGCTCCATCTTGTCCACGTGGCGCGCCAGCGGCGGCGATACAGCCCGATTGGCCTCGGTCGACCTTTCGCCCTTGGACAGCGCCCCCGCCCAAGCCCTGATGGTCTTGTTGGCCAAATACCCCGCCATGCTCAGCGACGCCGCGCGCGACTTCGCGCCACACGACGTGACCTTTTATTTGCGCGAGCTCGCGGCCAGCTACCACAGCTACTACGACGCCGAGCGCATCTTGGTCGACGACGAAACGCTCAAGCTTGCCCGCTTGGCCTTGGTCGCGGCCACGGCCCAAGTGCTGCACAATGGACTGCACGTGTTGGGCGTTGATGCCCCGGAGAAAATGTGATGTCAGCTGCCCGCACCGCTCGCCCCGCCCAAGCCGGCAAAACCAGCGCCTTGACCGGTTTTGTCGTCGGTTTATTGACTGGCTTGATCTTGGCCTTGGTGGTGGCACTCTACGTCAGCCGCGTGCCCGTCCCCTTCATGGACCGTGGCGTTTCCCGCAACGCTGAGGCCGACAAGGCCGAGACCGAGCGCAACAAAAACTGGGATCCCAACGCTTCTTTGAACAAAGTCACGGAGGCCCCTGCGGCCGCGGTGCCGCCGGCCAGCGAAGCCGCGGTGACCGCACCAGGCACCAGCGATCCATTGGGTGAGTTGGTGGAATCCAAAACCACGCCAGCCAACGCAGAGCGTTTTGCCGTACAAGCAGGGGCGTTTGCCGCCGAAGCCGATGCGCAAACCCAGCGCGCCCGCTTGGTGCTGTTGGGCGTCGAGGCGCAAGTGGTGGCCGCCAACCAGAACGGCAAAACCGTCTTTCGCGTTCGCACAGCACCGCTCGATCAACGTTTTCAAGCCGAAGCGCTTCAAGACCAACTCAAAGCTGCGGGCGTGGACTCTTCTTTGGTTCGCATACCCCGTTGAGGGCGTGCGCAACTGGTGACCACCACCCCACCTTCTAGCCACACACAAAAGGAACTTTCCGATATGCAACGACGTGTTTTTTCACAATGGTTGGCCAGCGCGGTCCCAGTGACCGGTTTGACTTGGGGTGGTTCGTCCCAAGCCCAAACCGCGCTCAAAGAAGGCAGCGACTTTGTGCGTTTGAGCAAACCCGTGGCGGTCGACACGCCCGCGGGTCAAATCGAGGTGCTGGAATTTTTCGCCTACAGCTGCATCCACTGCTACCGCTTTGAGCCCCTGTTCGCTGCGTGGAAAGCCCAACAACCCGCGAAAGTTCAAGCGCGCCGCGTGCCCGTGGCGTTCTCCGAAGCTTTCGTGCCCATGCAGCAACTCTATTACGCGCTGGAGTCCATGAACCTGTTGGACCGTTTGCATGAAAAGGTGTTTCAAGCGATTCACGTCGACAAGCAGCGTTTGACCACGTCACCGGCCATTTTGGACTGGGTCAAGCAACAAGGCGTTGACATGACCGCCTTCAACGCGGCCTACAGCGGTTTTGGTGTGGCGGGCAAGGTGCGTCGCGCCACCCAGCTGCAAAACGCCTACGAGGTGGAGGGCACGCCGTCCTTGGGCATCGCAGGCCGCTTCTATGCCCCGGGCCAAGGCCCACGCACCCTGGCCGTGGCCGACGCCCTGATTGCCCAATTGCGCTGACGGGCCAGGGCTTTCTTCGCCGCCGAACAGCCCGCCTTTGATCGGGCTGTTGTCATCTGGGCAATGCCACGGGGGACCGCTACAATAGATGCAAGTTTCGTGCCCTGGAGCTGTATGACCTTCGTTTCTTTTTTGTCGTCGATGCGCCGCTGGGCGGTCCTGTCTGTGCTCTGTGCAGCGTTGGGGGCACAGGCCCAAGCGCCTGTGGGACCAGCGCCGGTGGTGTTGGACCGAGACCAACCCATGAATGCCGAGGCCGATGAGCTGCGCTACGACGATGGGCGCAAAACCAATGTGTTCACAGGCAATGTGGTGATCACCAAAGGTACGATCGTGATCCGGGGGCACCGCGTGGAGGTTCGCCAAGACGCAGCCGGCAACCAATTTGGTGTGATTGAAAGCGGACCCAAGCACACGGCATTTTTTCGGCAACAGCGCCAAGGCCTCAACGAGTGGATCGAAGGTGAAGCCGTGCGCATCAATTACGACAGTGCCGCCGGCACTGTGGTGCTGACCGGACAAGCAGTGATGCGCCGCCTCAGGGGCAACCAAATCAACGACGAATCGCGCGGTGAAGTCATCACCTACAACAGCAACACCGACGAGTTCAAGGTCAAGGGGGCCGAGGCCAAAGCCAAAACCCCGCCGGGTCGGGTGCGCTTGATGCTGACGCCTGAGCCCACGCAAGACTCGGGCGTGGTGTCTGGGCCGGCCATCCTCACGCCGTCGACCCAACTCAACAAGCAGCCATGAGCGACACCCCCCAAACACAAAGCCGACTCGAAGCACGCGATCTTAAGAAGGCCTATGGGAGCCGGCCTGTGGTCAAGGGCGTGTCATTGGCCGTCAACAGCGGTGAAGTCGTGGGGCTGCTGGGCCCCAACGGGGCGGGCAAGACCACGTCCTTCTACATGATCGTGGGCTTGCTGCGTTCCGACGCCGGCCAAATCGAACTCGATGGACAACGCATTGAAAGTATGCCGATCCACCAGCGCGCCCGCATGGGTTTGGGCTACTTGCCACAAGAGGCGTCCATTTTCCGCAAACTCAATGTGGCCGACAACGTGCGCGCCGTCTTGGAGTTACAGCAAGACGCTCAAGGGCGTTCGCTGAGCCGCTCCCAAGTCGAAGAGCAGTTGGATGCTTTGCTCAGCGATTTGCATGTGCAACACCTGCGCGACTCGCCGTCGTTGGCTTTGTCGGGCGGTGAGCGGCGCCGGGTAGAAATCGCGCGTGCCTTGGCCACCAAACCCCGGTTCATTTTGTTGGACGAGCCCTTTGCCGGCATCGACCCCATCGCCGTCATCGAGATCCAACGCATCATTGGTTTCTTGAAGACCCGTGGCATCGGTGTGCTGATCACCGACCACAATGTGCGCGAAACCTTGGGTATTTGTGACCGAGCCTACATCATCAACGATGGACAGGTGTTGACCAGCGGCACCCCCATCGACATTGTCGACAACGCCGATGTGCGTCGGGTCTACCTCGGCGAGCACTTCAAGATGTGATGCGATGAAGCAAGGGCTGTCGCTACGCGTTTCCCAACACCTGGCGCTGACCCCTCAGCTGCAGCAGTCGATCCGACTCTTGCAGCTCTCCACCTTGGAGATGGCGCAAGAGGTGGAGCAAATGCTCGACGAAAACCCTTTTTTGGAGCGTAGCGAAGAACAGGCCGAGCGCGAAGCCTTTGGCTTGGAGCAAGCCGATGCGCCGGTGAGCGCGGGCGAGCAAATCAGCGAATTGGCCACCGAAGCCCCGGAGTGGACGCTCAGCGACGGTATGAGCAGCGTGGCCGTGAGCGAGCCCAGCGAAGACAAAACCGACGCTGCCAGCCCGCTGGAGGAAAGTTGGGAAGGCGATGGTTCGGTGGAGATGTCGCCCGACGACAGCGAGTGGGGTGGCGACGCGCCATCGCGCAACAACGCCACGGGCGACGATGAAACCGCCACCGCCGCCGAGTTGGCGCGCAGCGATGAAAGCTTGCACGCGTTTTTGCACGACCAAGCGCGTTGCTTGCGTTTGAGCGAAGAAGATCAAGCGGCGCTGTACTTTGTCATTGAGTCGATCAACGACGAAGGCTATTTGGACGACAGCTTGGAAACCTTGGCGGACTCTTGGGTGCGCATGGCCATTGCACATGGGGTGGCATCGTCGGATGCGGGCATTGAGTTGCGCGAAGAGGTTCAGCAGCGTTTGCAAATGGCCTTGAACCACGTGCACCACATGGAGCCCGCGGGCGTGGGCGCGCGAGACTTGGGCGAATGTTTGCGCTTGCAGATCATGGAGCTGCGCAACACGGCCGAAGCCCGTGCGGCCATGTTGATTTGCGAGCAGCCGCTGGAGCTGATGGCCAAACGCGACGTTAAGCGCTTGTGTGCGGCCTGTGGTTTGGACGACGCGCTGGTGCGCACAGCCTTGGGTTTGATCGCCCGTTTGGAGCCCAAGCCAGGCCGGCGCTTCGTCAACCTCGAGCGCCAAGTGGTGGTGCCCGATGTGTTGGTGACGCGCTCGGGTCGTGGTTTCAAGGTGGTGCTCAACCCCGAGGTCATGCCGCGTTTGCGCGTGCACGACGTGTACGCCAACGCCTTGCGCCAAGGCCGAGGCGGCAGCTCAGACGCCGCCAACGCCAGCATGCAACAGCGTTTGCAAGAAGCGCGCTGGTTCATCAAAAACATCCAGCAGCGTTTTGACACCATCCTGCGGGTGTCCACCGCCATCGTCGAGCGCCAGCGCAACTTCTTCATGCACGGCGAACTCGCCATGCGGCCTTTGGTATTGCGCGAAATCGCCGATGAATTGGCGCTGCACGAGTCCACCATCAGCCGCGTGACCACCGCCAAATACATGGCCACGCCCCACGGCACCTTTGAATTGAAGTACTTCTTCGGTTCGGGCTTGGGCACCGAGACCGGTGCCAACGCCTCGAGCACGGCGGTGCGCGCCTTGCTCAAACAATTCATCGCCAGCGAAAACCCGAAAAAACCGCTCTCCGACAACCAGCTCTCCGACCTGTTGAAAGAGCAAGGCATCGAGTGCGCGCGCCGCACCGTGGCCAAATACCGAGAGGCCTTGCGCATCGCGCCGGCCAATTTGCGAAAGTCTTTGTGAACAGCTTGAAATTGTTTTTGCCTTGCGCCGCCGGCGTCGAGGAAGCCTTGACCGCGGAGGTTCAGGCCATCGTGGGTGAACCCGTGGCCTTCAAGGCGCGTGGGGGTGTGGGCGTGATCGCTTCGTGGCGCGATGCCATGCGCCTGAACCTGCACAGCCGCTTGTCGCAGCGGGTCTTGGTGCAGCTCTCGCATGGCGGCTACCGCAATGAGCAAGACCTCTACAACGCCGCCAGCGAGATCGCTTGGGAGATTTGGTTCTCCCCGGCCCAGACCATCAAGGTCGAGGTCACGGCGCAGCACAGCCCCCTCACGTCCTTGAATTTTGCGGCCTTGAAAATCAAAGACGCGGTGTGCGACCGTTTTCGCGCCAAGCGCGGCGAGCGCCCCAGCGTGGACACGCATTGGCCGGACATCCGGATCTTTGCCCACCTGACCACCGATACGCTCACGCTCTACATCGACACCTCGGGTGAGCCTTTGTTCAAGCGCGGTTGGCGCGAAGACAAGGGCGACGCGCCGCTCAAAGAAACCTTGGCCGCGG
>DAISXI010000057.1:8873-11933 GCA_036825935.1 Hydrogenophaga sp.
CGCGGTTGGCGCGAAGACAAGGGCGACGCGCCGCTCAAAGAAACCTTGGCCGCGGCCATGGTGGCGGCCACCGAGTGGTTGCCCACGGGCAGCGCCGAGCCCTTGCCCGACGAAGTGCCCGCGCTCTACGACCCTTGCTGCGGCAGCGGCACGGTGGTGATCGAAGCCGCGCAGGCCGCGCTCAACATCGCCCCAGGCTTGTTGCGCCGTTTTGCGTTCGAAAAAATGCTGCCCTTCCAGCCCCATGTGTGGAGCGCCATCCGCGACGCGGCCCAAGCCGCCGAGCGCCCATGGCCCGAGGGGCGAGCGCCCATCGCCTACGGCAGCGATGTGTCGTTTCGCATGGTCGACTTTGCCCAGCGCAACGCCGAGCGCGCCGGTGTGGCGCACGCGGTGGAATTCCGCGGTGGTGACGCTTTGCAGCGCTTGCCCCCCACCGATCGCCCCGGCGTGCTCTTGCTCAACCCGCCGTACGGCGAGCGCATCGCGGCGGCCGGTGTGGCCGGGCAGAACGCCAGCGAGCGAGCCCAGTCGCGCCAAGGTGGCCGCGAAAGCGCGCAGATGAGCGACGGCGGCGATGGCAGCGAATTTTTCCAGCAACTCGCGGCCCATTGGAAAAGCCACTACGCCGGTTGGAGCGCGTGGTTGCTCACGCCCGACATGGGCTTGCCTGGCAAGATGCGCTTCAAGGCCTCGCGCCGCGTGCCGATGTGGAACGGCCCCATCGAATGCCGCTTGTTCCGCTTTGATCTCACGGCCCGACTCACCCCACCACCCGCCCCATGAAGCCCTTGGTGATCGACACCAACGTGGCGCTGGACCTGTGTGTGTTCGCTGATCCCGCCACCGAGCCGCTGCGCCAAGCCTTGGCGCAAGGGCAGTGGCGGTGTTTGGCCACACCGGCCATGCGCGACGAGTTGCAACGGGTCTTGGGCTACCCCTTGGTGGCGCGTCGTTTGTTGGCCGATGGCCGCAGCGCCGATCAGGCTTTGGCGGTGTGGGACGCGGCGGCGAGCATCGTGGCGCCCGCCCCCAAAGCGCCCTACACCTGCAAAGACACGGACGACCAAATCTTCATCGACTTGGCCGCCGAGCACCAAGCCCGTTTGATCAGCAAAGACAAGGCCGTCTTGTGCATGGCCAAGCGTTTGGCGCGCTTGGGCGCCGAAGTCTTGCCGCGCTGGCCCGAGACTCAGGCCTGAGCGCTTTGCAGCGTGAAGCTGTCGCTGTTGCAACGGGCCCAATAGGCACGGAAAACGCGGTCTTGGTGCTCCACATCGTTGAGCAATGCGCCCGCAGCCATCTCCGGTAAGAGCTTGGACATCAGGTGTACCTCGTGGTCGCTCACGCGGCGAACGATGTGATCGGCCGTGATGTCGCGCGGGTGTTGCAAACCCGCGGCTTGAACCAATTCGCGCAAGGCCTTGAGGGTTTCGTGGTGGAAGTTGTAGACGCGCGTGGCCTTGTCGGGCACCACCAGCGCTTGTTGGCGCACCGGGTCTTGGGTGGTCACGCCGGTGGGGCAATGCCCGGTGTGGCAAGCCTGCGCTTGAATACAACCCAAAGCGAACATGAAGCCGCGTGCGCTGTTGCACCAGTCGGCCCCCAAGGCCATGGCGCGGGCGATGTCAAAGGCGCTGATGACCTTGCCCGAGGCGCCCAAAGCGATGCGATCGCGCAGACCCACACCGACCAAGGTGTTGTGCACCAAGCGCAAACCTTCTTGCAGCGGCGTGCCCACGTGGTCAGAGAACTCCAGAGGCGCTGCACCCGTGCCGCCTTCGGCGCCATCGACGACGATGAAGTCGGGTGTGATGCCCGTGTCTTGCATGGCCTTGACCAGCGCAAACCACTCCCAAGGGTGACCCACACAGAGTTTGAAGCCCACCGGTTTGCCTTTGCTGAGTTCGCGCAGTTGGGCGATGAAGGCCATGAGTTCACGCGGGGTTGAAAATGCGCTGTGGGCCGCTGGCGAGACGCAGTCTTCGCCCATGGGGACACCGCGTGCTTGCGCGATTTCATCGGTCACCTTGGAGCCAGGCAAGACGCCGCCGTGTCCAGGCTTGGCACCTTGGCTGAGCTTGATCTCGATCATCTTGACCTGAGGCTCCAGTGCGTTGGCGGCAAAGGCTTCGGGGTTGAATCGGCCTTCGCTGTCGCGGCAACCGAAGTAGCCCGAACCGATTTCCCAGATCAAGTCGCCGCCGTGCACACGGTGCCATTTGGAGATCGATCCCTCGCCGGTGTCGTGCGCAAAGCCACCGCGTTGCGCGCCTGCGTTGAGTGCTTGGATGGCGTTGGCCGAGAGCGAGCCGAAACTCATGGCCGAGATGTTGAACACGCTGGCCTCATAAGGGTGGCGGCAGTCGGGGCCGCCGATGCGCACCCGAAAATCGTAAGAGGCCACATCGCTGGGCACCATGGCGTGGTTGATCCATTCGTGGCCATGGGCTTTCACATCGCGTTGTGTACCAAAGGGGCGTTTGTCGGATTCGCCTTTGGCTCGCGAATAGGCCAGTGAACGTTGGCTGCGGGAAAATGGCGTGGCCTCGGTGTCGCTTTCCAAAAAATACTGCCGCAACTCCGGACGGATCGACTCGAGCATGAAGCGGAAGTGACCAATGATGGGGTAGTTGCGCCGCACCGAGCTTTTGCGCTGTTGCAAATCGCGGATGCCCACGATGGCCAGTGCCGTGCTCGCAGCAAACACCAGAGCACCATTGCCCGTGGCCACGAGAACGAACAAACTGAGCAAAGACAAACCAATGCAAAACAGCAAGACGGTATAACGCACGGGGTACAAAGCGTTGAGACGGTTGAGCATGGACACTCCTTAAACAAACAAGGGACAGACTACACTCTGTGCGGCCACGATTTAACGTCAAAGCCCTACCCCTTGTCATCCGCAATTTGCTTTAAGACACATGACCGACTCCGCCGCCTTGCCGTCCATGGACAACCCCGAATTCGACGAACTCGACGCCATCTTGGACGACATGCGCCAGCGCGACGAAGAGATTCCCCAGTGGGAATTCTTGGAAGGGGCGATGGCGGCCTTGG
>DAISXI010000058.1:0-11758 GCA_036825935.1 Hydrogenophaga sp.
GTGTGGTGGCGCAGGACCGCGGTGATGCCGCGCATGGTGGCCAAGGCGCTCAGGCCCATCACCAGCATCACCACCAAGGCTTTGAGGCTGCCGCCACCCACGCGCGCCAAGGTTTTGCTGCCGCAACCCGAGGCGAACACCATGCCCAAGCCAAACAAGACGCCGCCCACCAGCGCAGACAGCCACAGCATGGGCCCGGTGGCGTAGATGGTTTGTAAAGGGTTGATCCAGCCCAGGCTGGACAGGGCTTGAAAGCCCAACATGGCCAATCCCAGCGCCAAGGCCCACATTTGTAAGCGTTGTGTGTCGTCCAAGTTGAACCAGTCGCTCAGGGCACCCATGGTGCAAAAGCGGCTGCGCTGAATCACATAGCCGAATGCCAGACAAACGCAGAAGCCCGCGACCAAAACCCAGTGTTGCAGTGTGATCAGTGCGTCGGTGCTCATGGCGAAGATTGTAGGAGTCCGCTACCGGTCGGGTGCGTCAATTCAACAAGGCCTGAGCGAACTCCAAGGCATTGAAGGTTTCTAGGTCTTCGAGCTGCTCACCCACACCGATGAAGTAAATTGGGATGGGGCGTTCGCGCGCGATGGCGCAAATCACGCCGCCCTTGGCCGTACCGTCGAGTTTGGTGACGACCAAGCCGGTCAGGCCAATGGCGTCGTCAAAGGCCTTGACCTGGGCCAAAGCGTTTTGACCGGTGTTGCCGTCGATCACCAGCAAGACTTCGTGTGGGGCCGTGCCGTCGGCCTTGGCGATCACGCGTTTGATTTTGCGCAACTCTTCCATCAGGTGCGCTTGCGTGGGTAAACGCCCCGCGGTGTCGATGAGCACCACATCGCGCCCACGGGCTTTGCCCGCGGTGACCGCGTCAAAGCTGACCGAGGCGGGGTCGCCGCCGTCTTGCGAGACGATGTCCACCGTGTTGCGGTCGGCCCATACCCCCAGCTGCTCGCGCGCCGCGGCGCGGAAGGTGTCGGCCGCAGCCAGCAGCACGCTGGCGCCGCTGTGGGCCAAATGTCGGGTCAGTTTGCCGATGGAGGTGGTTTTGCCCGCGCCGTTGACCCCGGCGACCATGATCACCGTGGGTTGCTGCTCGCCCACGCGCAAAGCGCCTTCCAGCGGTTGCAAGAGGTCCACCATGGCCTCGATCAGCAAGCCCTTGACGGCCGCGGGGTCGGTGGCTTTGTGGGTTTTGACGCGCTGCTTGAGGTCGTTCAACAAATGCGTGGTGGCGGCCACGCCCGTGTCGGCCATGAGCAAAGCCTCTTCCAAGGCCTCGTACAAAGCGTCGTCGATGCGCGTGCCGGTGAAGACGGTGGTGAAGTTGCGACCGGTTTTGCGCAAGCCGGCTTGCAGCTTGCTGAGCCAGCCGCTGCGCTCGGGCGCCGCGGTCGCGGCTTCAGAGGGGGATTTTTTTCGGAAGAATGAGAACATTTTTCAATCGCTTGTATCGTATGCATTCTATGAAACACACCAGCCCTCTTTTAAAACAGCTGTGCTTGGGCCTATTGGCCTGCGCCAGCCTGTGTTCAGCGTCGGTTTGGGCGCAAGCCCAGTCCTTTACCTTGGGCAATGGCATGACGCTCATCGTCAAGCCCGATCGGCGAGCACCCACGGTGGCGCACATGGTGTGGGTGCGCGTGGGGGCGATGGACGAGGTCGATGGCACCTCGGGCGTGGCCCACGTGTTGGAGCACATGCTCTTCAAGGGCACGCCCACGGTACCGGCGGGCGAGTTTTCGCGCCGGGTGGCGGCCTTGGGTGGGCGCGACAACGCCTTCACCAGCCGAGACGCCACCGCCTACCACCAGCAGGTGCCGGCCGATCAGCTCGAAGCCGTGATGCGCTTGGAGGCCGATCGCTTTGCCAACAACCAG
The DNA here is from genome assembly GCA_036825935.1 of Hydrogenophaga sp. Classification (GTDB taxonomy): domain Bacteria; phylum Pseudomonadota; class Gammaproteobacteria; order Burkholderiales; family Burkholderiaceae_C; genus Hydrogenophaga. The sequence goes on from DAISXI010000058.1 coordinate 1,881, forward strand.
TGGCCCGACGACGAGTTCGTGCGCGAGTTGGCGGTGGTCAAAGAAGAGCGCCGCCAGCGCACCGAAGACTCGCCCCGCGCCTTGTTCTTTGAGCAATACGCCGCCACCGTGTGGACAGCCCACCCCTACCAGCGCCCCATCGTGGGCTGGATGAGCGACTTGCAAGCCATGACACCCGATGACGCACGGGCCTTTTATCGGCAGTGGTACATGCCGGCCAACGCCGCGGTGGTGGTGGCGGGCGATGTGGACGTGGCGCAGGTGCGTCAGTGGGCTGAGCGCTACTACGGCGCCATTCCAGCGCGACCCGTGCCCGCACGCAAGCCCCGCGACGAGCCCGTGCAGCAAGGCCCCAAGCGCATCGATTACCGCGCTGCGGCCGACCAAGCCGTGGTGGTGCTGGGCTACAAAGTGCCCCATGTGGTGGACCCGGCCCAAAGCAACGCGGCCACCACCGATGCCTTGGCCCTGACCCTGCTCGCTGAGGTGCTCGATGGCCACGACGGCGCCCGTTTGGGGCGGGCCTTGGTGCAAGGCCAAGCGGGCCCGCGTTTGGCCGACAGCGTCAGTGCCAGCCACAGCCTGTCAGGCCGAGGCCCGCAGTTGTTTTACCTGTCGGCGGTACCAGTCAAGGGCGTGAGTCCCGAGGCGGTGATGGCCGCGCTGCAAGCGCAGGTGCGGCGTGTGGCGCGAGAGGGGGTCACCGAGGCTGAGCTCCAACGCGTCAAAACGCAGTGGACCGCCTCGGAAATTTACAAGCTCGACAGCGTCTTCAACCAAGCCCAAGAGTTGGGCAGCCAATGGCTCTTGGGCTGGGGCTTGGAGGGGCAGGCGCAGCTGATGGCCGCGCTGCGCGCCATCACGCCCGCGCAAGTGCAATCGGTGGCGCAGCGCTATTTTGGCGACGAGCAAATGACCGTGGGGGTGTTGTGGCCCGATGCGGCCAAGCGCGCCGCCGCCACCCAACGCCCAGCCCAAGCCCAACCCGCTCTGAGACACTGAACCATGTTCCCAACCCTTCAACACCACCGCACGCGAGCGCCTGCGCTCTGGGCACTCAGCGTGGGACTGCTCTTGTCTTCGGCCTCGCACGCGGCCATCGACATTGAACACTGGACCGAACCCTCGGGCGCACGCGTCTATTTGGTCACCAGCGACAGCATCCCGATGGTGGACGTGCAAATCGATGTGGACGGTGGCAGCCGCCGCGACCCCGCCCGCCAAGCCGGTTTGGCCAGCGCCACCGCCCAACTCGTGTCCTCGGGTGTGGCGGCTTGGCAAGGCCAGCGCGCACGCGATGAAAACGCGCTCGAAGAAGCGTGGCTCGACACCGGTGCTCAGTTCAGCGCCGAGGCCACCAGCGACCGATTCACTTTCAAGTGGCGCAGCCTGACCGACCCCGCTTGGTTGCCGCAGGCTGTGGGATTGGCGGCGCAGCAAATCGCCGCGCCCACCTTCTCCGCCGCCGTCTGGCAGCGCGACCGAGAGCGTCAAATCGCCGCTTGGCAGGAAGCTGAAAACCGTCCGGACACCCACGCCTCACGGGCTTTTGACCGCGCCGTTTACGGCAACCACCCCTACGGGCAAGAAGAAACGCCGCAGACTTGGCGCGCGATCAGTGTGAGCGACATGCGCGCCCATTACCGCCGCAGCGTGCAAGCCTGTCGCGCCAGCGTCACCGTGGTGGGGGCGGTCGACAAGGCCGGCGCTCAAGCCATCGTGGGGCCCATGTTGGCTGCCATGGGGCAAGCGGCTTGCACGCCACTGCCCTTGGTCCCTGAGGTGGCCGCCTTGAAGGCCGCCGATGTGCGCGCAGTGCCCTTCAACAGCGCGCAAGCCCAGGTGCTGGTGGGGCAGCCCGGCATCACCCGCCGCGACCCCGACTTCTTTCCCCTGTTCGTGGGCAACTACACCTTGGGCGGCGGCGGTTTTGTGTCGCGCCTGACCACCGAGGTGCGCGAAAAACGCGGCCTGAGCTACAGCGTCTACAGCTACTTCTCACCGGCCCTGCACGCGGGGGCTTTTCAGATCGGTCTGAGCACGCGGCCCGACCAAGCCGAGCAAGCGCTGGGCGTGGCGCGACAGGTGCTCAAGGACTTCGTTGAACAAGGCCCCACCGAAGCCGAGCTGCAAGCGGCCAAAGACTTCCTCATCAAAGGCTTTGCGCTGCGCATCGACAGCAACCGCAAACTGCTCGACAACGTGGCCAACATCGCTTGGAACGGGCTGCCCCTGAACTACCTCGACACCTGGACGCAGCAAGTCCAAGCCGTCACCACCGCTGACATCCGCCGTGCATTTCAGCGGGTCATCCAGCCCGATCGCATGGCCACGGTGGTGGTGGGTGGGCGCTGAGTCAGCGGTTAAGCTCTGGGCATGAACACCAAGACCGCCGCTTCAACGGCCCACGCACCCCAAGTGGTACGCATCATCGGTGGACGCTGGAAACGCACGCCCCTGCCCGTGCCGCACAAACCCGGTTTGCGGCCCACCCCCAGTCGCGTGCGCGAAACCCTGTTCAATTGGTTGGGCCAAGACCTGAGCGGCTGGCGGTGCTGCGATGTCTTCGCCGGCAGTGGCGCGCTGGGTTTGGAGGCCGCTTCGCGCGGTGCGGCCCACGTGAGTTTGGTCGAGCAAGACGCCTCACTCGTGGCGAATTTGCAGCGCTTGTGCACCCAGCTCAAAGCGTCGGGCGTATCGGTACAGCGCGGTGACGGCGTGGCGGTGCTGCGCACGCTCAACGCGCTGGACGTGGTTTTCATCGATCCGCCGTTTGGCGATGGCACCACCGTGGTTGAGCAGGCCTTGCGCGCCGCGGCCCAGGCGATCACGCCTGAGGGCTGGGTCTATCTGGAGTCGCCTCAGCCTTGGGGTGCTGAGGCCTTGGCGTTTTTGGGTTTGGTGCCCCACAAACAAGGGCGTGCTGGGGCTGTTCATTTTGCTTTGCTCGCCAAAGCCCCAGCTTTGGGATAATCCGACCATGGATCCCGCGCCCACCCCTGGCCCCCGCATCGCTGTTTACAGCGGCACCTTCGACCCTTTGACATTGGGGCACGAGGACGTGTCCCTGCGTGCGGCGGCGCTGTTTGATCGCGTGGTCGTGGCCGTGGCCCGCGCCCACCACAAAAAAACCCGCTTCAGCTTGGACGAGCGCTTGGCCATGGTGCAGGCCTTTGCCGACGCCCGAGCGCCCGGCCGGTTGCAGGCCGTGCCCTTTGAGGGCTTGATCATGGACTTTTGCCGAGATCAGGGTGCTTGCGCCGTGGTGCGCGGGGTGCGCAACCTCAGCGACTTCGACTACGAGAGCCAGATGGCGGCCATGAACCGCAAACTCTTCCCGGCCGTGGAGACCGTCTTGCTCTTGCCGCAAGCCGACCTGCAGTGCATCTCCAGCACTTTGGTGCGCGAAATCGCCCAGCTCGGGGGCGATGTGCGCGGCATGGTCAACGCCGATGTGGCCCAGCGTCTCGCACGGGTCTGAGGAGCTTGCCATGGCCTTGATGATCACCGACGAATGCATCAATTGCGATGTGTGTGAGCCCGAGTGCCCCAACGACGCCATTTCCATGGGCGAGTTGTTTTACGAAATCAACCCGAAGAAGTGCACCGAGTGCGTGGGGCATTTTGACGAGCCCCAGTGTGTGCAGGTGTGTCCCGTGGCGTGCATCCCCGTCAACCCCGAGCACGTCGAAACCCAAGAAACGCTCTGGCAGAAATTCCAGCGCTTGCAATCCGTCGCCTGATCAAGCCGCTGGCGGCGCGTCGGTGCTGGGTTTGGGCGGCTTGGGTCGTGGCGGCTTGCTGGTGTGAATCAAAACCGTGGCTTTGTCCATCTCCCCCGCGAGCAGGTGGGGTAAGGCTTTGAGGGCCCGGTCCAAACCTTGGCCAATGGCGATGCGGTCGTCGAGCATGGGCTTTTTCAAGACCCAGTTCGCCACCGCGTCTTTGTCCCCAGGGTGTCCAATGCCGATGCGCAAGCGCCAGTAATCCGGGCTGCCGAGTTGGCTGTGGATGTCGCGCAAACCGTTATGACCCGCATGGCCACCCGCGCGTTTGAGCTTGACCTCGCCGGGCGGTAAGTCCAGTTCGTCGTGGGCCACCAAGATGTTTTCGGGCGCGATTTTGAAAAAGCGCGCCAAGGCCCCCACCGATTTGCCCGACAGGTTCATGAAGGTCTGCGGCTCGAGCAGCCACAGGTTCTGGCCGTTGACGCTGGTGCGCGCCACGGTGCCGAAATACGTGCGGTCGTGGGTCAGCGGGGCTTTGAGCACACGCGAGACCTCGTCGACCCACCAGAAACCCGCGTTGTGGCGGGTGTCTTCGTAGTCGGGGCCGGGGTTGCCCAAGCCAACGATGAGTTTGATCATGCAAGGATTATCCGCAAACGACAACGGCCCGCCAGGGGCGGGCCGTTGGGCAGGCAGGGCGAAGAATTACTTCTTGGCTTTGCCTTTGGCTTTGGGGTCCACCGCAGCAGCCACGGGAGCGGCCACCAAGACTTCTTCCGCCGGTGCGACCATCGATGCGATGGTCTGGTCACCGCGGCCGTGGTTCACGACCTTCACACCCGCAGGCAGCTGGATGTGGCTGACGTGAATGCTGCCGCCTTTGGTGGCTTTGCTCAGGTCAACGGTGATGTGCTCGGGCAATTGGGTGGCCAAGCACTCGACTTCGATCTCGGTCATGACGTGGTTGACCACGCACTTGTCTTCCTTGACGGCGGGCGAGTGCTCAGCACCGACAAAGTGCAAAGGCACTTTCTTGTGCAAGCGGGTCTTGGCGTCCACGCGTTGGAAGTCCACGTGCAGGACCAATTGTTTGAAGGGGTGGTACTGAACGTCGCGCAGGATGACCTTTTCGGTCTTGCCGGCGAATTCCATGTCCAGCAAAGAGGCGTGGAACGCTTCTTTTTTCAGGGCATGCCACAAAGCGTTGTGGTCCAGTTCGATGTTCACGGGGTTCGTGGTGCCACCAAAAACGATGCCAGGCACACGGCCGGCGATGCGCAGACGGCGGCTCGCACCCGTACCCTGCTTGTTGCGCTCAAAAGCGACGAATTGCATAGTCTTCTCCAGTTGAGGGGTCTCGCGACCAAGACGCCTCGGGTTTAAAAAGAGCGGGTCACCACTGCGGTGGCCGCTCACGTGTTGTTCCTGCTCAGGGTCTTAGAAAAGGTTGTCCTGATCAGCAAACAAACTCATGACCGACTCTCCGGAGGCAATGCGCGCGATGGTTTCGGCCATCAGCGGTGCCACGGAGAGTTGGCGAATCTTGGAGCAAGCCTGGGCGGCTTGGCTCAGCGGAATGGTGTTGGTCACGATCACCTCGTCCAAGGCGTCGCCTTTGGCGATGCGCTCAATGGCGGGGCCCGAGAAAATCGGGTGTGTGCAATACGCGTACACGTGTTTGGCGCCTCGCTCTTTGAGCACCTCGGCGGCTTTGACCAGCGTGCCGGCGGTGTCGATCATGTCGTCCATGATCACGCAGTTGCGCCCATCGATGTCACCGATGACGTGCATGACTTCAGACACGTTGGCCTTTGGGCGGCGCTTGTCGATGATGGCCATGTCGCAGTTGAGCTGCTTGGCCAAGGCGCGGGCGCGCACCACACCGCCCACATCGGGCGAGACGACCAAGAGGTCTTCGTAATTTTTGGAACGCAAGTCGCCCAGCAACACGGGCGAGGCGTAGATGTTGTCGACGGGGATGTCGAAGAAACCTTGGATTTGGTCGGCGTGCAAGTCCATCGTCAACACGCGGTCCACGCCCACGGCTTGCAGCATGTTGGCCACCACCTTGGCGGTGATGGGCACGCGGCTTGAGCGGGGGCGGCGGTCTTGGCGGGCGTAGCCAAAATAGGGGATGACGGCCGAGATGCGCGAGGCCGACGCACGCTTGAGGGCGTCGACCATGATGATGAGCTCCATCAGGTTCTCATTGGTCGGTGCGCAGGTGGACTGGATCACGAACACTTCGCGCGTGCGAACGTTTTGCGTGATTTCAACCGTGACTTCGCCGTCAGAGAAGCGGCCCACGTTGGCCGAACCCAAATGGGTGCCCAAGTGTTGTGCAATTTCAGCGGCAAGCACCGGGTTGGCGTTGCCCGTGAAGATCATGAAATCTGGGGGTTGTGCTTGCATGTTGATTTCACTGAAATGGTTTGGCAGGGGAGGAAGGACTCGAACCCTCGCATGCCGGAATCAAAATCCGGTGCCTTTACCAACTTGGCGACTCCCCTACGCAGGCGGCGTGTCGTTGAACACACCACCAAAACTGTCGCAGATCCCATCAAGTGATCAACTGCGCCCAGTATTCTAATCGCGGCACCAGCCAAACAATGGATGAACATCCAGATTGCTGCAGATTTTCATGACCCAAGCGCTTGGGGCGCTGAGGACTTGCTGACCCTGCGGCAAGCGTGCAAACACCGCGGTGCCCGAACCGGTCATTCGACCGGACAAACCTTGTCTGGCGAGCCAGTCAATGCCGTGTTGCACATCGGGACACAAGGCTGAGGCCACGGGCTGCAAGTCGTTGTGGGCTTTGTCCAAAATGCTTTGGATGTCGCACGCCAACAGCGAGCCGGTTGTTTCAGCCGCGTTGTCAGCAGCAAAGCCTTGGATTGTAGCAGTTTTTGTGTCCCGTTTGAGCAGGGGAGAGCCAAAAATGGCTTGGGTGGATGCCCCCGTGGGGGGCTTGAGCACCACGAATTCGGCCTTGGGCAGGCCGATGGGGGTGAGCTTCTCACCGACACCCTCGACCCAAGCGTTGCGTCCGCCAATAAAAAACGGCACGTCCGCGCCCAGACTCAGGCCAATTTCGGCGAGTTGGCGGCGTTGCAGGTCCAGTCCCCACAGGCGGTTGAGCGCCAGAAGACAGCTCGCGGCGTCCGACGATCCCCCGCCCAAGCCGGCCTCGGCCGGCAGGCGTTTGTTCAGTCGGATATCCACGCCGTAAGGGCAGCCGGTGGCCTCCTTCAGGGCTTGCGCGGCGCGCACGCACAGGTCGCGTTCCGGCAGGGCCCCTGGGGTCTCGTCGTGGCGCACGATCCGGTCGTCGGTGCGCAGGTCAAAGTGCAGGGTGTCGGCCCAGTCGATGAGCATGAACACGGACTGCAGCAGGTGGTAGCCGTCCGCGCGTCGTCCGTTCACGTGCAAAAACAGGTTCAGCTTGGCAGGGGCCGGCACGTTGTGCAGGTGGCTCAACGGTTCTGTGTGGCTTGTGATCATGGTTCAAACACCACGCGCAGTTCGGCGCGTGGCAAAGGCGATTGGCGTTGCGCGTGGATGCGCCCATCGCCGTGACGAGACAGGTCAACCTGCCAACCCTCGGTGCTCGTGGCTTGGCCGTTGAGCCATTGGAACAGGTCGGCCACGGGCAGTTCGGTGCCGGTGAGTTCACGCGTGAGTTCACCCAGCGTTGGGCGGCTTTCCCATTCGTTGCCGCGTTGCCACAGAGCGCCTTGGGGGCTCCAGCGCACCCGAGCGACCGTCGTGCCCAGCGGAGTCAGCAAGGTCAGGCTGCCCGCGTCGGCGTTGCCCTCCAACTCGAAGCTGGCCGCCAGGTGTTGCGTGGGTGTTTCGTGCACGGTCACGGCCAATCGACCCGACCACATGCGCAGGCTAGGCTGCACCTTGGTGGCACAACCCCCCACCATCAAGGCGGACCACAGGCCAGCAGCGCTCAGGACACGCAGGCAAGGTCGGCGCTGCATCAGGGTTGGGCGTTGAAGCGTTGCAGGGTTTTGCGCAGCGTGTTGTTGTCCGCGTTGAGCGCCCAACCTTTGCGCCAGATGGCCAAAGCGCCGTCGCGATCGCCCTTGACCCACAAGACCTCGCCCCAGTGTGCCGCGATTTCGGCATCGGCTTTGAGTTCAAAGGCCCGCTGCAGGTGGGCCAAGGCCTGTGTATGGTTGCCCAAGCGAAATTCCACCCAACCCAAACTGTCCAAGATGTAGCCGTCTTGCGGCGCCAAGGCCACGGCCCGTTCGATCAAGGCTTTGGCTTCGGGCAAGCGCACGTTGCGATCGGCCCAAGAGTAGCCCAATGCGTTGTAGGCGTGTTGGTAGGTGGGGTCGCTTTGGATGATGCCTTTTAACAAACGCTCCATGTCGTCCCAGCGCTCGAGCTTCTCGGCCATGCTGGCCTGTTCGTACACCAAGTCGAGGTCTTGCGGGAAGCGCGCCACGGCTTGTGCGTAAACCTCGTAGGCCGCGGCGTGGTCTTGGGCATCGCGCAGCAGCTGGGCTTCGGCCATGAGCTTCAGGCGTGCGTCACCCGTGCGGCGCTCGGGGGCTTGGCGCAGGGTTTCCCGGGCTTGGGCCATGAGTCCCTGTTGGCGCAGCACCGAGGCTCGGCGGATGTGGGCCGACAAGACGTCGTGCGAAGCTGGAATTTGGTCCAGCCACGCGGTCGCACCGGTCATGTCGCCGCGTTTCTCGCTCAAGCTGGCCAGCTGCACCAAGGCTTGGGTTCTGGCGTCGCTGGGACCGCTGGTGTTCGTGAGCTCCAGGTAACGGCGCAGCGCGGCCTCGGCCGCCTCGGTTTCGTTGGCTTGGGCGTGCAAGGTGCCCATGAGCAACCACGAGTCGTGTGCCTGCGGCCAACGCTGTTGCACCGCCTGCAATTGGGCGCGGGCGTCTGCCCAGCGCTCCAAAGCCAGCAACACCCGGGCGTACGCCAACCCCACGGCGTGGGTTTGTTGGGGCTTGCTGGCGGTGGCTGCCGAGTGGCTCTTCACCAAGGCCTCGGCTGGGCTGTGACCCAGCTCCAAGATGCCTAAGGCCAACAGGGCGGGCCAGTCGGCAGCAGGGTCCAGTTGGTGCGCTTTTTGGGCTTCTTGGAGCGCGTCCTTCAGATCGCCTGCGCTCAGGGCCATGCGACCCAAACTGGTGTGCATCGCCACAGCCGAGACCGTGTTCCATTTCACCCCAGAGAAGGCGCTGCGCACGGCGCTCAAGGCTGCGGCCTTGTCTTTCACGTTGGCGTAGGTGTTGGGGATGCTGTTGATGGCATTGACCTGTTCCTCGCCTTTGAGGCCCAGCACCAAGGTTTTGATCACAGGCCCCGTTTCGCCGATGCGGTTGAGCGCCAAGAGTATTTGCAACTCAAAACGCTGGGCCTCGTCGGCGTTGGGGAAGTCGCCGCGCCAAGCCCTGGCCGCTGTCAGGGCCGAGCCGCCCGCGCCGTTTTGCAAAGCCAGGTTGACCGCGCGGCGGTAGAGGTCGGCGTCGCGTTGCTGGCGAGCGGCTTCCAGCATGAATTGAAAGCCTTTGGCGATGTCGCCCGACTGGGCGTACATCTCAGCGGCCAGGATGTGCAAAAACAAGCGGTTGTTGAGCGCGGAGTTGACGGGTGCCGCTGCCGCGCTGTGCACCAGCAAACCAGCGGCCAGCGCGGTCAAACCTTGTCGGGCCCAGGATGGGCGGGTGTTCGTGGGGTGTTGGCGTGGCGGGCGGGGCGTGTGGGTCATCGGGTCATGATAATGGATGCCACCCTGTCCGATGGCCTTGAGCCCGCTTTGCCCATGCCCGAACTGCCCGAAGTAGAAATCACCCGTTTGGGCTTTGCCGATCGCATCGCTGGGGCGGTGATCGAGCGCGTGTTCATGGGCAAACCCTTGCGCTGGCCTTTGGGTTGTGCGCCATCGGTCTTGCAGGGGCAGCGGGTCTTGTCGGTGGGGAGGCGCGGCAAGTATTTGCTCATCCATGTGGAGCGCGGCTTGCTCTTGGTGCATTTGGGCATGTCGGGCCACGTGCAGTTCGCCGACCACTTGCCCGAGCGTGGTCCACACGACCACGTGGAGCTGCACACCAGCCAAGGCGTGTTCAGGTTGCACGACCCGCGCCGCTTTGGTGCCGTGGTTTACGCGCCCCTGGG
>DAISXI010000059.1:0-11658 GCA_036825935.1 Hydrogenophaga sp.
GCCCGAAGCCAAGGCGCGTCCACCATCACGATGCAGGTGGCGCGCAACGTGTATTTGTCGGCCGAAAAAAGCTACATGCGCAAGATCTACGAGGTCTTGCTCACCTTCAAGCTGGAACACCGCCTGACCAAAGCGCAAATCCTTGAGATTTACATGAACCAGATTTTTCTGGGTCAACGCTCGTATGGTTTTTCCACCGCTGCGCAAACCTACTTTGGCAAACCGCTCAAAGACCTGACCATTGCCGAAGCCGCCATGTTGGCGGGCTTGCCCAAAGCGCCCTCTGCTTTCAACCCGATCAACAACCCCAAACGGGCCCGCTCGCGCCAAATCCACATCATCGAACGCATGCAGGCCAATGGCTTCATCAGCGGAGAACAAGCCCGTGCGGCCAAAGCCGAGCCCTTGAAGCTGCGAGTGAACAACAGCAACGAACGCATTCAGGCTGACTTTGTCGCCGACATGGTGCGCCAAGCCATCGTTGACCAGTACGGCGAAGAGGCTTACACCCGTGGCTTCAGCGTCACGACCACGGTGCGCTCCGCTCAGCAACAAGCGGCTTACCGCGCTGTTCGCACCGGCTTATTCAATTACGAACAAAGGCAAATTTACCGGGGTCCTGAACGGTTCATTGACTTGCCTTCTGACAAGGTTGCACTGGACGATGCCATCGACGATGCCATCGCCGCGGTCCCTGACAACGGCGACCTCTACACCGCGGTGGTGCTGAACGCCAGCCCGACCAAGGTGGTCGCTGTGCGCCAAGATGGCGTGCCCTTTGAGATCACCAAGGAGGGCTTGTTGTCGGTCCAACCCGCGCTCTCGCCCCAAGCCAGTCCGAAAATCAAAATTCGACCTGGTGCGGTGATTCGTGTGATGCAAAACGCCAAAAAGGCCTGGTTCATCACCCAACAACCCGAGGTCGAAGCGGCTTTTGTGGCACTCGACCCTCGCACCGGCTACATCCGTGCTTTGGTGGGTGGCTTTGATTTCCAAAAAACACAGTTCAACCACGTCACACAAGCTTGGCGTCAACCCGGCTCCAGTTTCAAACCCTTTGTGTATTCGGCCGCCTTGGAAAAAGGCGTGACCCCCACCACCATCGTCAACGACGCGCCCTTGTTCTACTCCGCTGCTCAAACGGGCGGTCAGCCTTGGGAGCCGAAGAACTACGACGGCGAGTTTGCGGGCCCCATGTCGCTTCGCCGGGCGCTGGCGGTGTCCAAAAACATGGTCTCGATTCGGGTCTTGGAAGTGGTGGGCACCCAAAGCGCCCAAGACTGGGTCACCAGGTTTGGCTTTGACGCCGAGCGCCACCCGCCCTACCTCACACTGGCCTTGGGCGCCGGCTCGGTCACCCCCATGCAAATGGCCACCGGCTATTCGGTCTTCGCCAACGGCGGGTATTTGGTGCAGCCGAAACTGATCAGCCAAGTCACCGATTACCGCGGCCGCGTGTTGTTCCGAGCACCTGAATTGAATTTGTCCGAACAGCCGCGAGCCATTGACGAACGTAACGCCTTTGTGATGAACAGCTTGTTGCAAGAAATCACCCGCAGTGGCACCGCCGCCCGGGCGCAAAGCACCTTGCAACGCACCGATCTTTTCGGGAAAACAGGCACAACCAACGACTCGGTCGACGCTTGGTTCGTGGGTTTTCAACCCCATTTGGTGGCCGCCACTTGGGTGGGTTACGGCACACCCCGCAACTTGGGCGCCCGAGAAACCGGGGGCGGCTTGAGCCTGCCCATCTGGCTGGATTTCATGAAAGTCGCCTTGAGCCAAGAACCGGTCTTGGAATACCCCGTCCCTCCAGGCGTGATTCAAATTGGGGGCGAGTGGTACTTCGAAGAGTTTGGCCCCAGCACCAGCATGCGCAGCTTGGGCATGAACACGCCCAATGAAGCAGGCGCGCCTTTGTTGGACGGCAGCGGCAACCCCCTTCAGGCGCCGACCGAACAAGAACGTCAAGGCATCTTGAACCTGTTCAGGAACTAAAAGCGCAGCGCCAGCCCCGATTGTTCGCTGGCGTATCGGCTCAAGTGGGCCAAAAACTCGCCCTGGCCTTTGGTGTCTTGCCAAGATTGGCCGTCAAAGCGGTAGTGAAAACCACCGGCCTTGGCCGCCAACCAGACTTCTTGCAACGGCTTTTGCAAGTTGACGACGATTTGGCTGCGGTTGGCGAAGACCAGGGTGATCATGCCGCCCACGCGCTGAGCGTCGATGTCGGCATCGGTCTCGTCGTTGAGTCGGTCGCACGACAGTTCCACGGCTTTGAGCAAAGCCTCGGCTCGGTCCAAGTATTCAAGATCGGTCATTACAATGGGCATTCAACACGTTGCTGGTCATTGTAGGCCGCGCCCTTGTTCCACCCTTCACTCCAAAGATTGCCATGACCCTGACCAAGGTATTTTGCGCCAGCGTGCTGGCACTGGTGTTGTTGGGCAATGCCGGTTGCGGCCAAAAAGGTCCTTTGACCTTGCCCACCGCCAGCGCCCTGTGATCCGCCATCGACCCATCCCATGACGACCGAATTGCCCGACTTTTTCACTGTGCGCGACCACCAACTGTGGGTGGAGGGCGTTTCGCTGGCCTCCTTGGCACAAGCCCACGGCACGCCGCTGTTTGTGTACAGCCAAGCCGCCATGCTCCAGGCCTTGGCCGCTTACCAAAAGGGCTTGGCCGGTCGCCGCCACCAAATTTGCTACGCCATGAAGGCCAACAGCAGCTTGGCCATTTTGCAAACCTTGGTGCGGGCCGGTTGCGGCTTGGACATCGTCTCGGGCGGCGAGCTCGAACGGGCTTTGCGCGCAGGCGTCTCTCCCAGCAAAGTGATTTTTTCGGGCGTCGGTAAAACCCGCACCGAGATGCGCCGTGCCTTGGACGTGGGCATCGGTTGCTTCAACGTCGAGAGCGTGGCCGAGTTGGACGTCTTGAGCGAGGTCGCACACAGCATGGGCCTGCGCGCCCCGGTGAGCTTGCGCGTCAACCCGAACGTGGATGCTCAAACCCACCCCTACATTTCCACCGGACTCAAAGACAACAAGTTCGGCATCGCCCACGAAGACGTGGTGAGCACCTACCAACGCGCCGCGGCCCATCCGGGCTTGCGCGTGGTGGGCATCGATTGCCACATCGGCTCACAAATCACACAAGCCGCGCCCTACCTCGACGCCATGGACCGCGTGCTCGATTTGGTGCAAGACATTGAATCGGGTGGCATCCGCATCGAGCACATCGACTTCGGTGGTGGCTTGGGCATCAATTACCACGGCGACACGCCCCCCAGCGCCGACGCCTTGTGGCAAGCGCTGTTGGCCAAGCTCGATGCACGTGGCTACGGCGACCGCGCCATCTACATCGAACCGGGACGCTCCTTGGTGGGCAACGCCGGCGTTTGCCTGACCGAAGTGCTCTACCTCAAGCCCGGCGAACACAAAAACTTCTGCATCGTCGACGCGGCCATGAACGATTTGCCGCGACCGGCCATGTACCAGGCCTACCACCAGATCGTGCCGGTGCAAACGCCCAGCGCCGACACTGCCAACCTGACGTGGGACGTGGTGGGCCCCGTCTGCGAAAGCGGTGACTGGTTGGGCCGCGACCGCGCGTTGGCGGTGAGACCCGGGGACTGCTTGGCGGTCCTGTCGGCCGGTGCGTATTGCATGAGCATGGCCAGCAACTACAACACGCGCGGGCGTGCGGCCGAGGTCTTGGTGTCGGGCAATCGGGTGCAGGTGATCCGTGAGCGCGAAAGCGCCGACGACCAAATGCGTTTGGAAAAATCGCTCAGCTGAGTCGGCGTTGGCGCAGCCAGCGCCAAGCACGCCAGCCCAAAAGGGTGGCCAACACCAGCCCGTAGAACCACACCTCGCCGAAGTGGTTTTTGCCCATGCGCATCCAGTAAAAGTGCAACACCGCCAACACCGCCACGGCGTAGACCGAGCGATGCAAAGCTTGCCATCGCCGAGCACCCAAGGCACGAATCGCGCCGTTCCACGAGGTCAGCGCCATGGCCAAAAGCAAGAGTGTGGCGGCCATGCCGACGGTGATGAAGGGCCGGTCCCACACGTCCAAGATCAGTGACGCCACGTCCCAAGACTGATCGAGCCATGCGTACGCCACGGCATGCAAGAGCGCATGGGCAAACACCGCCAAACCCAATGGCCGACGCCAGCGAGCCAAGCGGGTCCAGCCCGTCGACACCCGCAGCGGTGTGATCAACAAAACCACGCACAGCAGCTGCAAGGTGCTTTCACCCAAACCACGGATCAGGGCTTCCGCGGGGTTCGCCCCGAGTTGATCGGTGAGCGCGGCCCACCACCAATAGGCGCCGGGCGACATCGCCAAAGCCCACACCAGCCCAGCCTGGCCTGGCCAGCGCATCAGAAGAATTGGCGCAAGTCCATGCCCGCGTACATCGAGGCGACTTGCGGACCATAGCCATTGAACAGCTCGGTGGGTCGGCGCTTGGCAAACAGACCGGCCGCTTCACCGATGCGCCGCTCGGTGGCTTGGCTCCAGCGCGGGTGCGTCACCGCCGGGTTCACGTTGGCAAAGAAACCGTATTCGTTGGGCGCGGCCACGTTCCATGAGGTGCGCGGCTCCCGATCGGTGAAACGGATTTTGACGATGGACTTGCCACTCTTGAAACCGTATTTCCAAGGCACCACCAAACGCAGCGGCGCACCGTTTTGCTTGGGCAACACTTCACCGTACACGCCAAAGGTCAACAAGGTCAGCGGGTGCTGCGCCTCATCGAGACGCAAGCCTTCCAGATAAGGCCATTGCAAGACCGTGTTGCGCAAGCCCGGCATGGTGGCCGGATCGGCCTGCGTCACGAATTCCACGTAACTTGCACTGCCCAAAGGCTGCACAGCGCGAATCAAAGCCGACAAAGAGTAGCCCACCCAAGGCACCACCATGGACCAGCCCTCGACACAGCGCAGGCGGTAAATGCGCTCTTCCATGGGGGCGAGTTTGAGCAGCTCCTCCAAGCCCCAGGTGCGTGGCTTGGCCACCAAGCCCTCGACCGAGACCGTCCACGGCGTGGTTTTGAGGGTGTGGGCGTTGCGGGCTGGGTCGGCTTTGTCCAAACCGAATTCGTAGAAATTGTTGTAGCCCGTGACATCGGCGTAGGGTGTCAAAGCCTCCATGGCCATGGCACCGGCCACCGCCGAGCGCCCGCCTTTGAGCGGGGCGCCCTTGGCGGCCTGCACGGAGTCGGCATACCCCAAACCCCAAGCAGAGCCCAAAGCCACAGCCGATTGGGCCAACCAACGGCGGCGGTCAAGATAGGCCGCGGGCGGGGTGATCTCACTGCCTGGGGAGTGAATGAAGCCGTCGGTCTGGGTGCGGATGATCATGGTGTTTTCCTTGGCATTCAATACCGGATCACAACTCCCCGTAGCTGTGCAATCCGGACAAGAACATATTAACGCCCAAGAAGGCAAACGTGGTCACAGCCAAACCGACCAAGGCCCACCAAGCCGCCACGGTGCCGCGCAAGCCCTTCATGAGGCGCATGTGCAGCCAGGCCGCGTAGTTGAGCCAGACGATCAAGGCCCAGGTTTCTTTCGGGTCCCAGCTCCAATAGCCACCCCATGCTTCGGCCGCCCACAAGGCACCGAGAACGGTGGCGATGGTGAAGAAGGCAAAGCCCACGGCAATGGCCTTGTACATCACATCGTCCAACACCTCAAAGCTGGGCAAGCGCTCGGCGATGCGCCGGCGCATCGTCAAAATACCCCCAACGATCAGGGCCGAGATACCAAAATAAACGAACCAATAGCTGCCGCCCTTTTCCAGCAAAGACTGGCGGAAGACCAAGGGCTCCAAGCACAAGACAATGCCCAACAGCCACAGGGGCGCAAGCTTGTACCAGCGGGTCTCGGTAGCGCTTTGTTTGATCAGGTAAGCAAAGGCCAACATGGCGGCGATGGCAAAGGTGCCATAACCCACGAAGTTGGCTGGCACGTGCACCTTCATCCACCAGCTTTGCAGCGCAGGGACCAAGGGTTGAATGGCGTGGGCTTCGCGCACCAGGGTGTACCAGAGCAAAAAGCCCACCGCCGCGCTGACCACCAACATCACGAACGCACCCATGGACCGGGTCTTGTACTGGTCTTCGTAGTAGAGGTAGAACAAGGCCGTCATCCAGCAAAACATGACGAAAACTTCGTACAAATTGCTCACCGGGATGTGCCCAATGTCGGGGCCGATCTGGTGGCTTTCGTACCAGCGCACCAAGGTGCCGATCAGGGCCAAGCCCACCGCCACCCAAGCCATGCCCGAACCCAAACCTTCAAAGGCATCGCCGGCGCGGGTGAGCAAACCCACCCAATAAAAGAGGGTGCTCATGAAGAACAAGACGCTCATCCAGAGAATCGCCGATTGACTGGAAATGAAGTACTTCAACATGAAAACTTGATCGGCACGCGCCAGATCGGCCACACCCTCGGGCGTTTGGTAGAGCCACAAGGCCAACAGGGTGAAGGCTGTGACCACCCCCATCAACGGACGCAGCGGTCGCCAAAACCAAGCCAGAGCGATCAAGGACGGCACTGTGCCCACCAGAATGGCCTGTTCGTAGCCATCCATCGCATGCTGGTACTGGCTCAGGGCCCAAGCACCGCCCACGGCCACCAGCACAGCAAACACCCAGTCCCACGCATTGCGGCACGCCCAATAACCGGGGGCAATGGCGCTGCCCGAGGACTGGCGCTTGAGTTCAATGGTTTCGTTCAGGCTGGTCATGCGTTCACTTTCAACAATTGCGTTTTCAGCAGTTCAAACTCTTGGTCGGATTCCATGGTCTTGCGGTTGGACGACAACGCCATGGTCGCGTGGCTGCCGGGCTGACCCGCCACCGGTGTGAGCCACACCCACACGCGACGCTCGCGCACGTAGAGCATGGCAAACACGCCCACGATCAAAAAGAAACAACCCAAATACACGATGTTCTGGCCCGGCGCACGCGCCACTTGGAACACGCTGGCCTGGATGTGCTCAAAATCTTTGAGCAAGAACACCATCGGTGCAGGATAGAAAAAACTGTCGCTCAAGCTCAGCACCGCTTGTGTCATGAACGCCAGCGTCGCTTCGTCCCGGGGCAAGGGCTTCAAGCCTTCGCGCTCGCGGCTGATTTGCATCAACTCGAACAAGGTGCCATTGAGGATGCGCACCAACACATCGCTGGCGCGCTCACGCTCGGCTTCGGGCACGTTCTCATCCAAAAAGGTCGACACCGCGGGTAAACCACCCAACGCGGGTGCCTGACCCACAGGTGCGGAGTTGATCAACACCTCGGCGCCGGCAAACAAACCCAAGGCACGCAGCCCCGACGCCGACAAGGCCTGCGCCAAATCGGGGCGGTCGCGGTCGACCGCGGCCGCCACGTAGCGACGCACCGCTTGCTCGCGCAAAGCCGGATCGGCCAAGGCCATTCGCAGGCGCACGAAACCGTCCAAACCATCGTTTTCGTCCACGGGAATTCGCAAGTAACGCATCGGCTCGGACGGGGTCTCGCGCATGCCCAGCAAGAACATGCGTTGGCCGTCCAAATCCACCGGCAACATGTAGTTGTTGTATTCCACAGCTTGGCCCGCTGCGTCGCGCAGCTTGTAGCTCACGCTTGGGCCCACGTTACGCAACTCTTGGCTGGTCACGGTTTTGTTGCCCGCGCCCAAACGGCTTTCAATCGCGTGGCGCAAATCGACCTTGCGCACATCCACTTCCGCCACCGCCGAATCGGCCGCGAAGTTCTCGACGTTGATCACGCGCAAGCCCGTGAACTCCAAGGCCATGTCTTGTGCCTCATTGGTCAAATTGACCGAGCCACCAATGTTGCCGGTGACCTCAAAGGACTTGACCGCCGTGCCCAGCGGCATGGCTTTGAGCACCACCTTGGAGCCGCCGTCGTCAAAGCTGGACTGGTAAATGGCCACACCGCGGTGGTAAGCCGGGTGGTTGACCTCCACACGCGCTGCTTTGGTTTCACCGGTTTGCAAGTCTTGGATCACGATGTCGCTGGCGAACAGCTTGGGCATGCCGGTGTCGTAGTACTCAACAATGAATTTTTTGAGTTCAACCGAAAAAGGCAAATCC
Source organism: Hydrogenophaga sp. (assembly GCA_036825935.1). Taxonomy (GTDB): domain Bacteria; phylum Pseudomonadota; class Gammaproteobacteria; order Burkholderiales; family Burkholderiaceae_C; genus Hydrogenophaga. The sequence goes on from DAISXI010000059.1 coordinate 8,107, forward strand.
TGCAGGATCACGCCTTGGGGCTGGGCCAAGATGGCCGTGCCAGCCACCGAACCTTCGGTCACCATCAGGTTGCCGCGAAACGTCGGGTTGCTGCTGGACAAGCGGTGCTGCGCCGGAACGTCGGCAATCAGGCCGCTGCCCATGAACGGGGTTTTGTCGTTGAACCAGACCTGTGCACGCACCATCAAATCGCCGTCGAGCAAGCCGCCGATGCACACCAACACAATCGCGCTGTGCGCAGCCAAGTAACCCAACTTATTGGCCACGCCTTTTTTGGCCGCCAACATCCAGCCTTTGCCGTTGGGGGTGTCGCGCGACTGCAGTTTGACTTTCCACCCCGAGCCCAACAAGGCTTGACCCATGCGATTGGCCGCGGCTTCAGGTGCTTCGTCCAAACCGTTTTCTGCACGGTTGGGGAAGGCTTTGAGGCTTTGTTCGCGGATGTTTTCTTTGTAGGCCTTGAAGTCGACGAAAATTTTGGGGGTGTTGCGGGCGATGCACAAAGACGTGCTGATGACCAAGAACGTCAAAATCAGCAAAAACCACCAAGCGCTGTAAACGGTGAAGAGGCTGGCGCTCTCAAACACCTCAGCCCAAAAAGGCCCGAACTGATTGACGTAGTTGTTGGCTGGCTCATGTTGCTTGACGACGGTGCCGATGACCGATGCAATGCAGATCACCGTCAGCAAAGAGATCGCAAAGCGCATCGAGGACAACAACTCCACCCATTGGCTCACGGCGCGCGAGCTTGAGCGGATTTCAATACCTTGGGTGGAGACGGTCATGGGTACGGATCAAAAAAAGGCCAGTTCGGGATGCCCGAACATGGCCTTGGTGGGTAGGCGGGGATCAGAGCTTCCCTTGAAACACACCCGCTATTGTGCCGTCAAATATCATTGAACGCTGATATCTCTGGTCCGCGCGGGCAATCGCCCACGCAAACCCCTCATCGCAGACCGGCGATGAACTCCGAAACCGCCAAAATTTCACGATCGTTCAATTTGGCAGACACGCCTGTCATTTGAATGTTGTTCTTGCGGATGCCACCGCGGAATTGGCGCAGTTGGTCTGCGGTGTACTCGGCGTGCTGCCCAGACAAACGTGGGTTTTGGGCTGGAATGCCTGCGCCATTGGGGCTGTGGCAACCGGCACAGGCTGCGATTTGGCGATCGGCGATGCCACCGCGGTAAATGCGCTCACCCAAACGCACCAGCTCGGCGTCGGTGGCCGCACCGGTGGTGGCTTTTTGGCTGGCCAACCAGTAGGCCACGTTGCGCATGTCTTGGTCTGACAGGGATCCGGCAAAACCGCTCATGATGGCGTTGGCGCGCTTGCCGGACTTGTATTCCTGCAATTGCTTGACCAGGTACTCTGGGTGTTGCTGTGCCAACTTGGGGTTGGCGGGCGTGGTGGAGTTGCCGTCAGCGGCGTGGCAAGCCACGCAAACCTGACCGAACAAAGCCGCGCCCTTAGCGGTGTCGGGCTTGATGGATTGGGCTTGGGCGCTGAACGACAGGGCGGCCAAAGCGGCGGTGCAAAGCAAAGAGGCGTTCAATTTCATGTCGTGTGGCGTCGCCGCGCAAGCGACGGCTTCTGAGTTGAAGAAATTTGCACACCAGCCCCCAGCCGGTGTTTCGCATCTGATTTTACAATGGTCCATCGGGAAAACCCCAAATGACCATCCAGAAAACCCCCATGACCCCTTCGGCCACGGCCCACCTCCTCGCTGTGCCCGATGTGAAAATCGCTCATGGTTGGCTCCACACCGCGCGTTTTTTGACCACCGCGCCCCAGCTGCAGCACCTGCCGCCACTCGATGTGCCCGAAATCGCCTTCGTCGGGCGCTCCAACGCGGGCAAATCCACGTGCATCAACACCCTGACGCAGCAAAAGCGCCTGGCTTTTGCCTCCAAGACGCCTGGGCGCACCCAAAGCATCAACCTGTTTGCACTGGGTAAACAGGGGGTGACCGACGCGGTCTTGGCCGACTTGCCCGGTTACGGCTACGCCGCCGTGCCCAAAGAAGCCAAGCTGCGCTGGCAGCGCGTCATGGCCAACTACCTGATCACCCGTGAGAACCTCAAAGGCGTGGTGCTGATGTGCGACCCCCGCTTGGGCCTGACCGAGTTGGACGAGATCTTGCTCGAGGTCATCCGCCCCCGAGTGGAAGAAGGCCTGAAGTTTTTGGTCTTGCTGACCAAGGCCGACAAACTGACGCGCGTTGAGGGCCGAGACGTCTTGGCCTTGACCAAGCTGCACGCCGGTGGTGGCGAGGTCAAATTGTTCTCAGCCCTGAAAAAACAAGGCTTGGATGAGGTGGCGCAGCTGTTGTGGGACTGGGCTCACCCGGCGGTATCCACCCCCGCAGTGGCGCCCCTGGGCGACTTGTAACGCGCGTACGACCAGAGGTACTGGTCGGGGCGCTGGAGCACCAAGGCCTCCATGGCGCTGTTGATTTGGGCCGCGGCCTCATGCGCAACGGTGGACAAGTCCACGCCACCGGGCAAGCCCACCGAATGCACGTGCACCACAAAACCACGTCCGCCAGGCAATCGCTCGCCCCACAGCAAAACCGGCCGTGCCTGCGCGCTGTGCGCCAAGCGTGCGCTCAAGGTCATGGTGTAGGCGGGACGGCCAAAGTACGGCGCCCACACGCCCTGCCCATCGGGCGGCACTTGGTCCGGCAAGAGCCCCACCGTCTGCCCGGCCTTGAGGGCTTTGATGAGTTGCTTGACGCCCGACAAATTGGTCGGTGCGGTGTGCAAATGGGGACGCACACGGGCATGGGCCACCCAGTCGCGCAGCCACGGTTGTCGGGCCGGTCGAAACAAGACGGTGATGGGGTGTTGCGCACCGAAACGCTCGGCATAGGCTTGGGCGATGATTTCAAAACAACCCATGTGCGGGGTCATCAACAACAGGCCACGGCCTTGCGCCTGGGCTTGTTCAATGGCCGCATCACCTTGCCATTGAATGGGCACGGGGCGACCCAGCCACAAGCGCGGAATCTCGGCCAACATCTTGCCGGCCTCACCCACCGAGCGACGGGTTTGTTCAGCCGTCAAGCTGGCTTGCGCGGCGTGAGAGATCAAGCGCGCGCGGTAACGCGGCGAAAGCACAAAGGTCAGCCAACCACCCAGCCAGCCCAAGGCGTGCAGGGCCCACAAAGGCCACGCACTCAAGAACCGAAACACCTGTTTGACCAACCACGTCACAGCAAGGCCTTTGTTAAATTGCTTATAATTCCAAGATCGCCGAGTTACTGAACTAATTGCGGGGCGATTCACAAATTCCGCTAAAGCGTTCGCCGAACTCTGAAGGACCGGCAACGCCGACCCACCTTTTATGGAGTTTAACCATGGCGAACGATTTTCTTTTCACCTCCGAATCCGTCTCTGAAGGCCACCCCGACAAGGTTGCCGACCAGATTTCCGACGCGATCCTCGACGCAATTTTTGCGCAAGACCCCCGCAGCCGCGTGGCCGCCGAAACCCTGACCAACACCGGCTTGGTCGTGTTGGCCGGTGAGATCACCACCAACGCGCACGTGGA
>DAISXI010000060.1:0-11536 GCA_036825935.1 Hydrogenophaga sp.
CACCGGCCGCATGCGCAAACAAGAGCTGATGTTTGCCATCATCAAAAAGCGCGCCAAGGGCGGCGAACTCGTGAACGCCGACGGCGTGCTCGAAGTTTTGCCCGACGGCTTCGGCTTTTTGCGCAACATGGACACCAGCTTCACCGCGTCCACCGACGACATCTACATCTCGCCGAGCCAAATACGCCGATTCAACCTGCACACGGGCGACATGATCGAGGGCGAGGTCCGCATCCCCAAAGATGGCGAACGCTACTTTGCGCTGAACAAACTCGACAAGATCAACGGCTTACCCCCCGAGGACAACAAGCACAAGATCATGTTCGAAAACTTGACGCCCCTGTTCCCCAAAGAACAGATGCGTTTGGAACGCGACATCAAGACCGAAGAGAACATCACCGGTCGCGTGATCGACATCATCGCCCCCATTGGTCGCGGCCAGCGCGCCCTGATCGTGGCCCCGCCCAAAAGCGGTAAAACGGTCATGATGCAGCACATCTGCCACGCCATCACCGCCAACCACCCCGAGGTTGAGTTGCTGGTGCTGTTGGTCGATGAACGCCCCGAAGAAGTGACAGAAATGCAGCGCACCGTGCGTGGCGACGTGATCGCTTCGACATTTGACGAGCCCGCCGCGCGCCACGTGCACGTGGCCGAGATGGTCATCGAGCGCGCCAAGCGTTTGGTCGAACTGAAAAAAGACGTCGTCATCTTGCTCGACTCCATCACCCGCTTGGCCCGCGCCTACAACAACGTCTTGCCCTCTTCAGGCAAGGTGCTCTCCGGCGGGGTGGACTCGAACGCTTTGCAGCGCCCCAAGCGCTTCTTTGGTGCAGCCCGCAAGATCGAAGAAGGCGGCTCGCTGACCATCATCGCCACCGCCTTGGTCGACACCGGCAGCCGCATGGACGAGGTGATCTTTGAAGAGTTCAAAGGCACCGGCAACTGCGAAATCCACCTCGACCGCCGTTTGTACGAAAAACGCGTGTTCCCCTCGATCCAACTCAACCGCAGCGGCACGCGCCGTGAAGAGTTGCTGCTGCAGCCCGAGATCTTGCAAAAGACCCGCATCCTGCGTCAATTCATGTTCAACATGGACGAAATCGAGGCCATGGAGATGGTTTTGAAGAGCATGAAAGCCACCAAAAACAACTCCGAATTTTTCGACATGATGCGCCGTGGCGGCTAAGCCCTGCGACCGTCGTATAATTCAAGGCTTTACAACTTGCGACAAGTACCGTGAAACGGTTTCACGGCGGCTAGCGCACCTGACCCCAAGGACCCTCGCCATGAAAGAAGGCATTCACCCCAACTACCGCGACGTGTGTTTCGTCGACCTCTCCAACGGTTTCAAGTTCGTGACACGCTCATGCGCCAACGCCAAAGAAACCATCAAAATGGAAGACGGTCGCGAATTGCCTTTGTACAAACTGGACACGTCCAGCGAATCGCACCCCTTCTACACTGGCACCCAAAAGAGCGTGGACAACATGGGTGGTCGCGTCGAGCGCTTCCGCAACCGTTACGCCAAGGCCCCGGCTGCCAAGTGATTGGTGGTTCGAGCACCACACGCTGTGTGGTGCCGGCGCCCAAAAAAACAGCCGGTTTCCGGCTGTTTTTTTTTGCCCTTCGCCCCTGTCCTTGTTAAGCTTTGGTCCCTGTGAACGCACCCTCACCTTCCCTCGTCAGTCGCTCCGCCGCTTCGCGCTTGCCGCGATGGGTGTTGTGGGGCTTCATCTTGGCTTACATCCTGCCGGGCTTCTTGGGCCGTGAGCCTTGGAAAGACCACGACGCCGTGGCTTTTGGGGTCATGCACGACATGGCCATGGGCCTCACCAGTTGGTGGAACCCCCTCCTATTGGGTTTACCGATTGAACACACCGGGTGGTTGCACCACTGGTTGGGTGCTGCGTTCATTGGGCTGTGGCCCGAACAGGCGCAGATGATGGCCAAAATCCCTTTCATGGGCCTTTTGTTGGTGACCTTGGTGGGCACGTGGTGGAGTGTCTACCACCTGGCCCGCTTGCCCGCCGCCCAACCCGTGAGCTTTGCCTTTGGCGGCGAAGCCGACCCCCACGACTACGCAAAAACCTTGGCAGACGCTGGCTTGTTGGCCTTGCTGGCCTGCTTGGGCTTGGCGCAATTGGCACACGAGACCTCTGCCGACGCAGCCCGTCTGGCCATGGTGGCCATGATGCTCATGGCCGCCAGCGCCCTGACGCGCCCCAACATCAACGCACCCATTCGCACAACGATTTTCTGGATATTGGGCCTCACGGGTTTGGTGCTCAGCGGCGCGCCTTGGATGGCGCTGGTATTGTCAGTGGCCCTACTGGGGGCCGCTGCTTGGGCAAGACCCCAAACGCCCTCCAGCAGCTGGGGGCCCCATGTCAATCAAGATGCCAGGCCTTGGCAATGGGCGGTGGCAGCGTCGGTGCTGGTCTTGGCCTTGGCCTGGTCCTTTGGCCTGTTTCGCTGGCCCGCTTTGTCATTTTTGAACAGCCCTGAGGATGGGGTGGCCTTTACTCGCTTGCTGGTGTGGTTCAGTTGGCCAGCATGGCCCTTGGTCTTGTGGTCCCTGTGGCAATGGCGCCAGCAGTGGCAGAGTGGCCACGTGTTGCAACCCCTGATCGTCATCGTGGTGATGTTGATCGCTGCAGCCATGGCCGAACAGCGCGACCGTGCCCTGTTATTGGCCCTGCCCGCCTTGGCCACCTTAGCGGCTTTTGCTTTGCCGACGCTGCGCCGCAGCCTGTCGGCCTTGGTCGATTGGTTCACGCTGCTGTTTTTCTCGGCCTGTGCCTTGGTCATCTGGGTGGTTTGGTTGGCCATGCAAACCGGCTGGCCCGCAAAAACCGCGAACAACGTCGACCGTTTGGCGCCCGGCTTTGAGACCCCATTTTCTTGGATCCTGCTGATACCCGCTGTCTTGGCAACAGCGGCATGGTTGGCCTTGTTGGCTTGGCGGGTGGGTCGTCACACCCCTGTGCTTTGGAAGAGCATGGTGCTGCCCGCTGCGGGCGCCACCATGTCTTGGCTGTTGTTGATGACCCTGTGGTTACCCTTGATCAACCACGGCATGAGCCACGGTCCGCAATCGAGAGCCGTGTACGCAGCAGTTACAGCGCCCGAACGCTGCGTCTTGATCGATGGACTACCCAACGCTCAAACCCACGCCCTGCGCACACACACCACCTTGGCATTGCAACGCAACCTGGGCAAGTTGACGCCGAGCGGTTGCGCAACCTTGTTGACATCCCCCCAAGGTCACAGCACCTTGCACCAGCGAATGGACTTGTCTCAATGGAGCTACCTGACCACCGTCAAACGCTTGGGCCGAACCCGGGACGACATCTTGGTTTATTCGCGCAACCCCGAGGCCTCGCGCTGACGCACCCGCAAGGTCGGCAAAATCAACGAAAAAGTCGACCCCTGCCCCACCACCGATTGCACATCAAAACCACCGCCATGACGCTGCACCACGTGCTTGACGATGGCCAAACCCAAGCCGGTACCACCCGTCTCGCGTGAACGGCTGCGGTCAACACGATAAAAGCGCTCGGTCAGCCGTGGCAAGTGTTCGGCCGCAATGCCGGGGCCGCTGTCCTTGACCAAGAACGTGGCGCTGCCATCGGCATTGACGCGCCAGCCGGCTTCAATGCGTCCGCCCGGCGGCGTGTAACGCACCGCGTTGCTGAGCAAATTGGACATGGCGCTGAGCAACTCGCTTTTGGAGCCCGACACCCAGGCATCGGCAGCGGCCATGGCCTCGATGACGTGCACCGGTTGTGCGATGGCGTGCGACAAACCACGGGCTTCTTGCAGCACATGGCGCAGCAGCTCTTGCATCGGCATCCAATCGCCCTGGCCCGGCGCTGGACTGCCCTCCAAGCGAGACAGGGTAAGCAAATCGCTCACCAAGGTTTGCATGCGTTGCGCTTGTTGGCTCATGAGACCCAGGTAGCGCTGTCGATCGGCATCTTCCAATGGCACGGTTTGCATGGTTTCGACAAAACCGCTGAGCACCGTCAAGGGTGTGCGGATTTCGTGCGAGACATTGGCCACAAAATCGCGACGCATGGCCTCGGCCAATTGCAAGGCCGTCACATCCCGTGTGAGCATCAGCTTGCGCTTTTTGCCGTAAGGGTGAATTTGCACCGAAATCTGGGTGGACTGCCCAGCACGGGCACCCGGGCCTTCGATTTGGACCTCGCGCTCAAAGTCCTTCTGCTTGAGGTACTGACTGAATTCGGGCTGACGAACCAAGTTGCGCACGTATTGGCCAACATCGCGCTGAGGGTCAAAACCCAGTTGGTTGGCCGCGGTGAGGTTGGACCACTCGATGCGCCCGTGCGAATCGAGCAGCACCACGCCATTGGGTGAGGCTTGGATGGCCGACAAAAAGTCTTCCAAACGGTCGTCGCTGTTTTGGGCTTTTTTCTCGAGTTTTTTGATGAGCTTGCGGTTGCGATCGACCAACTCGGCCCACACACCCGAGAGGGCTGGCGCGCGGTGGGCTTCGCCACGGTTGAGCCAATCGAACACGCGGCGGGCGCGCAAACTGTCCCACATCACCCAAACCAAGGCGCCCATCAAAGCGCCCGCAAAGGTCCAAGCGGCCGATTCAAAGGCCCAGCCCCAGACACCACCCAAAGCCACGAGCAAGCAGAGCTCGAAAGCGCGCTGCGTCATGGGTTCGCGCTGGACAGACCTTGCACCGACAAGCGGTAACCCGCGCCACGCACCGTCTCGACCATGGCAGCGGCTTCGCCCAATGCTTCTCTTAACCGTTTGATGTGCACGTCCACAGTGCGCTCCTCGATGTATACGTGGTCACCCCACACTTTGTCGAGTAGCGTACCACGCGAGTGCACGCGCTCGGCGTGGGTCATGAGGTAGTGCAAGAGCTTGAATTCGGTGGGCCCGAGCTTACACTCTTGGCCGCGAAACAACACGCGGTAGGTGGCGGCGTCCAAATGCAACTCACCGATCTGAACCGACTCGCTCACCGTTTGAGGGGCACGGCGACGCAGCACCGCTCGGATTCGCGCCAACATCTCTTGCGTGGAAAAGGGCTTGGTGATGTAGTCGTCCGCACCCGCGTCCAAGCCTTGGATCTTGTCGGATTCGTCGCTGCGCGCGGTCAACATCAAAATCGGCACGCCCTTGGTGCGCTCGTGCTGACGCCAGCGCCGCGCCAACACCGCACCGCTGTCGCCCGGCAGCATCCAATCGAGCAGGATCACGTCGGGCAACACGTCGTCAAGCTCGCGCTGCGCCACCACACCATCGTTAGCCACGATGGGTGCAAAACCGTTGTGGCGCAAGTTGACTGCGATCAGCTCGGCAATCGCGGGCTCGTCTTCAACCACCAGCACGCGGGGGAGTTTTCTCATCGGGCCACCGATTCCACTTTATCCATGGGCGAATGGCGCACGTCCTCACCCTTGACAATGAAGATGATTTGCTCGGCGATGTTCTTGGAATGGTCACCCACGCGCTCAATGGCCTTGGCCAAAAACAGCAAGTCCAAGCTAGGAGAAATGGTGCGGGCGTCTTCCATGATGTAGGTCATGAGCTTGCGCAAGAAACCGTTGTACTCGTTGTCCACTTCGCTGTCCTGCTTGATGATCGCCACGGCCATCTGGGTGTCCAAACGGGCAAAGGCGTCCAGGGTCTTGCGCAGCATCATGGTGGTCAAATCGGCCGCCATGCGCAACTCGGACGTGGGCAGGTTGCGGGGTGTGCCGTTTTGCAAGATCGACTTGACCATGCGGGCCATGCGCGCGACTTCATCACCGGCTCGTTCCAAGTTTTGGGTCGTGCGAGAAATGGCCATCAAAAAGCGCAGGTCGCGTGCGGTGGGTTGGCGTCGGCTGATGGTGGAAATGATCTCTTGGTCAATCAAGAGCTCCATTTCGTTGATGCGGCGTTCGTTCTCAATCACGCGCTCGGCGGTTTCCAAGTTCATGCCGACCAAGGCCTGAATCGCTTGGTTGAGTTGGGACTCGACCAAACCGCCCATCTCCAAGACGTGGGTGGAGATGGAATTGAGTTCGGCGTCGAACTGGCTGGAGATGTGTTTATCGGGCATGGTGTCCTCCTGTGAATGGGTGTATCAACCGAAACGGCCGGTGATGTAGTCTTCGGTCTCGGTTTTGCTGGGCTTCATGAAAATCTGTTTGGTATCGCCAAATTCCACCAACTCGCCCAGGTACATATAAGCGGTGAAGTCGCTGCAACGCGCGGCTTGCTGCATGTTGTGGGTCACGATGGCGATCGTATAGTCCTTCTTCAACTCGTGCACCAACTCCTCCACTTTGCCAGTGGAGATCGGGTCCAAAGCGGAGGTGGGTTCGTCGAGCAAAAGCACCGACGGCTTGACCGCCACGCTGCGGGCGATGCACAAACGCTGCTGCTGGCCACCGGACAGCGACAAACCGTTTTGACTCAATTTGTCCTTGACTTCGCCCCACAAAGCGGCCTTGGTCAGCGCCCACTCCACGCGGTCGTCCATGTCGTTGCTGTTGAGGTTCTCGTACAAACGCACACCAAAGGCGATGTTGTCGTAGATCGACATGGGGAATGGCGTGGGCTTTTGAAACACCATACCGATGCGCGCGCGCAGCAGGTTCAAGTCTTGCTTTTTGTCCAAGATGTCTTGGCCATAAAACAATATCTCACCTTCGGCGCGTTGGCCGGGGTAGAGGCTGTACATGCGGTTGAGTGTGCGCAGCAACGTGGACTTACCGCAGCCCGATGGGCCAATGAACGCGGTGACCTTGCGCTCGGCGATGTTCAGGTTCACATCCTTCAAACCTTGGAACTTGCCATAGAAAAAGTTCAGGTTGCGCACTTCGAGTGCGTGAGTCAAGTCGGCGGTGGTATCGGTCATGTTGAAATCCTTGTGTGCGGGGCGTCAGACACCGTTTTTGTTGCGGAACAACACACGGGCCAAAATATTGAAAAGCAGGACAGCCATGGTGATGAGCAATGCCCCCCCCCAGGCCAAGTTGATCCAGTTGTCATAAGGGCTCATGGCGAACTGGTAAATCACCACCGGCAGGTTGGCCATAGGGGCGCCCATATCGGTGCTGTAAAACTGGTTGTTCAAAGCGGTGAACAGCAAAGGCGCAGTCTCGCCGCTGATGCGGGCCACCGCCAACAACAGGCCTGTGATCACGCCGCTCTTGGCCGCCCGCAGCGTGACTTTGGTGGACACCTTCCAACGCGGCGCGCCCAAGGCAAAGGCTGCTTCGCGCAAGGTGCCGGGCACTAGGCGCAACATGTTTTCGGTCGTGCGCATGACCACCGGAATGGCGATCAAAGACAGCGCCAAGCTACCAGCGTAACCCGAGAAGTTGCCCACCGTGGCCACCGCGATGGAGTAGACAAACAAGCCCAGCACAATCGAAGGTGCCGACAACATGATGTCGACCACAAAACGGGTGAACTCAGCGGTCTTGCTGGTGTCGCCGTACTCACTCAAATAAATACCGGCCAAAATGCCGATGGGGGTGGAGACCACCACGGCCAAACCCACGATCATCAAACTGCCCAAAATGGCGTTGCGCAGGCCGCCACCTTCAGAACCAGGTGCGGGCGTGTCTTGCGTGAACAGGCTGAGTTCCAAGGCTGCAAAGCCGTTGGAAAACAAGACGAACAAAATCGACAAGAGTGCGGTCAGACCAATGGCCATGGCCGTCATGGACAGGGTCAAACCCACCACGTTGGTGATGCGGCGACGGCGGTAGAGGGGTGAGGAGTTCATGTTCATCAGTTGCCCTTGGCTTTTTCGGTTCGGATGATGAGCCATTTGGCCGATGCCAGCACCACGAACGTGATGCAAAACAGCAAGAAGCCCAAGGCAAACAAGGTGTTGAAGTGCAAGCCTTCGGCTTCGCCGAATTCGTTGGCCAATACCGAGGCAATGGACGTGCCTGGTGAGAAGAGTGACGTGGGCATGCGGTTGGCGTTACCGATCACAAAGGTCACGGCCATGGTCTCACCCAAGGCACGCCCCAGGCCCAACATGACGCCACCGATGACGCCTTTTTGGGTGTAAGGCAGCACCACTTTTCGCACCACTTCCCAAGTCGTGCAACCCAAGCCATAAGCGGATTCGCGCAAGATGGGGGGGGTGATTTCAAACACGTCGCGCATCACGGCCGCCACAAACGGCAAGACCATGAAGGCCAAAATGATGCCCGCGGCCATGATGCCCAGGCCGTTGATTGCACCGCCAAAGACCCAACCCACCAGGGGCATACCGCCCAAGACGGTTTGCAGAGGCACTTGAACGTAATCGGCAAATATGGGGGCGAACACAAACAAACCGAACATGCCGTAAATGATGGAGGGCACAGCGGCCAACAACTCCACCGCCGTGCCCAACGGGCGGCGCAGCCAAACGGGGCAGGTTTCGGTCAAAAACACAGCGATACCAAAGGCCAGAGGTACCGCCAAAATCATGGCAATGCCCGCGCTCAACAAAGTGCCGACGATGGAGATCGCCGCACCGAACTCTTCGTTGATGATGTCCCATTCGACATAAAACAAAAAGTGGGCACCAAACTTGGCAAACGTGGGCCAAGCGTTGATGAACAAGGACACGATGATGCCCACCAAGGCGATCAAGACCAGCAGCGAAAACGACTGCGTCAGGCGGTGAAACAAAGCATCTTGAAAGCGTTGCCGCTTGGCCACGGCCAGCATGCTGGGGCTGGGCAAGTTGGCAGAAATTTGGGGGGATGGGTTCATGGTGTCGGCGGTCTGGTGAGGGAAAGGCATGAACTAAAAAACAAACCACCAACGCCGAACAGACGGCGTTGGTGGGTATGGGTCACATCAGGTCAACCCAAGCATCAACATCACTTGGTGTTGATTTGCGACCAAACGCGGGTGCGGATGGCGTTGGTCAATGCGTCTGGCAAAGGAACGTAGTCCAGATCAGAGGCCATTTTCTTGCCGTTCTTGAAAGACCAATCAAAGAACTTCAGAGCTTCAGCAGCTTCTGCTTTGTTCGAAGGTTCTTTGTACATCAAGATGAACGACGCAGTGGCAACGGGATAAGCGTTGTCACCAGGCTGGTTCACGATGGACAGGCCCATGCCAGGGACGCTGAACCAGTCAGCACCGGCAGCAGCAGCAGCGAATTCATCGTCACCAGGCATGATGAATTTGCCGTTTTTGTTTTGCAAGGCCATCACAGCGATGTTGTTCTTCTTAGCGTAGGCGTATTCAACGTAACCAATGGCACCGCGGGTGCGGCTCACCAAAGCGGCCACGCCTTCGTTACCACGGCCACCGATGGAGGAAGCGGCAGGCCACTTGACAGCAGCGCCCTTGCCCACGTTCTTTTCCCACAATGGGCTAACGGTGGTCAGGTAGTCGGTCCAGTTGAAGGTCGTACCCGAACCGTCGGCGCGGTGCACCACGGTGATGGTCTGGTCGGGCAAGGCTTTACCGGGATTCAGTGCGGCAATTTTCTTGTCGTTCCAGTTGACGATGTAGCCCATGAACATCTCGGCCAACACGGGGCCTGTGACACGGATCTCACCCTTGGCAAAGCCAGGAACGTTGAAAATGGGCACCGTACCACCGATGATGGCGGGGAACTGAACCATGCCATCTTTGTCGAGGTCAGCACCGGGTACGGGCGCATCGGTGGCACCGAAAGCCACGGTTTTGGCCTTGATCTGGCGAATGCCACCGGAAGAACCGATGGACTGGTAGTTCAAACTGACGTTGGTCTGTGCTTTGTAGGCTTCAGCCCACTTGGCGTAGATGGGGAAAGGGAACGTAGCACCAGCACCAGTGATGGTCTGGGCCATGGCAGAGCCCATACCCAAAGTGACGAAGCCAACGGCCGCCACGGTTTTGAGGAAATTGCGTTTGTTGTTCATAAGAATCCTTTCGGTGGTTGGTTAGAACAGGATCGACTGTATGAACCCGGTGTGACAGCCGTGTGACAAACCCGGCTGTTGTGAAAAAACACCACTTCGGCATGCGGCACAATGCGGGCTTAGACGAAACATGGGGTCCTAGGCCCCTCACTGCATGCAAAACGGTACCCTCCTCGCCGCCCTGGACTTGGGCTCCAACAGCTTTCGGATGGAAATTGGCCGCTACCAGTCGGGCCACATCGAGCGCATGGAGTACCTCAAGGAAACCGTGCGCCAAGGCAGCGGCCTGGATGGCCAGAAAAACCTCAGTCTGGACGCCATGGAGCGCGGCTGGGCCTGTTTGTCGCGCTTTGCCGAGCGTTTGCACGGCTTCAAAAAAAACCAGGTGCGTGCAGTGGCCACACAAACCCTGCGCGAAGCCAACAACCGAGACGCCTTCCTGACGCACGCCCAAAGCGTTTTGGGTTTCCCCATTGAGGTGATTTCCGGACACGAAGAAGCCCGGCTGATTTACCAGGGTGTTTCCCGACTGTTGCCCCATTCCGACGAAAAACGCTTGGTGGTGGACATCGGTGGGCGCTCCACCGAGATGATTTTGGGTCAGGGCTACACCGCCCACGCACTCGAGTCCTACCACTTGGGCAGCGTGGCGTGGTCCAACAAATACTTCGACAAAGGGCAATTCACCAGCAAGGCCTTTAAAACCGCCGAAGTCGCGGCCCTGGCCGTACTGGACAAAGCCTTGGACACCTTCCCTCCGCATGAATGGAGCGTGGCTTATGGGTCATCGGGAACGGCCGGTACCGTGGCCGAAATTTTGGGGCAAAACGGCTGGGCCAGCGGCTTGATCACCCGCCCCGGCTTGGACTGGCTTCAGGAACGGTTGATCGAAGCGGGGTCCATCAACAAACTCAAACTCGACGGTATCAAAGAGGATCGACTGGCCGTCATTGGTGGCGGCTTGAGCGTGCTGCGCGCCATTTTTGAGCTCTTTGGTATTGAACAAATGTTGCCCGCCCAAGGCGCCCTGCGCCAAGGGGCCTTGTACGACCTGATCGACCGAGAAACCGACGCCAGCGATGTGCGCGAACGCACCGTGAGTTGGTTGGCCCAACGCTTTACCGTGGACACGGTGCAGGCCCAGCGCGTGCAACAGGTCAGCGCCGCCTTGTTTGAACAAATCGCCGTCGGCGACAAAAGCCGCGAACGTTACTCGCAAAAACTGGTTTGGGCGTCGCGCCTGCACGAAATCGGCGCGCACATTTCTCACGAACGTGCGCACCACCACGGCGGCTACATCTTGGACCACGTCGATGCACCGGGCTTTTCCATTCCCGAGCAGCACCGCATGAGCCGTTTGGTCATGGGTCAACGCGGCAAATTGCGCAAACTCGAAGCCGACCTGAACGACGAGTTGTTTGCCAAACAACTCATCGCCATGCGCTTGGCCGTCTTGCTGTGCCACGCGCGAAAAATGCCCGAATACCAAGACTTGGAACTCTGCTATTTGGGTCACGGCTTTGAGCTCATCACCCCACCGGGTTGGTCCAAACGCTACCCCCAGTCGGCTTGGCTCTTGGAGGAAGAAGTGCTGGCTTGGCAAAAAACCCCCTGGTCCTTTCGCGTCGACT
>DAISXI010000061.1:0-11337 GCA_036825935.1 Hydrogenophaga sp.
CTTGGCGTAGACCACCAGCGTGTCGGCGTCAGGGCCGTTGGTGATCCACATCTTGTTGCCGTTGAGCAGGAAGTAACCGCCCTTGTCTTCGGCCTTGAGCTTCATGCTGATGACGTCAGAGCCCGCGCCGGGCTCGCTCATGGCCAAAGCGCCGATGTGTTCGCCGCTGATGAGCTTGGGCAAGTAGGTTTGTTTTTGTGCTTCGCTGCCGTTGCGGTTGATTTGGTTGACGCACAGGTTGCTGTGCGCGCCGTAGCTCAGACCCACCGATGCGCTGGCTCGGCTGATCTCTTCCATGGCGACCATGTGCGCGAGGTAGCCCATGTTGGCGCCGCCGTATTGTTCAGGTGCGGTGATGCCCAACACACCCAACTCACCCATCTTGCGCCAGCAGTCCATGGGAAATTGGTCGCTGCGATCAATTTCGGTCGCGCGCGGCGCGATTTCGGTTTGCGCGAATTCGCGCACGGCGTCGCGCAAGGCGTCGATGTCTTCACCGAGTTGGAAATTCAGGCCGGGCAAGTTGTGCATGGGAAAAGTTCCTGTTCAGTAGGTTTTGGCCACCACGGCCAAGGTTTGTTGCATGAGGGCGCAAACCGACTCCTGACCCGAGGGGCTTCGGTGCACCACCTCGGCCTGGGTCACGATCAAGCGCCGACCGGCCCGCACCACGGTGCCACGGGCCAGCAGTTCGCCGTCCTGAAAGGCCGCCAAAAAATTGATTTTGTATTCCACGGTGGTGATCTCTTGATCGGCCGGCGCCACGGTCAATCCCGCGTAACCCGCGGCGATGTCGGCCACCGCTCCAATGGCTCCGCCATGGAACCCCCCTTGTTGCTGGGTCACGCGCTCGCTGTAGGACAAACCAATTTCAACCGCCCCCGGCGAGACGCGCACCAAACGTGCGCCCAAGAGCCGCATGAGGCCTTGGCGAACGAAGCTGGCGTGCACACGCTCGTGGGCACTGTCGTGGGTGGGTGACGGGGCGGTCATGATGTGACGTTTACGTAAACGTCAATTATGCACATCCCATTGCTGCGTCACAAGCAGGGGCAACCCTAGGTGTGGGCGCTTGACTTGCTCACTTTGGTTAACAAGGCACGGGCCTCTTTTTCGTGCACCTTGACCTCGTCGAGGTTGGCCACGAGGTCGGCCATTTGCTCTTCGAGTTGGCGGCGGTGATCGGCCAAGACGGTCAGGAATTTGCGCAGTTGCGGGCCGGTGTCGCGCGGACTGTCGTACATGTCGATGATGTCTTTGGCCTCGGTCAGCGACAGGCCCAAGCGCTTGGCACGCAAGGTGAGTTTGAGGCGCGTGCGGTCGCGGCTGCTGTAGACGCGGTTGCGCCCACCGGGCCCCTCACGCAGGGGTTGCAACAAGCCCATGTCTTCATAAAAACGAATGGCGCGGGTCGTCAAATCGAACTCGCGCGCCAAGTCGCTGATGGTGAAGGTGCTGCTCTGGGCCATGCCGGTGATCGGTCTTTAGAATGGGTTGATTGACGTTAACGTTAACGTCACAAAAGCCATCTTAACGGAAACCCCCCACCCATGATCCCCGACCGCCACGCTCTGGAAGCCCGCTTGCATTACCCGCTGGGCAGCGCCCTGCCCGACGCCGAATCGGTGATCGACGTGGCCAATGGGCTGCGCTGGGTGCGCATGGGCCTGCCCTTTGCCTTAAACCACATCAACCTGTGGCTGCTGCGCGATGCGGTGGACGGCACCAAGGGCTGGACGGTGGTGGACTGCGGCGTGGACCGCGCCGAGTCGCGCGCGCAATGGGAATGGATCTTTGAACATGCCCTGGACGGCTTGCCCATCGTGCGCGTCATCGTCACGCACATGCACCCCGATCACATCGGTTTGGCCGACTGGTTGTGCCAACGCTGGACCACGCCCCAGCACACCTGCCGCTTGTGGATGAGCGCCACCGATCACCTCGCGGCGCGCACCTTGTCGCAACAAGCTCCCATGGACGGACGCCAGGGCATGGCCGACTTCTTTGCTTCGCACGGCATGACCGACCCCGAGCAACTCAACGCCATCCGCGGTCGCGCGAACTACTACCCCAACTTGGTGCCGTCCGTTCCACGTCAGTACCGCCGACTTCAAGGTGGCGATCGGGTGCGCATCGGCGGGCGCGACTGGCGCTGCATGGCCGGCTACGGCCACGCGCCCGAGCACATCGCCCTGTACGACAGCGAGCGCCACCTGCTGATCAGCGGTGACATGGTCTTGCCGCGCATCTCCACCAACGTCAGCGTCTACGAGAGCGAACCCGAAGGCGACCCCTTGCGCTTGTTTTTAACGTCCTTGGAGGTTTACACCGACTTGCCCGAGGGCACCGTGGTCTTGCCTTCCCACGGTCAACCGTTTGTGGGTTTGCACGAGCGCTTGAATCAGTTACGCGACCACCACCACGATCGCTTGGCCGACCTCTTGGCCGCTTGCCAAACCCGAGCCATGAGTGCGGCCGACGCGGTGCCGGTCTTGTTTCAGCGAAGACTGGATGTGCACCAAACCACCTTCGCCATGGGCGAAGCCATCGCCCACTTGCACACCTTGTGGCACCGCGGATCGGTGCAGCGCGCGCGCGACGCGGACGGGGTGTGGCGTTTTCGGGCGGTTTGAAGCCCCCGCTCAGGCGCTGCGCGGTGTGGCCTCGTTGAGGGCGCGGCGGCGCTGGGCGTGGTCGGGCAGGATGCTGGCCACCACGTCCCAAAATTGTGGGCTGTGGTCCATGTGTCGCAAATGGCTGAGCTCGTGCACGACCACGTAGTCCACCATGTCCAGGGTTTGGTGCAGCAAGAGCCAGTTCAAGCGGATCGTGCCATCGGCACTGGCGCTGCCCCAACGCGTACCCGCACTGGACAAACGCAAACGCGTCCAACGCACCCCCAAGAGCGGCGCGAAGTGCGTCAAGCGCGCTTCAAACACCTGCTGGGCTTGCCGCATCAACCAGGCTTGCACGGTGTCGCGTATCTGCTCCTCACTGGCCGTGTGCGCCACACCCAAACGCAAGCACGGGCCATCCGCATCGGTGTGGTCCAAGTGGCAAGGGGCGGCTTGTGTGGGGTCGATGAGCATGCGCACGCGTTGCCCCAAATAATCGAAGGCACCCCCGTCGACCCACTGCACCCGAGCTTGGGTCAAGGCCAAGGCGCGTTGTCGCGACTGCGCCAATTTCTCGATCAACCAAGCCGATTTGCTGCGCAGAATCCCTTCGACCTCACTCACCGGGGTCCAGCGCGGGGCGCGCACCGACAAGCCTTCGGGGGTGATGGACATGCCCACGGTGCGGCGTTTGCCGCGGCGCAGTTCGTAGGCCACGACACAAGTTTCCAAGCGCACGCGCTGGTTGGCGCGGGGGTGTTGCCACACCGTGGCCTCGACCACGTCGCTCAACAAAGCACCGGGCTCAAAGGGGCCATCGATGCGCGCTGGGGCGGGGGCGGGCTCAGGGCTGGTGTTGTCCCACAAGTCCAGCGCCATCTGCACCAAACGCCCCACAACCATGGCCTCAGGCCTTCGCCGCGGCGTAAGCCGTGGGGTCGAGTCGGCGCATTTCGGTCTCGATCCAAGCCTCCACCTCGCGCATCATCTCTTCGGCCTGGCGGCCTTGGCTGAGAATGGCCGGGCCGATCGAGAAGGTCACCACGCCAGGGCGTTTGATGAGGGCTTTTCGCGGCCAGCACGTCGCGGAGTTCACGGCTACCGGAATGACCGGTGCGCCCGTGGCAATCGCCAAGCGCGTGCCACCGGTTTTGTACACCCCTTGTTGGCCGCGGTCGATGCGCGTGCCTTCTGGGAACATGATCACCCACGTGCCTTGGTCCAGCAGGCGTTGGCCTTGCGTGACCACCTTGTTGAAAGCCTGCGCGCGCTGGCTGCGGTCGATGTGGATCATGTCCATCTTGGCCATGGCCCAACCAAAAAAGGGCACGTAAAGCAGTTCTTTTTTGAACACATAAGCCAGTGGGTGCGGCATCAAGGCCGGCATGGAAAAGGTCTCCCACGTGGACTGGTGCTTGACCAACAAGATCGCCGCGTCGGTTTGACCCAGGGGCAGGTTCTCCCAACCGATGACCTCGTTGCGGATGCCCAGCATCCAACGGCCCGATCCCACGGCGAGTTTGAGCCAGCCCACACACAGCCAATAAATTTGCGTGCTGTTCATGAAGGGGGCGGCGATCAGCACCGTCAGCGCCCAAGGCACCACGGTGACGACCATGAAGAGCATGTGAATCAGTGAGCGCAAGATGGCCATGGATCAGGGGTTCTTTCGGGTTTCAGTCATGTGCACGGGCGCGCTGGCGTGCTGGAGCAACCAAGTCACGAAAGACGGCAAATCGGTGTGCGCGCGGGTGCCCTGGGGTAAGCCGGGCCACAGGCCTTCGGGCACCACCGTGCCTTGTGTGCTCAAACGATCGCGCCATTCGGCCGATCCTCCGCTGAGCAGCATGTGCGTGGCGCACCCCACCGCGGCGCCTGCTTGAGCGTGGCGCAAAGCATGTCCCGCCACCACGATGTGCGCAGCATCCACGCCGGTGTGTTCGGCGATTTGCTGGAACAAGCCCGGTGCGGGTTTGCGGCAACCGCAACCATCCTCGGGCGCGTGCGGACAGAAAAACACCGCATCGACGCGCGCGCCGGCCGCGGCCAAAGCCCGGTGCATTTTGGCGTGCACCGCGTTGAGGGCAGCCATGTCAAAGATGCCGCGCCCCAAACCCGATTGGTTGGTGGCCAACACCACGTGCCAGCCCGCTTGGTTCAAACGGGCCACGGCCTCCAAGGCGCCGGGCAAGGGCTCCCACTCGTCGGGCGAAGCGACGTGGTCCTCACGCTGTCGGTTGAGCGTGCCGTCGCGGTCGAGGACCAAGAGTTTCATGTGGCCAGGCGCGAGACATCGGCCACGCGGTTCATGGCTTGGTGCAAGGACTTGAGCAAAGCCAGTCGGTTGGCCTTGAGCGCGGGGTCATCGGCGTTGACCATCACATCGTTGAAGAAAGCGTCGACGGGTTCGCGCAAGGCCGCCAAGGTCTGCATGGAGGCCGACAAATCGCCGGCTTCAAACTGCGCACTCGACTCGGGCACGCAGCGCTGCATGGCGGCGTACAAGGCTTGCTCGGCGCTTTCTTGCAACAGCGCGCTGCTCACCGTGTCGCTCACCGCCCCCTCGGCTTTTTTCAAGATGTTGCCGATGCGCTTGTTGGCCGCGGCCAAAGCTGGGCTCTCGGGCAAGTCGGCAAAGGCGCGCACCGCCTGCAGGCGTTTGCTCACATCGGACAGGCGCTGCGGCTGCAAGGCCATGACGGCGTCCACCGCTTGGGCCGAAAAGCCCTGCTCGCGCAAGCTGCCGGCCAGGCGGTCGTAAATGAAATCGATCAGCGCACCCGAGGCGTCGGTGATCTGCTCGCCAAAGGCGGGCTTGACCACCGACACCAGCGCGGCCAGGTCGATCGCCACGTCTTTTTCAACCAGCATGCGGATCACGCCCAAGGCGTGGCGACGCAGCGCAAACGGGTCTTTGTCGCCCGTGGGCACGTTGCCGATGCCGAACATGCCGACCAAGGTTTCGAGCTTGTCGGCCAACGCCACCACCAGTCCCACGTGGTTGCGCGGCAAGTCATCACCCGCAAAACGCGGCTTGTAATGGTCTTCAATCGCCTCGGCCACCTCGTGGCTCAAACCATCGTGGCGAGCGTAGTAGCCGCCCATGATGCCTTGCAGCTCGGGGAATTCGCCCACCATGTCGGTCAGCAAATCGGTCTTGGCCAGGCGGGCGGCCTGCCGGGCTTGCTGGGCCAGCAGGTCGCCGCCGAGTTGTTGGCCAATCGCTTGGGCGATGGCGCAAACCCGCGCCATGCGCTCGCCTTGTGTGCCCAGCTTGTTGTGGTACACGACCTTGGACAGGCCATCGACACGCGACTCCAGTGTTTTCTTGCGGTCTTGGTCGAAGAAGAATTTGGCGTCGGCCAAGCGCGGGCGAACCACGCGCTCGTTACCGCCGATCACGAACGACGCGTCGTCGGGCGTGATGTTGCTCACCACCAAGAAACGGTTCGTCAACTTGCCCGATGCGTCGACCAAAGGGAAGTACTTTTGGTTGGCCTTCATCGTGAGGATGAGGCACTCTTGTGGCACATCGAGAAATTCTGTTTCGAACTGGCAGGTCAGCACGTTCGGGCGCTCGACCAGCGCGGTCACCTCGTCGAGCAAGGCCTCGTCTTCGATGGGCTTCACACCACCGCCGACTTTGTCGGCAGCCGCATGGAGCTGGCGCACGATCTCGGCGCGGCGCTCGGCAAAGCCGGCGATCACCGACCCGTCGCGCTGGAGCACGGTGTCGTATTGGTCGGCGTGCGGCAGCACCACGGGCGAGACCTTGGCCTCAAAGCGGTGGCCTTGTGTGTGGTTACCAGCCGTCAAACCCAGCGCCTTGACGGGCACCACGGTGCTGCCGTGCAGGGCGATCAAGCTGTGCGCGGGGCGCACAAAGTTCACGCTGCTCCAACCCGGCAGCTCGCAATCGGTCTCCAGCTGGTACTGCATGACCTTGGGGATGGGCAGCTTGGCCAGCGCCTCTTCCAACGCTTTTTGCAAACCGGCTTGCAGCGATGCGCCTTGAACCACGCTGTCGTAGAACAGGGCTTCGGCTTTGCCATCCGGGGCGCGCTTCAAAGCCGCCACGGCCGCCACAGGGTCGCTCACGTCTGCGCCCAGCGCTTGCAGTTTTTTCAACAGCGCGGGGGTCGCCTTGCCCGCTGCGTCCAAGCCCACAGCCACGGGCATCAACTTTTGCTGAACGGCCTTGTCGGCGGCTTGCGCGGCCACGCCCGTCACATGGGCGGCCAGTCGGCGGGGCGAGGCAAAAGCGGTGACCACCGCGTCGGCGGGGGCCAGCCCTTGGGCTTTGAGTTGTTCGGCCAACACGCTTGAGAAAGCCACACCGAGTTTGTTGAGCGCCTTGGGTGGCAGCTCTTCCACAAACAGTTCCAAGAGTAAATTGTGTGTCGTCATGTCGATTTCCCTCACGCGGTTTTCTTGGGCATTTGAGCCACCCATTCGCGCGGTGCCATCGGGAAACCCAGACGTTCGCGGCTGTCAAAATAACTTTGGGCCACGCTACGGGCCAAATTGCGGATGCGACCGATGTAGGCGGCACGCTCGGTCACGCTGATCGCGCCCCGTGCGTCAAGCAAGTTGAAGCTGTGCGCGGCCTTGAGCACCTGTTCATAGGCCGGCAGTGCCAACTGTTGCACGATCAGGTTTTGCGCCTGCTTTTCGTGGGCATTGAACGCCACAAACAGGAAGTCCGCGTCGGCGTGCTCGAAGTTGTAAGTCGACTGCTCCACCTCGTTTTGGTGGTACACGTCGCCGTAGCTCATGGTGTCGGTCCACTGGAGTTTGTAGACGTTGTCCACGCCCTGCAAATACATGGCCAAGCGCTCTAGGCCGTAAGTGATCTCGCCTGTGATCGGCTTGCAATCAATGCCGCCGACTTGCTGGAAGTAGGTGAACTGCGTGACCTCCATACCGTTGAGCCAGACTTCCCAGCCCAGGCCCCAAGCACCCAGCGTGGGGTTTTCCCAATCGTCTTCGACGAAGCGGATGTCGTTTTTCTTCAAGTCAAAGCCCAAGGCTTCGAGCGAGCCGAGGTAAAGCTCCAAGATGTTGCTGGGCGCGGGCTTCATCACCACTTGGTATTGGTAGTAGTGCTGCAAGCGGTTGGGGTTGTCGCCGTAACGGCCGTCTTTGGGTCGTCGGCTGGGCTGAACGTAGGCGGCTTTCCAGGGCTCGGGGCCAATGGCGCGCAAAAAAGTGGCGGTGTGGCTGGTGCCCGCACCGACTTCCATGTCGTAGGGCTGGAGCAACGCGCAGCCTTGGGCGTCCCAATACTGCTGGAGTTTCAAAATGATTTGTTGGAAGGTCAACATGCGCATCACGGCCGTCGTGGGACGGCGGGGTCGTCGGTTCTGCGGGTGCACACGGCTTGTGCGCCCAATCCCCTGATTTTACGACCCCGGCGTCACCGCACGTGTTCGTCGCCAGACCGACCCAGCCACCACCGCCAAGGCCAGCGCCCACAGCGGCAGCAGACCCGCCGCGCTGACCCATGCCACGTAGGGTGTTTGCCCAGTGCGTCCGTCCACCACCACCTCCAAGCGGCCCTGCACCCGGTGGGGCATGGCCGCCACGACGGCACCCAAGTGGTCGATATGGGCAGTGGCGCCCGTATTGGTGGCCCGCACGATAGGGCGGCCCAATTCCATGGCACGCACACGCGCAATGTTCAGGTGCTGGTCCAGTGCGATCGTGCCGCCAAACCACGCCAAATTGCTCAAGTTCACCAAGACCGTCGCGTCGGTGTTGGCCACGCTCTGGGCCATTTCTTCTCCGAACACATCCTCGAAACAGATGTGTGCCGACACTTGCTGACCGTTCACCGCCCACGGGGCTTGCACCACAGGCCCTCGGTTGAAGTCACCCAAGGGAATGTTCATCCACTCGGTGAACCAGCGAAATAAGGGCGGGATGAATTCGCCCATGGGCACCAAGTGGTGCTTGTCGTAGCGGTACCCGACTTCCCAAGGCGCGGCCGATTGGGCGTCATTTTGATTGAGTCCCCAAGCGCTGTTGGTGTAACCCTTGTCGTTGCTCCCCATGGGCACGCCCGTCATCCAATGCACCGTTCGGCCATCGGTGCTGGGTGCTTGTGCGGCCAAAGGCACCAGCCATTGCCGCCATTGTTCTGGGTGGATGAGTTGCGGCAGCACGGGCACGGCGGTCTCTGGCGCCACCACCAGATCGGGACGGGACTCGGCTTGTGTGGAGGCTCGCCATTGTTCGGGGTACCACTGCAAGGCTTGTCGAATGCCCGTGTTGTTATTGAATTTTTGATCCTGATCGATGTTGCCCTGCAGCAACCACACCCGCAACACGCCCGTGGACTGCGTGCTGTCATGGACTGGCGCCCAAAGGCCCATGCCGATGGCCATAACCCCCACCAGAATCAGCGGTCGGTAGGACCTTTGCCCCAAACCCAAGGCCAAGCCAGCCGAAACGAACGCGGCCACCGCACCCACGCCGTACACCCCCAGCCAGGGCATCCACCCGTCCCATCCATTCACATGGGCGTATCCAATGGCGCCCCAAGGAAAGCCTGTGAGCCATTGACCGCGCGCCAACTCGGCCATGGTCCAGGTGGCGGCGAACAACAGTGCAGCCGCCAAGGGATGCCCAACACGCCACCGCCAGTAAACTGCTGCTGCTGCGGCGTAATACAAGGCCAGTGCGGCGGCCAAGAGCAGCACGGCAGCGGCGGCGGCCCATGCGGGCAAACCGCCGTATTGGTGCATGGAGACAAACAACCAAGCAAACGAGGTGCTCAACCACGCGGTGGTGAAAACGCCAGCCTTGAGTGCCGCTGCTCGGGTATGCGCGCTTTGGCTGATGATCGCCACCGCCACGGCCATGGCCACGATTTGAAGCACGCCGTTGGCTTGCCCCCTGCTGAGCCAAGTGCCCATGTGCCATGGCCAAGCCATGGCAGCGGCCTGCGCACAACCGGCCATCAAGAGCACGGCCCACGTCCAACGCTCACGGGAGAGCAAGGTCATTCTTCGGTGTCTTCGGGCTGCACCTTGAACCATTTGACCAAGCCACCTTTGGTGTGCAACACCACAAACCGCATGCCGCCGCGGACCCACACTTCACCGCGTTTGGGCACGTGTCCCATGTCGTGGGCGATCAATCCTCCGATGGTTTCAAAGTCCGAGGGCTCAAACGTCAAGCCGAACGATTCACTGACCCGATCAATGGACGTCTCGCCATCCACCCGCCACGACCCGTCGGCCAAGGCATAGATGTCACCAGCTTCATCGTCGACGTCGAATTCGTCTTCGATTTCGCCCACGATTTCTTCCAGCACGTCTTCAATGGTGATCAGTCCCGCCACCCGGCCAAACTCATCGATCACGATGGCTTGGTGGTTGCGGTTTCCGCGAAACTCGCGCAGCAAATCGTTCAGGCCTTTGGTCTCGGGCACAAAGACCGCTGGTCGGATCAAGGTTCGGATGTTGAGTTCGGGTGATCGTTGACGCTTGAGCAGGTCTTTCGCCAACAAAATGCCAATGATGTTTTCCCGGCTCTCTTCATACACCGGGAACCGTGAGTGGCCGGTTTCAATGATGTCTTTGAGCATGTCCTCGTAAGAGGCGTCGACGTTGAGCAAGTCCATCTTGGTTGCCGCCACCATCACATCGCCCGCGCTCATGCTGGCCAAGCGCAACACCCCTTCAAGCATGATGCGGGATTCCGCATTGATGATCTCGTTATCCTCGGCCTCGGCCAGCGTTTCAATCAACTCGTCGGTTGAATCGGGGCCGGGGTGGATGAACTCGGCCAACTTTTGCAGGAAACCACGTTTATCTTCGTGCCGCAGGCTTTGCTGCGGCGCACTACTGGGGGTTGATTCGGACACTGTTGTCGCTCGGTTGTTTCGGTATTTGAAGCATACCGCATCGGCATTTCAATGCTTGACTTGACTGGGCGCCTCGGTGCTGTGGCTGCGTTTCATGCCCAACCACGCCCAGAATTGTTTGGCTTGTGTTTTGAGTTGGTAATCCGTCCATGCCACTTGTTGGTCCACCAGTTCTTCCACCCTCGAATCAAAATCCGCCGGCGGCAATACCAAGTGCGCCTGGCTGTCCGAGCCCTCACGCTCGATCCCTGCGCCCGCCCTTTTTGCGATTTTGAGCATGGCGGTGTTTTCGCTCAAGGCGTGCACAAACAGCATTCGAACCCCTTCGTTGCGCGAATGTGTGATGGCCCGTTCAAACAAACGTGTGCCGTATCCATGCCCCCTGGCCGTTTGGGCCACCGACACACCAAACTCGGCGCAACTGGCGCAGTCGGGGTTGATCGAATAGGACAAATGCGCCATGGCAATCAAGTCCAATCGCCGGTTGTAAATGCCAAATAAGCTGTCCCGCTCGAAATCCAAACTGAGTACATAGGCATCTATTTGCTGATCGGTGGCGGCGTAGCCAAATCGCAGATACCTGTCCTCTGCGCGCAGCGCTTTGAGGTGTTTGAGGATTTTGGTTGCGTGTGAGGGTTGAATCTCACGGATGGGGACGGTTCTGGATTGATCGTTGAGCGAGGGAACACCCGCTGTCCTGGTGTTGTGCTCATCTGCGCTGACGCGCCCCATCGACTTGAGTTGCTTGATAAGCCATGCCATCCATTTGTTCATGCTTTCATTCTACGGGTTAACCCCTTGTTGTGTTGTATCCATTCCCGTACGCGAGAATGGTGTTCGTTCAACATCGAG
>DAISXI010000062.1:0-11303 GCA_036825935.1 Hydrogenophaga sp.
AAATGCTTCACGCCATCGTGGCCTTTGAGCTCGATGTTGAAGACCTGCAGTGTGCCGT
Source organism: Hydrogenophaga sp. (assembly GCA_036825935.1). GTDB lineage: Bacteria > Pseudomonadota > Gammaproteobacteria > Burkholderiales > Burkholderiaceae_C > Hydrogenophaga. Next base: position 59 of record DAISXI010000062.1, read on the forward strand.
CAAGCTCAACCAACACCGGCCCGAATCGCATACCGCCATGTACCAGGCCTACCGCGCAGGTGGGGCTAACGAACAAGCACTGGCGGATTGGATGCAACGCATGGGGCTGATATGAACGGGGCACTCAGCGACGAACACTGGATGGGGCTGGCCTTGGCCCAAGCCCGCGAAGCGGCGGTGGCGGGTGAGGTGCCGGTGGGCGCGGTGGTGGTCAAAGACGGGCAGCTGATCGCCAGCGGTCGCAACGCACCGATTGCCGGGCACGACCCCACGGCCCACGCCGAGGTGGTGGCGTTGCGCGAAGCCGCACGCGTGTTGGGCAACTATCGGCTCGACGGTTGCACGCTGTACGTGACCTTGGAGCCCTGTGCCATGTGCAGCGGCGCCATGCTGCACGCCCGCTTGGCGAGGGTGGTGTTTGGTGCGAGCGACTCACGCACCGGTGCCGCGGGTTCTGTGCTGGACCTCTTCGCGCAGCCCCAACTCAACCACCACACCGCGGTTTTGGGCGGGGTGATGGCCCATGAGTGTGCCCAGATCCTCAAAGAATTTTTCAAACCCCGCCGAATCAACTCCGCGCCCTTGCGCGAAGACGCGGTGCGCACCGAGCGCCAATCTGTTGCCCAGATCGTCTGGCCCGAGGATTGGAGCCATGGGTGGCGCGAGCTGCCCAGCGCACCGGGCTGGCGGGTGCATGCGCTGTGCCGAACCAGCACCCCACAGGTACGCACCGTGGCCTTGCACGGCCCCGACACCTGGTCGGCGATCTACCGCGACGTGGTGGCACAAGACGACACGCTGTTGGCCTTGGACCTCTTGGGGTTTGGCCTCAGCGACAAGCCCAAAAAAGCGGCGCAACACACCTTGGTTTGGCACGCCGCCGTGTTGCAAGACCTGTGGCAAGTTTGGGGCGCCCATCCCGATTGCGTTTGGTGGGTGCCCAGTGAGATGAGCCCGTGGTGGTCGCAGTTGCAAGCGCTGCGTCTAAGCCAAGGCCTGCCCACTTGGCTCGCGCAGACGCCACCGACCACCGCTCAATCGACTTGGTCACGCGAATGGTCCGACGCGCCGTACCCTGACAAGGGCCACCGCGTCGCGCCGCTGATGTGGCCGCGCTGAGCGAGTAGGGCCCGAGTTTTCGCGGACAATCGGCGCATGGCCCACATCTACATCTATTCCCCTTCTGGCGCGGTGCGCGACACCGCGGGTTTTCGCCGCGGACTCAAGCGTTTACGAGCCCAAGGCCACGAGGTCGAGGTCGACCCCTCGGCCTTGGCCAGCTTCGAGCGTTTTGCTGGCGACGATGTGACCCGCTTGGCAGCCGTCGCACGCGCCGCGGCCAGCGGCGCCGATGTGGCGCTGATTTCTCGCGGCGGTTACGGCCTCACGCGTTTGCTGCCCCAGCTGCCCTACACGGCCATGGCGCGCGCGGTGGAGCAGGGCACGCAGTTCGTGGGTTTGAGCGATTTCACGGCCTTGCAGCTCGGCTTGATGGCCCAGACCGGTGCACACAGCTGGCAAGGCCCCGCGCTGATCGCCGACTTCGGCACGGTGGACGAGCCCGACGACATCATGCAAGCTTGCTTCGACGATTTGTTGCTCGAACAAGGCGAGGGCGCCGGTTGGCGTTTGCCCAAAAACGAAGCGGGCGAGCTGCGCATCAGCAACGCCAAACTCTGGGGTGGCAACCTCAGCGTGTTGGTGTCTTTGCTGGGCACGCCGTACTTCCCGAAAGTCAAAGGCGGTGTTTTGTTCTTGGAAGACGTGGGCGAACACCCTTACCGCCTCGAGCGCATGCTCACGCAGCTGCTGCATGCCGGGGTGTTGGCGCAGCAAAAGGCCATCGTTTTGGGGGCCTTCACCGAATACAAAACCGTGCCCCACGACCGGGGCTTCAAGCTCGCCAGCGTGGTGCAGTGGTTGCGCAGCCAAGTGAAGACGCCCATCTTGAGCGCCATGCCCAGCGGCCATGTGCCGACCAAAGTCTTGCTGCCCGTGGGCGCGAAGGTGGACCTGATCCAAGAAGGCCGCGACGCCTTGATGGTCTGGGGCCACCTTTGAGCGGCTTTATTTCAGGTTGCCGCTGAGGAACTGTGCCAAGCGCTCGCTCTTGGGGTGCGAAAGCACCTCGGCGGGCACACCTTGCTCTTCGATCTGCCCTTGGTGCAGAAAGATCAGGTGCGAGGCCACTTCACGGGCAAAGCCCATTTCGTGGGTGACCACCACCATGGTGCGGCCTTCTTCGGCCAAGAGCTTCATGACGCGCAAGACCTCACCGACCAATTCGGGATCCAGGGCGCTGGTGGGCTCATCGAACAGCATCACGGCCGGCTCCACGGCCAAGGCCCGGGCAATGGCCACGCGCTGTTGTTGGCCACCACTCATGTGCGCGGGGTAACGGTCCTCGACACCGCGCAAGCCCACCCGCTCCAAATAACGGCGCGCCGTCTCGACCGCTTGGTCCTTGGGTACCCCCAACACGTGCACCGGTGCTTCGATGATGTTCTCCAGCACCGTCATGTGGGCCCACAGGTTGAAGTGCTGGAACACCATGGCCAGCTTGGTGCGCAGGCGTTGCAACTGCTCGGCCCGCACGGCTTGTAACTCGCCGTGGCGGTCGGTTTTGAGGGCCAAGCTTTCGCCGTTCAAGGTGATCTGACCTTGGTTGGGTTTTTCGAGCAAGTTGATGCAACGCAGCAGCGTGCTTTTGCCCGAGCCCGAACTGCCAATGAGGCTGATCACATCGCCCGCAAAAGCCTGCAAGGACACGCCTTTGAGCACCTCGTTGCTGCCGTAGCGCTTGTGGATGTTGTCGACCTGGAGCAGGGGCGTGCGAGGAGAAGAGGGGGCGTTCATGGGGACAACTTCGAAGGTTCAGGCACCGAGCAGGTCGCCGGTGCGAAAGGCGTGGGCGCCCGCGATTTTGCCGACTTCGGCGCCGGCCACCAAGTAGCGGTTACCCACCCGAGCGTACAAAATTCCCGCAACGTCGGCGCGCACCACGTGCACCCGCGATGCATCGGGCGCGGTCGGGTCGATGACGTGGGCCACTGCGTCGCCCACGTTCAGTGTGGCGCCAGTCGGCACCAAATACACCAACACGCCGGGCACCGGGGTTTGCAGGGTTTGCGAGCCCGCCAAGGGCGTGGCCTCACACGCCATGGGCGGCAAAGGCGCTACAGCGCCTTGGGCTTGAAGCGCACCGAGATGCTGCAAGTAATGCAGGACGCCCTGGGCATCGTTCTGCGCATGGGCGTGCTCCACATCGGCCTCGCCGCGCAATTCCACCGTGGTGCTGGCGCAGCCTTGAGGCAAGGGGCGGTCCACACCCGCTGCGAGCAGTCGCTCGCGCAACTGCCACCACAAGCCCGATAGCCGCTCGTCAAAAGGGCCACCGCCCGAATTTTTGGCCAACAAAACGGCGCGGCAGCCCAAGGTCGCGGCCAAAGGTTGGATGGTCGACCAGCAGGCTTCCTCGCTGTAGAGGTGCATGACGGCTTCCCAGTCGCAGTGCAGGTCGATCACCACGTCGGCGTCGTGCGAAAGCTGCAAGAGGCAACGGCGCTGGCTCTCCAACTCGGTCTGCGGCGTCCATTGGGAAAGCCATTGCCCCACCCATTGGCGCACCAGCGAGACGTTGGCTTCGCCGTCTTGCCCCAGGCCGGTGCGGGCTTGTTCGAACACCGCTTGCGCCAAATCGGGGTAATGGCGGTTGAAATTCTCTCCCGTGTCCAACTCAAACCGACCCATGGCTTTGTGGTCCAGGCGCTGCGCCAAGCCAATGGGGTTGGCCGCCGGCACCAGCACCACGCAGCCGCTCAAGCGGCCTTCGCGCTCGGCCGCGTCCAAAGCGCTGCGCAGGTGGTGCGAAACCAGCATGCCGGGCAACTCTTCGGCGTGCAAACTGCCTTGGATGTAGACCTTGGGGCGTGCTTTCGGGTCACCGTAGGTGAAGCTGACCAAGTGTTTTTGGTGGCCCAAACTCGGGCTGAGCAAAGCGTGTTCGGTGCGGATCATGCAGGGCATTCAATGGGTACGTGGAGCCAAGTGTGCCAAAAAGCGGCGTTCAGCGCTTCGAAACATGCCGATGAGTGCAAAGGTGATGCACAGGTAAATGCCTGCGGCAAACAAATAGGCTTCGAAAGGCAGGTAGTAGTCGGAATAGATGCGACTGGCCGCTGCGGTCACATCGAGCATGGCGGGCACGGTGCTGGCCAAGCTGGTGCTGTGCAGCATCATCACGACTTCGTTGCTGTAGCCGGGCAATGTGCGGCGCAAGGCGCTGGGCAACACAATGCGACGCAAGACCTGCCAACGGCTCATGCCCATGGCTTGAGCGGCCTCGATTTCACCTGGTGCTGTTTCGCGCATGGCACCGGCCAACATTTCGGCGGTGTAGCCAGCGGTGTTCAAGCTGAACGCCAGCAAGGCGCAGAAGAAGGCGTCTTTGAAATACGTCCAGGGCCAAACGTCGTCCCAACGCGCTTGGATCCACTCGAGCTGGGCCAAGCCGTAATAAATGAGGTAGAGCTGAATCAGCAAGGGCGTGCCACGGATCACATAGGTGTAGGCCCCGACCACCCAGCGCAGCAGCGCGATCTTGCTGATCAAGGCCAAGGCAAACACCAAAGACAGCACCGCCCCAATGGCCAACGATGACAAGAGCAGCGACAGGGTGGTGATCAGGCCCTCGCCATACAACTGCAGGGTTTCGGGCTGGGCAATGACCGACCAATTCATGTCAACACACCTTCAAGCTTCGGCGCGCGTGACGCCCAAGCTGTACCGGCGCTCAACTCGACGCAAGACCCACAGAGAGGCGGAGGTGTAGAGCAAAAACAAAACGGCAACGAACACAAAAAAAGTGAAGGGCTCGCGCGATGCGGCGCTGGCTTGTTTGGCCAAGTAGGTCATGTCTTGCAAACCAATCAGGCTGACCAAGGCGGTGGCTTTGATCAACACCAACCAATTGTTGGTGAAACCGGGCAAGGCATAACGCACCATCTGCGGCAGAGTGATACGCCAAAACGTGCGAAAGCGGCCCATGCCAAAGGCCCAAGCGGCTTCCATTTGACCTTTGGGAATCGACAAAATGGCACCCCGAAAAGTTTCGGTCATGTAGGCGCCGTAGATAAACCCAATGGTGATGACACCGGCTATAAATGGATTGATGTCCACCGTTTCTCGGCTGCCCAGCCGTTCCATCAGGTGGTTCAAGCCAATGGTGCCACCGTAGAAAATCAAGAGCATCAAGACCAACTCAGGCACGCCACGGATCACCGTGGTGTAAACGTTGGCCAAAGCGACCCACATCGGTCGACCGGATAGCTTGGCCGCAGCCCCCATAAGCCCCAACAAAATGGCCACCCCTAGGGCGGCCAATGAGACGCCCACCGTGAGGAGGGCGCCTTGGAGAATCGAGAGGTAATAACCGCTCACGTTGGGGCCAACTTATTGGCCGTAGACGTCGAAGTTGAAGTACTTCTTGCTGACGGTGTCGTAAGTGCCGTTGGAACGAATGGCCTTGATGGCGGCGTTGAGCTCGTCCTTGAGTTGGGTTTCGCCTTGACGCAAGGCCACACCTGCGCCGTAACCGAAGTACTTGACGTCAGCCAAGACGGGGCCCACGAAACCGTATCCAGCGCCTTCGGGCTTGCTCAAGAAGCCACCGTTGACTTCGACCGAGTCTGCCACGGTGCCATCCAAACGACCCGATTTGATGTCGAGGTACACCTGGTCTTGGGCTTCGTAAGGCACCACTTTCACGCCAACACCTTTTAGCTCACCCATGGCGTATTTCTCTTGGGTGCTGCCTTTGAGCACGCCAATTTTTTTGCCTTTGAGCGAAGCCAAGTCGGTGAAGGGTGTATCGGCCTTCACAACGATGCGGCTGGGGGTGTTGTAGTACTTATCGGTAAAGTCAACGACTTTTTTGCGCTCGTCGGTGATCGACATGGAGCTGATGATCACATCGTATTTTTTGGCCTGCAAGCCGGGGATCATGCCGTCCCAAACCTGTTCAACGTAGACGCATTGGCGCTTGACTTGAGCGCACAAGGCTTCAGCGATGTCCACGTCAAAACCGGTGGGCTTGCCGTCGGCGGTTTTGAAGGTGAAGGGCTCGTACGTGGGGTCGATGGCGACCTTGAGTTCGGGCAATGCAACAGGTGCTGCAGGAGCGGCAACGGGCGCTTCGGTTTTACCGCAGGCGACCAAGGCGGCGGTGGCCACGATGGCCAGGGTGAGTTTGATGGTGTTCATGACAGATGAGGGGTTGGTTGAAAACAAAGGTCTGCGGAACGTAGCCCCGCAAAGGCCGTCAAAACGATACCAGAGTGCCCAGCATCATTGTTAACATAATATACATCGTAGAAGCTTAAACACAGTTCAATCCGAAAAGTCGCGGGTCGCTGCCTGACCTTTGAATTGACGTCTCAGGGAGCTCAACAAGGTCCACGCAACCAAGGCAGCACCAAAGGCCAGGACGCCCGCACTGATCGGTCGATCGATGAAGGTGTACAAGTCACCACGCGACAACAGCAAAGCGCGGCGCAGGTTTTCTTCCATCAAGGGCCCCAACACAAAGCCCAGCAACAAAGGCGCGGCATCGAACTTGAGCAAGGCCATGCCGTAACCCAACGCACCAATCACGGCCACGATGAGCACGTCAAAGGTGTTGTTGTTCACGCTGTACACGCCCAAACTGATGAAGACCAAAATGGCTGGATACAGGACGCTGTAAGGGATGCGCAAAATCGCCACCCACAGGCCGATCATGGGCAAATTCAGCACCATGAGCATGACGTTGCCGATACCAAAACTCACGATCAGGCCCCAGAACAACTCGGGCTGCTGGGTCATGAGCAAGGGGCCCGGTTGAATGCCGTGAATGATCAGCGCGCCGAGCATCAAAGCCATCACAGCGTCACCGGGAATGCCCAAAGACAGTGTAGGCACGAAAGCGGTTTGTGAGGCGGCGTTGTTGGCGGCCTCAGGCGAAGTGATACCTTCAATCGCCCCTTTGCCAAAGCGGCTGGGATCGGTGGCGACCTTTTTCTCCACGGCGTAGGCCATGAAAGAAGCTATTGAGGCACCCGTACCCGGCAAAGCCCCAAAAAAACTGCCGATGCCCGTGCCCCGCAGCATGGGCATGATGGACTCACGCACGTCTTTTCGCGTGGGCATCATGGTGCGCATGGTGATCTTTTCTTTGACCTCGTTTTCACGAGAGACATTGATGCTGGACATCACTTCTGAAACACCGAAAACGCCCATGGCCAGTGCCACCAAGTTGATGCCGTCCATCAGGGAAGGAATGTCGAAGTTGAACCGTGACACACCCGAGTTGATGTCGGTTCCGATGGTGCCGATCAACAAACCCAACACGACCATGGCCAAACCCTTGACTGGAGAACCGGTGGCCAAGGTCGACGCGGCGATCAGCCCCACCAACATCATGGCGAAATACTCTGCCGCACCGAACTCCAAACCAATTTCAGCGATGGCGGGCGAGAACAAAATCAAAGCCAAAATACCCAGCATGGAACCCACGAAGGAGGCAATCGTCGTCATGAACAAGGCCACGCCGGCCCTGCCCTGTTTGGCCATGGGATAACCATCCAAGCACGCGACGGCCGATGAAGGTGTTCCCGGCAAGTTGAGCAAAATCGACGCGGTGGAGCCACCGTATTGCGCTCCGTAGTAAACGCCCGCGAGCATCACAATCGCCGCCGTGGGGGGGATGTGGTACGTGATGGGCAACAGCAGCGAAATGGCTGCGAGCGCGCCAATGCCGGGCAAAACACCGATCAGTGTGCCCAAAAACACACCAATGAAACAGTACAACAGCGTGATGGGTTGAAGAGCTGTCTCTAGGCCGAGCAGCAAACCGTTGAGGGTGTCCATTTATGGGCTCCAAGGCCAAAGAGGCAAGAGCATGCCCAGGCCCATGATGAAAATAAGGTACGTCACCACCGACACCCCGATGCACAGCAGCCAGCGGTTTTTCCACTGAATGCCCCGATCGGGGATCGATGACAACAAGACCGACAGTGAAGTGGCCACGATCAAACCCAAGGTTTTCAAGGTGAGCGAAAACACCACCAAGCTCAGCGTGACCAAGCCCAAGGTTTTCCAAGCGGGTTGAATGACCGGGCCTTGGCGAAACCAAGCTGGCAGAGCCACCAAAATGCCCAGCACCGCCAAGGTCAACCCCAAAGAAACAGGGAAAAATCCAGGGCCCATGCGGCGCAAATTGCCGATCTCATAGTGCTCATGAGCGTAATAAGCCGCGAACAGACCCAATGCCGTCAAGGCCAGGCCGCCCACCAAATCTTGTGTGTCGCGGTGTCGCATGCATCCTCCGAAAGATGCATTGATTTAACCTGCAAAAACCGCCACAAAATTTAAGTAATTGCACGTAGCGTCGACTAGGGGTAAGCACGCTAACAGGGCCACAGTCCACCCGAGCAGCCTCACTCAATAAAACAAATAAATCATATAAATCATATAGATTTTTGGTTTTATTAAAGTGATTTATTGAATTACGTTGGCCGTACCCGATCAAACAGGCGGTCGAAATTTTCGCTGGTGGCCTGCGCAATGGCCTCAACCGACACCCCTTTGACCTCGGCGATTTGCTGCGCCACCAAGGGCACGAACGCGGGGGTATTGGTCTTTCCGCGGTGCGGTGCGGGCGCCAAGTAAGGACTGTCGGTCTCGATGAGCAAGCGGTCCATGGGCACCAGACGAGCAACGTCGCGCAATTCGGTGGCGTTTTTGAAGGTCACGATGCCGGAGAGCGAAATATAGAAGCCCAAATCCAGCGCGGCACGGGCCACGGCTTGGGTTTCGGTGAAACAGTGAAACACCCCTTTGGACACCGGTGCGCCGCCCAATGAGGTGTAACCGCCCTCTTCTTTGAGCATGGCCACGGTGTCGTCCGAGGCACTGCGGGTGTGAATGATGAGTGGCAAATCGGTTTGACGGCCGGCTTGGATGTGCACCCGGAAACGCTCGCGCTGCCAAGCCATGTCGGCCACACTGCGGCCATCGAGCCGGTAGTAGTCCAATCCGGTCTCGCCAATGCCCACCACGCGGGGCAAGGCTGCGCGATGAACCAGGTCGTCCACGCTGGGCTCTGGGGTGTCTTCGTAATCGGGGTGCACGCCCACGGTCGACCACAAATTGGGGTGATCCAGCGCCAATTGGTGCACAGCCTCAAATTCGTCCAATGTGCAGCAAATGCAGAGCGCGCGATCGACTTGGGCGGCTTGCATGTCGGCCAAGATTTGGGGGAGCTGGCTTCGGAGTTCGGGGAAATTCAAGTGGCAATGGGAATCGGTGAACATGGCGGTCCTTGTCAACGTCGGGCACTGAGCGCTTGTTGCGCTTGAGACATCCAAGCCTCCCAACGCAAACCGGCGTTGACGGGGTGCTCCACGCTGCGCGCGGCGTGCATCAGGTCTTGGCTCCAACGCTGCAAGCGAAACAGGTGTGCCTTGGCGGGTAAATGGTCGATTTCAAAAAAGCGCGGTGCGGCACCACTGGCCAGGGCCATCAGGTCGTGACAGACTTTTTGCATCACCTCCAACTGCAAGGCGGGCTCCCAATCGGCCATGGCCTGGGCTTGGCCTTTGGCCAAGGCCTTGGGCAACTGGCTCCAGGTTTGGGCGCTCAAGCCCATGGCCGCCCAGCGCAGGGCGTCATCAGGTCGCCCGCCCGCGGCACGCCAGACCACGAGGGCTTGCTCGGCGCTCATGGGGGTATTGGCTTGTGACATGAGCCACGGCAGGGCCTCGTCTTCGCTGGGCCACTGCAGGTGGTGTGTGAGGCAGCGGCTGCGCACGGTGGGCAGCAATTGGTGTGCGGCCTCGGTGGCCAAGACAAAACGCACCGAGCCCACGGGTTCTTCCAGCGTTTTGAGCAAGGTGTTGGCCGACTCCATGTTCATGCGCTCGGCGGGGTACACCAAAACGACCTTGGTGTCGCCGCGCGAACGCGTGAACTGGGTGAAGATGACGGCTTGCCGAGCGGCCTCGACCTTGATGAGCTTGCTGGCTTTTCGGTCTTTTTCGTCGATCTTTTTTTGCGTCACTTCGTCCAAAGGCCAGCCCAACTCCAAGCTCAGCGCTTCGGGCATGAGCATGCACAGGTCGGGGTGGGTGTGGACATCGACCGCGTGGCAGCTGCCACATTGGCCACAGGCGCCCTGTTCGGTCGGCGTCTCGCACAACCAGCTGCGCGCCAAGGCCAAGGCCAATTCGTATTGGCCCAAACCCGAGGGGCCGGCCAAAAGCAAAGCGTGGCCGCGTTGTTGGCGCAGCTCGTTGAGCTGGCGTTGCAGCCAAGGGGCCAAGGCGGTGGCGCTCATGGGCTGGGCGGCAACCACGAGCGATCCGCCAGCGCGGCACGCACCGCTTGGCCCACCTGCTCAGGGGCTTGGTCGGCGGGGATGCGGGCAAAACGCTGGGGGTCGGCTTTCATGCGTGCGGCGTAACCGCCGGCCACGCGTTCGAAAAAGGCTTGTGACTCGGACTCGAAGCGGTCCGGTGAGCGGGCGTTGGCCAATCGGGCGGCAGCCACGGTCGGCGGTAAGTCGAACCACAAAGTCAGGTCGGGCTGACGAAGACCGTCGCCGGTGTCTTGTACCCACCGCTCCAAGGTGCTGAGCACCGCGAGGTCAAAACCTCGGCCATGGCCTTGGTAAGCAAAGGTGGCGTCGGTGAAGCGGTCGCACAGCACCACGTCACCCCGCGCCAAGGCCGGTTCGATGACTTGCTGCAAATGGTCGCGGCGCGCGGCGAACATCAAGAGGGCTTCGCACAGCGGGTCCATGGCGTCGTTGAGCACCAACGTGCGCAGCTTTTCGGCCAAGGGCGTGCCGCCGGGCTCTCGCGTCAGTGTCACGCGCCGACCTTGGGCCTCAAAGGCTTGGACCAATGCGCTGATGTGGGTGGACTTGCCCGCCCCATCGATGCCCTCAAAAGAAATGAACAAACCCGTCATGGTCTCAACGATTCAAAAGGTAACGGCGCACAGCCGAGTTGTGCTCGGCCAAGGTCACGCTGAACTGGCTGGTGCCATCACCGCGGGCCACGAAATAAAAGGCTTTGGTGTCCGATGGCTGCACAGCAGCCAACATCGAAGCGTAACTGGGCATGGCGATCGGCGTCGGTGGCAAACCGGCTCGGGTGTAGGTGTTGTAGACCGTGTCGGTTTGCAAATCGACCTTGCGCAAATTGCC
>DAISXI010000063.1:0-11244 GCA_036825935.1 Hydrogenophaga sp.
GTGCACGCCTTGACCACGCGCTTCCCCGTCTACGGTTGATCGGAAACCGCCATGACCATCAGCACCTTTGATTTGTTCAAAATCGGCATTGGTCCGAGCAGCTCACACACCGTCGGCCCCATGAAGGCGTCTGCGTTGTTCGTAGCTGCCTTGCTGGCCCATCCTTTGGCGGCGCAGGTCAGCCGCGTGCGATGCGACCTTTACGGATCGCTGGGCGCCACGGGCAAAGGGCATGGCAGCCACAAAGCGGTGATGCTCGGTTTGCAAGGTGAGATGCCCGATCAGGTCGACGTGAAGACCATTGCGCCCAGTTTGGCGGAAATCCGCGAGAACCAACGCATCACCTTGGGAGGCAAACACACGGTGGCCTTTGACGAGGCCCGTGACCTCGTGTTCCACCGCCGAGAGACTTTGCCTTTCCACTCCAACGCCATGATGTTGCAGGCCTTTGACGCTCAAGACACTTTGCTGCTGAGCAAGACCTATTACTCGGTGGGCGGTGGATTTGTTGTTGACCACGATGCGCAGGGTCAGGCCCATTTGGTTCAAGACCCCACGCCAGTGGCCTACCCCTACAAGAGCGGCGATGAGCTCTTGAAGCAGTGCCGCGAGCACGGCCTGACCGTGTCGCAGCTGATGTGGGCCAACGAACAAGCGTGGCGCAGCCCCGAAGAAATCCGCTCGGGCTTGTTGCGCATTTGGTCGGTGATGCAGGCCTGCATCCAGCGCGGCATCGAAACCGATGGCGTGCTCGAAGGCGGCATGAAGGTGCGCCGCCGCGCGGCCGAGCTCTACCGCAAGCTGTCGCAATCGCCCGAAGCGGGCTTGCGCGACCAGCTCACCATCATGGACTGGGTCAACCTGTACGCGATGGCGGTCAATGAGGAAAACGCCGCCGGCGGTCAAGTGGTGACCGCCCCCACCAACGGTGCGGCGGGCATCGTACCGGCCGTGCTGCAGTACTACGTGCGTTTTTGCCCCGGGGCCAACGACCAGGGCGTGATCGACTTTTTGTTGACGGCGGCCGCGATTGGCATCCTTTACAAGGAAAATGCCAGCATCTCGGGGGCCGAGGTCGGCTGCCAAGGCGAGGTGGGCGTGGCTTGCTCCATGGCCGCAGGGGCATTGGCTGCGGTCATGGGCGGTACGGTCGAACAGGTGGAAAATGCAGCAGAGATTGGTATGGAACACAACCTGGGCTTGACCTGTGACCCCGTGGGCGGTTTGGTGCAGATCCCTTGCATCGAGCGCAACGCGATGGGCTCGATCAAAGCCATCAACGCTGCACGCATGGCCTTGCGCGGCGACGGTAAGCACCACGTGAGCTTGGACAAGGTGATCAAGACCATGCGCGAAACCGGGGCGGACATGAAAATCAAATACAAAGAGACCTCGCGCGGCGGTTTGGCCGTCAACGTGGTCGAGTGCTGAGAGGACTCCAAAGATGCAACACTTTTCTATCTGGTCATTGCTGCGCAACAGCATGTCGTACCACGAGGGCTGGGAGCGCCAGTGGCGCTCGCCCGAGCCCAAGCGCGAATACGACGCGGTGGTGATCGGGGCCGGCGGCCATGGTTTGGCCACCGCGTATTACATGGCCAAAGAGCACGGCATGCGCAACATCGCCGTCGTTGAGCGCGGCTGGCTAGGTGGCGGAAACACCGCGCGCAACACCACCATCGTGCGCTCGAACTACCTGTGGGACGAGTCCACGGCCTTGTACGAAAAAGCCATGGTGCTGTGGGAAGGTTTGTCGCAAGACCTCAACTACAACGTCATGTTCAGCCAGCGCGGCGTCATGAACTTGGGTCACACGCTGCAGGACATGCGCGACATCGAGCGCCGCGTCAACGCCAACCGCCTCAACGGTGTGGACGCCGAGGTCGTCACGCCCGAACAAATCAAGGAGATGATCCCCTTCATCAACTTGAACACCCGCTACCCCGTGCTGGGCGCTTCTTTGCAGCGCCGCGCCGGCGTGGCGCGTCACGATGCGGTGGCCTGGGGTTTCGCCCGTGCCGCTGACGCCTTGGGTGTGGACATCATCCAAAACTGCGAGGTCACCGGCATTCGCCGCGAGGGCGGCGAGGTCACCGGTGTGGACACCGCGCGCGGCTTCATCAAAACCAAAAAAGTGGCGATTGTGGCGGCCGGGCACTCCAGCGTGGTGGCCAGCATGGCCGGCATTCGCTTGCCCATCGAGAGCCACCCGCTGCAAGCCTTGGTGTCCGAGCCACTCAAGCCGATCTTCCCCAACGTGGTCATGAGCAACGCCATCCACGCCTACATCAGCCAGTCCGACAAGGGCGACTTGGTGATCGGCGCGGGCATCGATGCCTACAACGGCTATGGCCAGCGCGGCAGCTTCCAGACCATCGAGCACACCTTGCAGGCCATCGTGGAGATGTTCCCCATCTTCTCGCGCGTGCGCATGAACCGCCAATGGGGTGGCATCGTGGACGTCTCGCCCGACGCCTGCCCCATCATCGGTCTGACGCCCGTCAAAGGCCTCTACATCAACTGCGGCTGGGGCACCGGCGGCTTCAAAGCCACGCCCGGTTCGGGTTGGGCCATGGCCCACACGGTGGCCCAAGACCGTCCGCACGCGCTCAACGCCGCGTTCTCTCTGGACCGCTTCCACACCGGCCATTTGATCGACGAACACGGCGCTGCGGCCGTGGCGCACTGATCCACCCGCCCATTTCGACAGGACCATTGCATGCTCATCATTGAATGCCCTCACTGCGGCAAACGCGCCGAAACCGAATTCAGCTTTGGCGGGGAGGGCGGCATCGCCCGCCCCTTGGAAACCGAAAAATTGACCGATGAACAATGGGGCGACTACGTCTTCATGCGCAAAAACCCCAAAGGCTTGCACCACGAGCAGTGGAACCACGCCGCCGGCTGCCGCCGTTGGTTCAATGCCTTGCGCGACACCGTGAGCTACCGCATCGTGGCGGTGTGGAAGGTGGGTGAGGCACCACCGCCCGAAGCGCAAGCTTGGATGGACAAACAAGCCCAGGGGGTGCAGGCATGAGCCGTTCAGCACAACGTTTGGCGCAGGGCGGTCGCATCGACCGCAGCCAACGCCTGTCTTTCCAATTCAACGGCAAAACCTACGAGGGTTTTGCAGGCGACACCTTGGCCTCGGCGCTGTTGGCGCAAGACGTTCGCATGGTCGCGCGCAGCTGGAAATACCACCGCCCACGCGGCATTTTGAGCGCGGGGGTTGAAGAGCCCAACGCCTTGGTGCAGTTGTTCGACGGCGCCCGCACGGTGCCCAACGCCCGCATGACCGAGGTGCCTTTGGTGCAAGGCCTGAGCGCACGCCCGATCCACGCCGAGCCCAGCATCGACTTCGATTGGCGCGCGGTCAACAACTGGTTTTCCCGCCTCTTGCCGGCTGGTTTTTATTACAAAACCTTCATGGCCTCGCAAAAGGCGTGGCACTTTTTTGAGCACCACATCCGCAAGGCCAGCGGCTTGGGCGAGTCGCCCACCGAGAACGATCCCGATCGTTACGAACGCCGCTTTGAGCACTGCGACGTGCTCATCGTGGGCGGTGGCCTCACCGGCCTGAGTGCGGCCTTGGCCGCGGCCCAAAGCGGCGCGCGCGTGGTGCTGGCCGACGAACAAAACGAAATGGGCGGCTGGCTGCTCTCCAGCGAGACGACCATCAACGACGTCTCGGCATCGGCGTGGTTGAAGGACACGCTGGCGACTTTGCGCGCCATGCCCGAGGTGCGCTTGTTGCCGCGCACCACGGCGTTTGGCTACCAAGACCACAACCTCGTGACCTTGGCCGAGCGCTGCACCGATCACCTCGCCCCCGGCACGGTGGCGGCCCAGGCGCCGCGCGAGCGCCTGTGGAAGGTGCGCGCCCAACAGGTGGTTTTGGCCACCGGTGCGATTGAACGCCCCTTGGTGTTCTCCAACAACGACCTGCCCGGCGTCATGCTGGCCAGCGCCGTGACCACCTACATCCGCCGTTACGCGGTGCTGCCAGGCCAACGCGCCGTGGTCTTCACCAACAACGACATGGCTTACGACGCCGTGCTGGCGCTGCACCAAGCCGGCGCTCAAGTGCAGGTGATCGATGCGCGTTCACAGCCCGTGGGCGACCTGAGCGCGCGTGCCCGTGCGCTGGGCATTTCGGTGCTGGCGGGCCACGTGGTCGTGCAAGCCCATGGCCGCATGTCGGTCGATTCGCTGCAGGTCCATCCGCTCTTGGGCGAAGGCCAGTTGGGCCCCGCCCTGCCAGCCGTGGCCTGTGACCTGTTGGCTGTCTCGGGCGGCTTGAGTCCTGTCATTCACCTGTTCTGCCAATCCAGCGGCAAAGCCGTGTGGCAAGAGCAGCGTGCCTGTTTTGTGCCCGGTGTGTCGGTGCAGGCCGAGCGTTCGGCCGGTGCGTGCCGCGAGCCCATGAACCTGGCCTCGTGTGCCACCGAGGGCTGGCAAGCCGGTGCCCAAGCGGCACAGCTCGCCGGTTTTGCCGCGCCCAGCGGTGCCGCGCCTCAGCTCAAGGCCGTCGACATCGGCAGTTTGTTGCCACTGTGGGAAGTGCCCCACCCCGCCGGTACCAGCCGCGCGCCCAAGAAGTTCGTGGACTTCCAAAACGATGTGGCGGCCAGCGACATCCATTTGGCGGTGCGCGAAGGCTTTGAGTCGATCGAGCACGTCAAGCGTTACACCGCCATGGGCTTTGGCACCGACCAAGGCAAAACCAGCAACATCAACGGCATGGGCATCGCCGCGCAGTTGATGAACAAGTCCATCCCGCAAGTCGGCACCACGACCTTCCGCCCCAACTACACCCCGGTCACCTTCGGTTTGTTGGCCGGTGGCGAGTTGGGCGATTTGTTCGACCCAATCCGCACCACCGCCATCCACGACTGGCACGCCCAACACGGCGCGCTGTTCGAAGACGTCGGCCAGTGGAAGCGCCCTTGGTACTACCCCCATAACGGTGAAGACCTGCACGCCGCGGTGCGCCGCGAGTGTTTGGCGGTTCGCCAATCGGTCGGCACCTTGGACGCGTCCACCCTGGGCAAGATCGACATCCAAGGCCCCGACGCCACGGTCTTGCTCAACTGGATGTACACCAACGCGTGGAGCAAGCTCGACACGGGCAAGTGCCGTTACGGCCTGATGCTCGACGAAAACGGCATGGTGTTCGACGACGGCGTGACCGTGCGCTTGGGCGAGAACCACTACCTGATGCACACCACCTCGGGCGGTGCGGCCCGTGTGTTGACTTGGCTGGAGCGTTGGTTGCAAACCGAGTGGCCCCACCTCAAGGTCTACCTCACCAGCGTCACCGACCACTGGGCCACCACCGTGGTCGCCGGTCCGAAGGCGCGTGCGGTGCTCGAGAAGATTTGCAGCGACGTGAACTTCGAAGAAGCCGCCTTCCCCTTCATGACCTACCGCGAAGGCACGGTCGCGGGCGTGGGTGCGCGCATCATGCGCATCAGCTTCTCGGGCGAGCTCAGCTACGAAGTCAACGTGCCGGCCAGCCAAGGCTTGGCGGTGTGGGAGGCCATTCAGGCCGCCGGTGCCGAATTCGGCATCACCCCGTACGGCACCGAAAGCATGCACGTCTTGCGCGCCGAGAAGGGCTACATCATCGTGGGCCAAGACACCGACGGCTCCATGTCGCCGGTGGATCTGGGCATGGGTGGCATGGTGGCCAAGACCAAGGACTTCTTGGGCAAGCGCTCGCTCAGCCGCAGCGACACCATCCGCACCGACCGCAAACAACTCGTGGGCCTGCTCACCACCGACCCGCAACTCGTGTTGCCCGAGGGCTCGCAGCTCACCGACACCGAGTTCAAAGGTCAAACACCGCACCCCATGCTCGGCCACGTGACCTCGAGTTACATGAGCCCCATCTTGGGCCACTCCATCGCCATGGCGGTGGTCAAGGGCGGTCACCACCGCATGGGCGAGACCGTGATCGTTCCCCTGGGCGATGGTCGCAACGTCACCGCCACCATTTGCAACCCCGTTTTCTTCGACCCAAAATCGGAGCGCCAGCATGCATGAGACCCTGAACCGCAAGGCCCACCAAATGCCCCCGTCCGTGGTGGTGCCATCGGCGCAGCCCCTGCTGAGCCGCCAAACCAGCGTGGGCGTGTTGAACCTGCGCGGCAACCCCAAGGACCCCGCCTTTGTTTCGGCGGTGGAGCAGACTATGGGCGTGCCCATGCCCTTGGACGCTTGCACCACCCGGACCCAAGGCGGCGTGCGCACCGTTTGGGTGGGCCCCGATGAATGGCTGGTGATCACGCCGATGGGGCAGCAGACCGCGCTCGCCGAGCGTTTGCGCCAAACCCTGCTCGGCCAACACCACGCCGTCACCGATGTCAGCAGCGGCCTGTTTTTGGTCGACCTGAAAGGCCCCCAGGCGCGCGACACCTTGGCCCAAGGTTGCCCCATGGACTTCCACCCCCGCGCCTTCCCCGCCCAGCGCGCGGTCGGCACGCACTTCTACAAAGTCGGCTTGACGTTGTGGCTCAGCGACGAGACCGACCATTTCCAGGTGCTGGTGCGCCGCAGCTTCATCGACCACTTCTGGCAGCTCATCGACCACGCCTGCGTGGGCACTGGGCGCACGGGGTTTTAAACCGCGCCGGACTCGGATCGGTGTCCGTGCGGCGAGGCGGCCGCTTCACGGATCAGCCATTCGCGCAGCAGGACGGCTTGCGGACGCAGGCGGCCTGAGCGCGAAGCCACGATGTGGATGGGTCGGTCGGTCGTCACGCTCAGGTCGATCGGGCGAACCAAGAGTCCCCGCTCGATCAAGGGGGCCACGATGTGCCGCCAACCCAGGGCAACGCCTTGACCTTCTTGCGCGGCCTGCAGCACGATGGAGTAGTCGTTGAAGCCCAAGGACGGGGTGCCGCGCGGCAGCGAAACGCCAAAGCGAGCCAGCCAACCCGTCCAGTCCAGCCGTGGGCGGTAGTGCTCCTCTAAATGCAGCAGGGGCATTTGGCTCAAGGCCTGGGCGTTCAATGCGGGCCCGTGTTGCGCCAACAGGCTGGGGCTGCACACCGGAAACACCTCCTCGTCCACAAAATGCCAGCGCTGCAGACGGGGGTACTCGCTGGCCCCCAAGGTGATCGCCAGATCGATCCGCTCCTGCTCCAAATCCAAATCGGTGTCGGTCGTGATGCAGCGCAAGCGGATGTGGGGGTACAGGTGTTTGAAGCCTGCGATGCGAGGCAGCAACCACCAAGTGGCCGTGGCGGTGGACACGGCCAAGGTGACCTGTTGCTCGGTTTGCATGTGGCGCACCTCGCGCAGGCCTTGGTCGATCAGCGTCAGACCCAGGCCCACTTGTTCCAGCAAATAGCGACCCGCTTCGGTGGTGTCCACGCCTTTGTGGCGGCGGCTGAACAGGGGCACACCCAGTTCGGCCTCCAAGTTGCGCATGGCATGGCTGACCGCGGGCTGGCTCACCGACAGCTCCGCCGCTGCTTTGGTGAAACTGCCGGTGCGTGCGGCACTTTCAAACGCCATCAGGTGGTTGAGCGTGCTGGAAGTCAGTCGTTTTTGCATGAGTCAAGTTTATGCAAAGAATGAGCCGCCGTGTGGGTCACAAAACCCTGAATAACCCCTAGCATCGGGGTTGGCCAACGCTGAAAAAACCCAAAATGCGGAGACACAATATGAGTGAAACTGATGTCAAAAAAAACCGTCGGGGAGGGCGCGAGCGGCGCGACCCCAAGGCCAAGATCGCCGGACCCGCTTACATCAAACGCAACATCCCGAGCTACGACATCTTGGGCGAGGAGAGCTTGAAAAGCATCGAGAACGCGGCCGAGCGTTTGATGGCCGAGGTGGGCATCGACATCCGGGATGACGCGGCCTGCTTGGCCTTGTTTCGCCGCGCCGGCGCCAAGGTCGACGGCATCCGGGTGCGCTTTGAGCCAGGGCATTTGCGTGAAATCCTCAGCACCGCACCGCGCGAATTCACACAACACGCCCGCAACCCGGCCCGATCGGTTCAGATGGGTGGGAACAACGTGGTCTTTGCGCCGGCTTACGGATCACCCTTTGTCATGGACTTGGACCGGGGTCGGCGTTATGGGACGATCGAAGATTTTCAAAACTTCGTGAAGCTGGCTTACAGCAACCCTTGGCTGCACCACTCGGGCGGCACGGTGTGTGAGCCGACGGACATCCCCGTCAACAAGCGGCACCTGGACATGGTCTACGCCCACATGCGCTATTCCGACAAAGCCTTCATGGGCTCCATCACCTCGGAGCAGCGCGCCGAAGACTCCATCGAGATGTGTCGGCTGCTGTTTGGCGCCGATTACGTGGACCAGCACTGCGTGATCTTGGGCAATGTGAATGTCAATTCACCGCTGTTGTGGGACGGCACCATGACCACGGCGGCGCGCGCCTATGCACGCGCCAATCAGGCCGCGGTGATCGTGCCCTTCATCTTGGGTGGCGCGATGGGCCCGGTCACCAACGCAGGCGCGATCGCGCAGGCGCACGCCGAGACCATGGTGGGCTGCGCGATCACGCAGCTGGAGCGGCCCGGCGCGCCAGTGATCTACGGCAACTTCATGTCCAGCATGTCTTTGCGCTCGGGCTCGCCGACCTTCGGCACACCAGAGCCCGCGCTGGGTTCCTTGGTCGTTGGTCAATTGGCGCGTCGCTTGGGGTTGCCGCTGCGCTGTGCGGGTTCTTTCACGACCTCCAAGGTGCCCGATGGCCAAGCCATGCAAGAGAGCGTGACCTCCATGCTGTCGGCCATCCATTGCGGTGCCAACTTCATCTTGCATTCCGCCGGCTTCTTGGACGGCTTGTTGTCCATGAGTTACGAGAAGTTCATGATGGACGCCGACTATTGCGGTGCGCTGCACAGCTACCTCGCAGGGGTGCAAGTGGACGCCAACACGCTGGCCTTCGACGCCTATCGAGAGGTGCAACCTGCGGGGCATTTCTTGGGCTGCACGCACACCATGGCGAACTACACCAGCGCTTTTTACGATTCAACATTGTCCGATGATCGGCCTTTTGAAACCTGGTCGGAGGACGGCAGCCAGGACAGCGCTCAGCGCGCCAACCGGCGCTGGAAAACCGCGCTGGCCGAATACCAAGCGCCCGAGATCGACCCGGGTGTGGACGAATCCATTCGCGAGTTCATCGATCGCAAGAAGGCCGCCGTGCCAGACCAATGGTATTGAGGAGAATCCCCATGGCACGAGCAAATGACCCCTTGCTGCAAC
This sequence comes from Hydrogenophaga sp., assembly GCA_036825935.1. Classification (GTDB taxonomy): domain Bacteria; phylum Pseudomonadota; class Gammaproteobacteria; order Burkholderiales; family Burkholderiaceae_C; genus Hydrogenophaga. The sequence goes on from DAISXI010000063.1 coordinate 9,246, forward strand.
CCTTGCAGATCAAGCACCTGCGCTTGAAGAACCGGCTGATGATCACGGCCCACGAGCCGGCCTATGCCGAAGACGGCATGCCCAAAGGGCGTTACCGCGCCTACCAAGTCGAGCGCGCCAAGGCGGGGATCGCCCTGACCATGACGGCCGGTTCGGCCGCGGTGTCGCGCGACAGCCCACCCGTGTTCAACAACATCCTGGCCTACCGCGACGAGGTCGTGCCTTGGATGAAGGACCTGACCGATGCCTGCCACGAACACGGCACGGCCGTCATGATCCAGATCACGCACTTGGGGCGCCGCACCAGTTGGTCCAAAGCCGATTGGCTGCCCGTGGTCTCGCCCTCGCACCACCGAGAAGCCTCACACCGGGCCTTCCCCAAAAAAATGGAGGACTGGGACATCGAACGCATCATCCGTGACTATGCGGACGCGGCCGAACGCATGAAGGCCGCGGGTGTGGACGGCATTGAATTGGAGGCCTACGGCCACCTGATGGACCAGTTTTGGTCACCGCTGACCAACACCTTGGACGCGCCCTATGGCGGCAGCCTGGAGAACCGCTTGCGCTTTGCTCGCGAGGTGTTGACCGCCATCCGTGCCCGGGTCGGACTTGATTTCATCGTGGGCGTGCGAGGTACCGTGGACGAACGTTTGCCCGGGGGCATCAGCCCAGCCGAGGGCCTGGGCATTTGCCACCACTTGGCGGGCACCGGCATGGTGGACTTCTTCAACGTCATCCGTGGGCACATCGACACCGATGCCGGACTCACCGACGTGATCCCGGTGCAGGGCATGGCCAGCGCCCCCCACCTGGACTTCGCCGGCCAAATTCGTGCAGCGGTGCAGCTACCCATTTTTCACAGCGCCAAGATCCAGGACGTCAACACGGCGCGCCACGCCATCGAGTCGGGCAAGCTCGACATGGTGGGCATGACCCGAGCGCACATGGCCGATCCGCACATCATGCGCAAAATCGTTGAGGGTCGTGAGGACACCATCCGGCCCTGTGTCGGTGCCAATTTTTGTTTGGACCGCATCTACCAAGGCGGCGAGGCCTACTGCATCCACAACCCGGCCACAGGGCGTGAGCTGAGCATGCCGCACGACATCCCACGGGCCGAGCGCGTGCGCCAGGTCTTGGTGGTCGGGGCGGGCCCGGCGGGTCTCGAGGCGGCCCGGGTGGCCGCGGCCCGTGGGCATCGGGTGACGGTGTGGGAAGCGGCGGCCAAGCCCGGTGGGCAGCTCCGCTTGGCCGCACAAAGCCAGCGCCGCCGCGAGATGATGAGCATCATCGATTGGCGCATGGCGCAGTGCGAAGCCGCGGGCGTGTCGTTCCGCTTCAACGTTTGGGCCGACCTGCCACAGGTGCTGGCCGAATCGCCCGAGGTGGTGATCATTGCCACCGGTGGCATGCCGCACACCGAGGTCTTGAGCGCGGGCAACGAGCTGGTCGTCTCGAGCTGGGATGTGTTGAGCGGCGAAGTCAAACCCGCTGGCCGTGTGCTCTTGTTTGACGATGCGGGCGATCACCCCGCCTTGCAGGCCGCGGAGCTCATGGCCGCTGCGGGCGCACAGGTTGAGATCGTCACGCCAGACCGCACCTTCGCGCCCGAGGTCATGGCCATGAACCTGGTGCCTTACATGCGCAGCCTCCAGCGCATGGACGTGACCTTCACTGTGAGCTACCGGCTCACCTCGGTGGAGCGGGACGGCACGCAATTGCTGACCAAACTCGGCAGCGACTACGGCGGTGTGCTCAAAGAGCGGCGGGTCGATCAGGTGGTCGTCAACCACGGCACCCGACCCTTGGACGAGCTCTACTTCGAACTCAAGCCCCTGTCGTCCAACCAAGGCGCAGTCGATTACACGGCCCTTTTGTCTGGCCAAGCGCAGCCATCAGCGCCCAAGGCCCCAGGCGGCTTCCAACTCTTTCGCATCGGAGACGCCGTGGCCGCCAGGAACATCCACGCCGCCGTGTACGACGCGCTGCGTTTGGT
>DAISXI010000064.1:0-4870 GCA_036825935.1 Hydrogenophaga sp.
AGCGGCGGCGCACGCGCAGCCCAATCAAGGTGCCGCCAAAGGCCAGCGGTACCCACAACCAACCGTGCAAGCTGCCGGTGGAAATGCCACTGACCATGGCGCCCACGTTGCAGCCCAGCGCCAAGCGCGAGCTGTAACCCATCACAAAACCCGCGAGCAAACCGATCACCCATTGCTGTCGCGTCAGGGCGCGGCTGTCGTCGCCTTGGCCCGAGGCCACCAGCAAAGCGCCGCCCAAGATGCCGATGTTGGTGATCGAGGTCACGTCCATGAAGGCGGTTTGCGCCAAGCGCAAGGCGTTGCCCTCTTGCGACCAAAACGCGTTGGTCGCGGGATCAAACACCCCCAGCGCCACCGCGCCTTTGGCGGCCCACAAGCCAAAGCCGTAGACCACGCCCCAAGGCTGGCCGGCCAAGACCAAGTTCAGGGTGGCCAAGATGGCCAAGGCCACGGCACCCCAGACCCAGCGCCAGCTCCACCAGGTTTGGCCCGCGCCCACCCACCAGCGCACCAGCAGCAAGACCGCGGCCAACAAGGCCAGCGTGATGGCCAGCGCACCGCCACTGCCCCAAGGCGTGGCCAAGTCCACCGGCGCCACTTGGCCCAGCGACAACCAGCGGTCGATGTGCACCGAGCCCAAGAAGCTGCCCAACGCAAACAAGGGCAACAAGCCCATGTTCAGCGGGATGCCCAAACCGGCTTTGTACAAAGTGCCCGAGCCGCAGCCGTCGGCGATTTGCATGGTCAGGCCGAACACAAACGCGCCGATCAGCAAGCTGATGCTGGGCGCGCCCAAGGCGGCGTGCAGTTCGGGGAATTGGCCCAGGAGCGGCAGCGCCAAGGCGCTGGCCACGGCCAAGAGCAAGGCCTGACCGGCCACGCCCTGCGGGTTGCGCTGCTCCACGAGCTTGCGCCAACCGGTGGTGAAGCCGAAGCGAGCGCCGGCCAAGGCCGCGCCCATGCCCACACCCACGAGCAAGAGCACCGCTTGGCGGATCGAGACCGAGAGCGCGAGAAAAACGAAAAAGACGGCCAGTGCGGCCATCAAGGGGAGGCGTTTCATATTGAATACAGCGAGTGGGTACTTACTTGGTGATGCGGTCGGCCCAGAGTTTGGCGTCGATCATCAGCTGTTTGGCGCGGCTGGGCACGTTGTCCATGGGCAAGGCGGCGCTGGCTTGGGTCCAGTCCACCATGGAGCCGGCGTAGAGCTTGACGTTCTTTTGGCCCAGAACTTCGCTCAAAGCAAACCAGTTGGTCGCGGCCCAGTGACCGGTGTTGCAAAACGAGACCGTGGCTTTCGCGGGGTTGATGGGGCTGGCCGCGGCGATGCTTTGCGCTTGGGCCTGTGACACAAAAATGCCGGTCTTGGGCTGGAACCAGCGGTTGTGCTCCAAGTTGACAGCGCCTTTGAGCGTGCCGGGCAACTTGGCGCTGGCGTGGCGCGTCTCGCCTTTGAAGAAGGCCGAGGGGCGGGCGTCGAGCAAGACCGATTGACCGCTTTGCACGCGCTCAACCAGCTCGGCGCGGGTGGCGATCATGCTTTGGTCGAGTTGTGGCGCAAAGCGGCTGGGCGCGACCTTGGGTGGCGTGGTGCTTAAGGGGCCGCCTTCGGCGATCCAGGCCTTGAAGCCGCCGTTCAAGATGGACAGCTCTTGCACGCCCAAGACCTTGAGCGTCCAGTAAACGCGGGCGGTGGCGCCGAAGTCGGTCTCGTCCAGGCCGGTGGAGAGCACGACCACGTGAGACTGCGGCGTGATGCCCAGGCTTTGCACCAAGCTGGTCAGCTTGGGCAGGGCGGGCAATTCGCCGGGGTTGCTGGCGGGGCCGCGCCACACGTCGTAGGGCGCGTTGACCGAGCCGGGCACGTGGTTGGAGCGGTAATACTGAGGCTCACGGATGTCGACCACGCGCACCTGGGGGTTGGCGAGCAGGTCTTCCAGCGTGTCGGGGGTGACCAAGGGGGTGGCCGCGAAGCTCGAAAGGGTGACGACCCAAGCGGCGACGAACAAGATCCAAGATTTCATGGGGCCATTCCAGTGATTGAACAATGGCCCGAATTTTGTGTCGCAGCCCCACATAAGGAAACGACATTGTTCTTAGAAGCTTATGCTGCTGGGGAATATAGAATCGTTCCTCTTAAGAAAGAGGCGCACGATGCTGGCACTGTTGGACCGGGTTCCCTTGGGTATTTTCATCGCGCTGGCGGCTTGGATGGCCGTGGCGCCCATCGTGCCCGAGCCCCATTTGATCGAGAAGCTGCGCATGTTGTCGCAGGGCACACTCAGCCGCCCCATCGACATCTTTGATCTGTTCTACCACTTGGCGCCCATGGTCTTGTTGGGCATCCGCTTGGAGCGCATGCGCCGCGCCCGCCAAGCCAAAGCCCAAACCAAGGACCAACCATGAGCCAGATCGACCGCCGCCAAACCCTGGCTTGGCTGGCCGCTTCGGCCCTGAGCCTGCCCAGCGCCGCCACGGCCCAACCCGCCTCGGCCGCCGCCGAAGAAGCCAAAGCCCCACCGCTGCCGGCGGTCGGTTCGCGGCTGGTGGTGCCCCGCATCGAGCGCTTGGACGGCTCGGTGTTTGAACCCGAGCAAAGCGAAGGCCGCACCTTGTTGGTCTATTGGTGGTCGAGCACCTGCCCGTTTTGCGCCTTGCAAAGCCCCAGCATGGAAGCCTTGTGGCGCCAACAACGTGAGCAAGGCTGGCAGATGCTGGCCCTGTCCATCGACCGCCAACCGGCCGCCGCACAGGCCTACCTGAAAGCCCGGAGCTACACCTTCCCCAGCGCTTGGGCCTCACCCGAGTGGCGCAAAGCCTTCCCCAAACCCCGCGGCCTGCCCATCACCTTGGTGCGCGGGCGCGATGGCCGCGTGCTGCAAGCCGAAAAAGGCCAGATGTTCGACGAAGACGTGATGGCTTTGGCTCGACACGCTTAACCGTCACCGATTCAAGTTGGGAGCAAGCCCAGCCCGATCAGTTCTTGACGGGCTTGAGAGGCAGAAACAAAACGCACGCCTTGCCAGCCATGCTGAACAGCGACATCGATGTTGCGCTGCATATCGTCCAAGAAAACGGGCGTCGTTTCTTGCAGCCCCAAATGTTCGGTGGCGGTTTTGAAAATAACGGGGTCGGGTTTGACTTGCTGCACACGGGCCGAAAAAATGCCATTCTCGAACCACTGAAAAAATGCGTGGTCTTGCTCAATCCATTGGGCCAAGCCCAAAGGCATGTTGGACAAGTAAACCAAGCGGTGACCCGCCTCACGCAAGTCGGACATGAGTTCAACGGTGTCTTGCTTGACCGTCATGTGAGGGGGGAGGGCATCCACCAAGGCAAGAATGTCTTGGCTTGACAGACCCGTGCGTCGTTCGATGCGCTCGGCCAGTTCCTGAGGCTCTACCAGACCCAAGTCAAATTGAGCCCAATCACCGTGCACGTTCATGGTCTGAAAAATCTGGTCGTTCAGGTGTTTGGCCGAAGCTTCATCCTTTGCATGGTGCGGCATGACCTGCTTCAACAGCGTCAAGGGCGCCCAATGGAAAACGACGCCGCCCAAATCAAAAACCACCACAGACTGACTCATGTTTTTACTCTCAAGAAAATTTTTGGAATCCTATCAGGTGCTGCAGACAGCAGACCTTGGGTTGGCCATTTGCGCATGAGCCGATGGGGCTTCAGGGTAATCCCTGACTTTTAAAACTGACCAAAAGTAAGGGGGAAAACGCCGCATAATGCCCCTGCCTATCCATTCAAGTTGTAGTCAGAGAACGGCAATTTTTCTGGGTTTTCGGTTCAGTTCAAACAACATCTCAATCAAACAGGAGACAAGCAAAATGAAAAAGACGGTCTACTTCATGGCGATGGCGGTTTCTCTGGGAACCCTGTTCTCTGGCCAGGCTTTTGCCCAAGACAGCTGCGCCAACCGCGGCCAACTCGACACCATTTATTGCGACGCCAACAACGACATGGTCGCTGACGTGCCCACGGATCCTTCCAAGCAGCGCGACCCTTCCACCTTGGTGTTTGCTTGGTCTCCCACCGAAAACCCCGCGGTTTACAAGTCGATTTATGAGCCGATCATGGCCAGCTTGCAAACCTGCACGGGTAAAAAGATTGCTTTCTTTAACGTCCAGTCCAACTCGGCTCAGATTGAAGCCCAGCGAGCTGGCCGCATGCACGTGGCTTTGTACGCCACGGGCGCCATTGGTTTCGCGGTGAACATGGCTGGTGGCGTGCCTTTTATTGGCATGGGAAACGACAAAGGTATTGGCGGATACCAGGTCTATGCCATCGTGCGAGCCGACAGCCCTTTTAAGAAGCTGTCTGACTTGAAGGGCAAGAAAGTGGCCCACGTGTCCCCCACCTCGAACTCCGGCAACTTGGCTCCCCGTGTCTTTTTCACGGAGCAAGGCTTGACCCCCGATACCGATTACAAACCGCTGATGTCCGGCGGTCACGACAAGTCCATCATTGGCGTGAGCTTGGGTGATTACGAGGCCGCTGCCGTGGCCTCCGACATTTTTGAGCGCATGACCGAACGTGGCCAAGTCAAAGCACAAGACTTCCGCATCATCTGGAAGAGCCAAGTGTTCCCGACCACGGGTTTTGTGATGTCACATGACCTCAAGCCCGAGCTGCAAAAGAAAATCACGGACTGCATGGTTTCGTACAAATTCTCCGATGAGTTGAAGAAGGAATACAACGGCATGGACCGATTCCTGCCCATCACCTACAAAGAGACGTGGAAGCCCATCCGCGAAGTGGCTGAGCGTTCTGGCACACCTTACAACCGCGCCGCCTTCGAAGCTCAGCAAAAACGCGATGCCGAAGCGGCAGCCAAACGTGCCGCTGCGGCTGCTGCACC
>DAISXI010000064.1:4970-11244 GCA_036825935.1 Hydrogenophaga sp.
AGCAAAAACGCGATGCCGAAGCGGCAGCCAAACGTGCCGCTGCGGCTGCTGCACCCGCAGCACCTGCCCCGAAGCAGTGACCCCGATGCCAACATGACCCATGCACAAGCACTGGTTATCAAGGATCTGAGCAAGGCATACGTCACGGGCAAACCCATCCTCAAGGCCATCAACTTGACGATTGATGGCCGTGGCATCACGGCCATCATTGGTCCGTCCGGCACGGGCAAATCCACCTTGGTGAGGTGCATCAACCGCTTGGTGGACCCGACCCACGGCGAGATTCACTTTCAGGGCAAAGACATCGCTCAATTGAGCGGGGCTGAGTTGCGCCATGTGCGTCGAAAGATCGGCATGGTGCACCAGGAGTACAACTTGGTTGAGCGTTTGTCTGTCATGGAAAACGTGCTTTCAGGCCGCTTGGGCTACATGCCCGCTTGGAAGGCTTGGTTGCGCCAGTATTCGGACGCGGACATTCGCACCGCGTTCGAATTGCTGGAAGCGGTTGGCTTGGGCGACTTTGCCAACCGGCGAGCCGATCAGCTCTCCGGTGGCCAACGTCAACGGGTGGGTATCGCCAGGGCCTTGATGCAAGAGCCCGATTTGATTTTGGCCGACGAACCCACGTCGTCGCTCGATCCCAAGACCTCGGTCGAGGTCATGGAAATCATGGTGAATCTCACCAGCGCGCGCGGCATCCCCGTGGTCATCAACATCCACAACGTTGAATTGGCCAAGCGGTTTGCCAACCGGATCATTGGCATGGCGCAAGGGCAAGTGGTGTTCGATGGTGTGCCCGAAGCACTCAAAGCCCACCACCTGGCTGAAATTTATGGCGGTGAGAGTTGGATGGACGCCGCATGAGAGCTGCCTTCGTGCCCAACTGGCCTAAGCGAATGGGCTTCTTGGCCTTCGCCGCTTATGTCTTGTACGCCTTGTCCACCTTGGGCGTCACTTGGGATCGTTTTTCCCGGGGTTTGGAACAGGGAGCTAAGTTTTTGGATCGGCTGTGGCCGCCGAATTTTGCGGCCGACTTGCTGGCCTTGATGAGCGAGGGCTTGCTCGAGTCCTTGCAGATCGCGGTGCTGTCCACCTTTGTGGGCATTCTCCTGTCCATCCCCATTGGTCTGATGGCCGCTCGCAATTTGGTGCCCAGTTGGCTGTCTTGGTTGGGGCGTGGTGTCATCGCCTTGGCCCGTTCGTTTCACCCCATGATCGTCGCCATTCTTTTCGTCAAAGCCGTGGGCTTTGGCGCATTGGCGGGTATTTTGGCGCTCATCGTTTCTTCGATTGGCTTCATCGCCAAGTTGTTGGCAGAGGCCATTGAAGAGATGAACATGAAGCAGGTGGAGGCGGTCAGGGCCACGGGGGCTTCGTGGTTGAACGTGCTCATCGTGGGGGTCGTGCCTCAGGTGATGGCCCGTTTCGTGGGTTTCTCCGCCTACCAACTCGACTCCAATTTGCGCAACTCCACCATGGTCGGCATTGTGGGCGGCGGTGGCATCGGGGCCACCTTGTTCACGGCCTACCAACGCTTTGATTACGACTTTGTGATGACGATTTTGTTGGCCATCATCGCCATCATCATGTTGTCCGAGGTTTTCTCCGGTTGGTTGAGGAAGGTGTTTCAATGAGCACCACTTCTGGCGGCGTTCACGTTCAACCCATCGTGGGCGAACGCATCTGGCAGCGTTTCACCTTGGCTCAGCGCTTGGGACGGTTCGCGTTTTACCTGTTGGCGGTCATGGCCATTGTTTGGTCGGCGCGCCAAGTGGAAATCATCCCTGAGTTCCTCTACGACGCGCACGTGCAAACTTGGGATTTGTTTCAACGCATGTGGCCCATGGACTGGGACTACTATGCCGAAGGTGTTCACGGGGCCTTGATTGAGACTTTTCACATCGCCACCTTGGGCACCTTGTTGGCGCTGATCTTGGGTTTTCCCGTCGCGCTTCTGGCCGCCAAAAACATCACGCGCTCCAAAACACTCAACTGGATCGCTCAGTTCATTTTGGTGTCGTCACGCTCGGTGAACTCTTTGATCTGGGCCTTGCTGTTCGTGGCCATCTTTGGCCCCGGGGCCTTGGCGGGCGTCTTGGCCATTGGGTTTCGGTCCATCGGTTTTGTGGGCAAGTTGCTGGCCGAGGCTTTCGAAGAGGCCCGACCAGGCCCCATCGAGGCCTTGGTGTCAACCGGTGCTCAACCCGCATCGATTTTGAGCAAAGGCTACTGGCCCCAAGTCGAGCCGAGTTTTTGGTCGGTGGCCCTGTTCCGCTGGGACATCAACATCCGTGAAAGCGCGGTGCTGGGTTTGGTGGGCGGCGGTGGCATCGGCGTGGCTTTGGACAGTGCACTGAGCAACCTGTATTGGGACCAAGTCGGTCTGATTTTGTTTGTCATCTTCGTCGTGGTCTTGCTGACCGAGGTGGTCACCTCCTTCATTCGGAGCAAGATCATTTGAGCGTCGCTCGTGCTCAGGGGCCTCAGGGGCGCCGTTCTGTGCTGGACGATTTGAAGGGCGGCTTGGTGGTGTCTTGCCAGCCGGTGGTCGATGGACCCATGGACCGCGATGACATCGTGCTGGCCATGGCCTTGGCCAGTCAAGCGGGGGGTGCGGTGGCTGTGCGGATTGAGGGGGCTCGACGCGTGGCGCTGGTTTCACCCCAACTGAAGATCCCCGTGATCGGCCTCGTGAAATGCGATCTTCCCAGCAGCCCTGTGCGCATCACACCCCACTCGGCAGAGGTCTCGGCCTTGGCCGACGCCGGTGCTTGGATGATTGCCACTGACGCTACCCATCGGCACCGACCTGAGCCCATTGAATCGCTTTTGGCGGTCATCCATGCACGAGGCTGTCTGGCGATGGCGGATTGCGCCACGGTGGCCGAAGGCCTGGCAGCGCATCGCATGGGTTTTGATTGCGTCGGTTCGACCTTGAGTGGTTACACCGCAGACAACACGGTGCCCAGCCACGCAGCCCCCGACAGCGACATGGTCCGTGAACTCAGCCAAAAAGGTGTTTGGGTGATCGCCGAGGGCCGCATCGCATCGGCCGACATGGCGGCACAGGCTTTGACGTGGGGCGCCAAAGCCGTGACCGTGGGATCGGCCTTGACGCGTTTGGAGTCCATGGTGTCTGTGTATGTGCAGGGCATGCAAACACCGCGGTGAATCCAGCTCAGGCTTGGGCTGGCTCAAACTGGGTCAATTGGCTAGGAATGCGCATGAACATCCTGTTGTGTGACAGCCGCGAAGAAGCTACCCGACGGGCTGCGGCCTTGGTGTATCGACAGGTGGCGCAGCAGCCCCGCAGCGTCCTGGGTTGGGCGACGGGCGGCACCATGGACGCCTTCTATGCTGAACTGGTGCAGCTTCAACAACAGCATCCCTTGTCTTGGCGTGATGTGACCAGCTTCAACTTGGATGAGTACGTGGGTTTGGCCGCCGACCATCCCCAGTCGTACCGTTTTTATATGCGACACCGGGTCTTCATTCCCTTGGGTATGGACGAAGAGCGCACGCACCTGTTGCGCGGTGATGCCCCGAATGGGGCGCAGACCTGCACGGCCTACGAACAGTCCATCGCAGCGTCAGGTGGGGTTGACCTTCAGTTGCTGGGGATTGGAGAAAACGGGCACGTGGGTTTCAATGAGCCCGGCTCCAGCCTGGATTCGCGCACGCGGTTCACCCGCTTGTCGGCACAAACCATCGCCGCCAATCAGCGGTTTTTTGCGCCCGGTGAATGTCAGCCAAGCACGGCACTGACCATGGGTATCCAAACCATTCTGGAAGCCAAGCAAGTGCTGATGCTGGCGCTGGGCCCGAAAAAATCCGCAGCCGTGGCGGCGATGGTGAGTGGCCCCGTGAGTGAGCGCTGCCCCGCCAGCGCGCTGCAAATGCACCCAGCCACGACGCTGGTGCTGGACCCCGAGGCTGCGCAGTTGCTGAAGTTCTAAGACCACGAAGGCCCCATTGAGGTGAGGATCTCAATGGGTCGTTATGGTTCGCGGTTCAGCCAAACAAGGTGCTGGGGTTTTGTGTCATCGGCAACATGCGTTGCGGGGTGCGGATGTCGCTCACCGAACCCTGCTGCCAATGGCGCAGCCGATACAGCGTGGCAAAGTTAAAACCCGGCGATGCGCCCCCCATGCCCCCAACCAACTCCGTGCCACGGCGAACGTTGTCCTGCATCCAAGCCGGCAACAACAGGTGGTAGGGATTTCGGCGGACCTCACCAGCATGAAAAGACGTTCCCGTCATCTGGTCGCTGAGGATCTCTTCGCTCACCTCCACCATCAGGTTGGGGTCGGTCATGGGGTGCCAATATTCGGTTTCAACCAAGGCGGTGTTGACGCTGTTGCCCGTTTTCATCAGCGCATCCATGACGAGAAAGTGAACGCCGATGTGCGTGGTGTTCCAATCGTGTTCGTGCGGGAAAAAGATGGCGCGGGGTTGCTCGGCCAAGAGAATCCTGGCGATCACCTCAACCATGGAGGTCCAGTGCGCGGGGTCCTCGTGGCGGCAGGTCAAGTTGACCCGTTCAAGTCCGTTCGGTGCCGTTGGGATCAGGCCAAAACCCATGTACTCGCAAGCCCCCTTCAGTTCAGCCCATCGCTCAGGTTGCCGAGCCTTGGCAGAGCCCAGTGTCACGGCCACGTTGATCACGTTCCAGGCCGATTGGCGTCTCAAGCGCAGCGGCAGGGCGCCGATGATGCATTCGTCATCCGGGTGGGGAGAGAAAACCAAGGCCTTGGGAGTGCCTTCAGAGACGGAGGGATTGGGCGCAGGCGCGACGCCACCCAAAGGATGGGCTTGACCATCTTGGACAGCGCGGGCGTACGCGGCCACGAGTGAAGCGTATGGATTCATGCTTTGGAGAGTCTAACCAATCCACCACGACAGGGACTGCTTCTCGTCTTCGCTTCGCTCGCGATCGCAGTGACGGGCTGGGGGTTTAGCCGCTGACCTTGCCGATCGCGCAGCTCACCATCGACTTGGCCTGCGCCAGCCCCGATTGCAAACCCGCCACCGAGCCTTGTTCGGGATAGCCCATGCTGCGCAGTTGGTCGGCGATGGCGCTGCGATGGGCTTCATCGGCCAAGAGCGTGATGCGTTGTTGATCGCGGTCGATCTGCACCTCGCTCACGCCCGCGATGCTGCTCAGGCCTTTGCGGATGGTGTTTTCGCAGCCGCCGCATTTGATGTTCTCGACGTTAAAAATCAGTGTGGTCATGGTGGGGTCCTTTCAAAGACAGCCGTTGTGTTGTTTCCAAATGGTCTCATGACCCATGGCCTTGGCGAAGGCCGGCACTTGGCAGCGCTCTTCTTCGCTCACCGCCGTGTCCTGCGATGCGCCGTGCAGGGCGGGGTGGTGCATGCCGCGCAGCTCGGGCCCTTGCTTGACCCAGCCGGCCACCGCCACCATCACCGCCACAAAACCCAGCAACACCAAGGCTTGGCCCCAGTGGCCGCCCGCGCCAGCGGGTGGTGTGTAGCGGCAGGTGCCGCCAGGGCACAGTTGCGCTTGTGTGGGGCGCAGCCAGTCGTGCAGCTTGCAGCCGATGCAAATACCGAACGCGGTTTCAAAAAACATCAGCAACAAACAGGTGCCACACACCAGCATGTTGATGGGCCCAATGCTGCGCTCAATCACCAGCAAATACAACATCCACAAGCCCAGCGCCAAACCGATGCCCCAGGCAAAGCGCTTTTGCGGCGCGCCCACGTATTCGGGCTCTTGGCCGCGCACGACCCACTGGCCGATGATCATGGCCGGCGCCCAGCGCGGGTTGATGAACAAGCGAATGCCGAACTCGATCACGAACGCCACCACAAACACCTGCGTGGACCGGAAGTCGCCCTGCAGCAAAGCTTGTGCGAACGACGCGAAAGCGAACACAAACAAAATCCCGGCGCTCGCGCGTACTGCTCGTTCGTTGAACACGGGCACGGCAAACTCGGGGCGGATTTGGCCAAAGGCAAAGAAAGGGGTTTTCATGGGGCCAGTATGCGGCGCATGGGCGCTTTCTCATATGATTTGAATCACATGAACACCAGCACCCCCGACCAGCGCTTGCTCGACCTCTTGCCACCGGCCATCTTGGCCGAGTGCGAGGTGCTGCAGTTGCGCAAAGGCGAACGGCTGTTCGCCAAAGGCCAGCGGCCGCGTTATTTGTTTTGGGTGCACGCGGGCCAAGTGGTGCTGGAGCGAGCGGCGGTCAACGGCGCCAGCGTGGTGCTGCAGCGCACGCACCAAGGCTTTGTGAGCGAGGCC
>DAISXI010000065.1:0-11187 GCA_036825935.1 Hydrogenophaga sp.
TTCCTTGGTCGAAATCAACCCGCTGAACCGCGACAGCAAAGGCAAGGTCATGGCCTTGGATGCGAAGTTCAACTTCGACGCCAACGCTTTGTTCCGTCACCCCGAAATCGTGGCTTACCGCGATCTGGACGAAGAAGATCCAGCTGAAGTGGAAGCTTCCAAGTTCGACCTGGCCTACATCAGCTTGGACGGCAACATCGGTTGCCTGGTCAATGGCGCTGGCCTGGCCATGGCCACCATGGACACCATCAAGTTGTTCGGCGGCGAGCCGGCCAACTTCCTGGACGTGGGCGGCGGCGCAACGGCCGAGAAAGTGACCGAAGCCTTCAAGATCATGCTGTCCAACAAAAATGTCAAAGGCATTTTGGTCAACATCTTCGGCGGCATCATGAAGTGCGACACCATCGCCACCGGCGTGATCACCGCTTGCAAGGCCGTGAACCTGTCCGTGCCATTGGTCGTGCGCATGAAGGGCACCAACGACGAGCTGGGCAAGAAAATGCTGGCCGAATCCGGTCTGCCCATCATCTCTGCCGACACCATGGCCGAAGCCGCGACCGCCATTGTGGCCGCCGTTAAATAATGACTTTGCGGGACAGATCTTCAGCTCTGTCACCAACCGATTAGGAAAACCCATGTCCATCTACATCAACAAAGACTCCAAAGTCATCACCCAAGGCATCACCGGCAAAACCGGTCAGTTCCACACTGAGAAGTGCCAGGAATACGCCAACGGCAAGAACTGCTTCGTCGCGGGTGTGAACCCCAAGAAAGCTGGCGAGTCCATCTTCAACATCCCGATCTACGCCTCGGTCAAAGAAGCCGCCAAACAAACCGGCGCCACCGTGTCCGTGATCTACGTGCCCCCAGCAGGCGCAGCCGCTGCGATCTGGGAAGCTGTGGAAGCCGACCTCGACCTGGCCATCTGCATCACCGAAGGCATACCCGTTCGTGACATGCTCGAAGTGCGCAACAAGATGAAGGCCAAGGAAGCCAAAGGCGGCAAGAAGACCTTGCTGCTCGGCCCCAACTGCCCGGGGCTGATCACCCCCGACGAAATCAAGATCGGCATCATGCCCGGTCATATCCACCGCAAAGGGCGCATCGGCGTGGTGTCCCGCTCGGGCACCTTGACCTATGAAGCCGTGGCGATGTTGACCGAAGTCGGTTTGGGCCAGTCCAGCGCTGTGGGTATCGGTGGCGACCCGATCAACGGTTTGAAGCACATCGACGTGATGAAGGCTTTCAACGACGATCCCGACACCGACGCCGTCATCATGATCGGTGAAATCGGCGGTCCTGACGAGGCCGAAGCCGCTCAGTGGTGCAAGGCCAACATGAAAAAGCCCGTGGTGGGCTTCATCGCCGGTGTGACGGCCCCTCCCGGCAAGCGCATGGGCCACGCTGGTGCTCTGATCTCTGGCGGTGCCGATACAGCGGACGCCAAGCTGGCCATCATGGAAGCGTGCGGCTTCATCGTCACACGCAACCCGTCGGAATTGGGCAAACTGCTCAAGGCACAGCTGAAGTAATCGGTAAATCTCCTTGGGCTGCAAGCCTGCAGCCCAAATGGGTGCTGTGGTTTGCCACAATGGCGAGGCCGGATGTGCTGCGGGATAATCCCGCATTTCGCTTTTTGAAATCATGGTTCGCTGACCCGTTTCAGCGTCAAAGGAATACCGTGGAAGAATTTATGACAGCTTCGTTCTGGGTCGCTGTGGCCCAGATCATCATGATCGACATCCTTTTGGGTGGCGACAACGCTGTGGTGATCGCGCTGGCTTGCCGCCAGTTGCCCGCACACCAACGCACCAAAGGCATCATGTGGGGCACGGCCGGTGCCATCATCTTGCGCGTGATCCTGATCTTCTTCGCGCTCACCTTGCTGGCCATTCCTTACCTCAAGTTTGTGGGCGCCGTCTTGCTCATTTGGATCGGCGTGAAACTGCTCACCCCCGACGCTGACGACGACCACAGCAACATCAAGGGCAGCGACAAGTTGTGGGGCGCGGTCAAAACCGTCATCATTGCCGACTTGGTCATGAGCGTGGACAACGTGATCGCCATTGCCGGTGCTGCCCAGACTTCGGGCAACCCCGACCACCAAATGCCCTTGGTCATCTTCGGCTTGCTGGTCAGCATCCCGATCATCGTTTGGGGCAGCCAGTTGGTGCTCAAACTCATGGACCGTTTCCCGATGATCATCACTGCGGGCGGCATGCTGCTGGGCTGGATCGCGGGCACCATGATGCAAACGGATCCAGGTCTCGTGGCGTATTTGCCGCAAGACAAGGTGTGGGGTTATGCCATGGGCTTGGCCGGTGCTTTGCTGGTGTTGGCTTTGGGCAAAATCATCATCGCACGCCGTCCATCTTCTCAAGAAGCTGCTTAAACCAGACCCACCTCTTCAGCCCCAGTCGTATCGCGACTGCGGGCTGATGTTCTTTGGTGGGTGCTCTTTTCTCAACAACAACCAGCGACACTGGAGTTTGATGGGAGGATGATTTAGCATCCCTACACATGAAGCAGGGAGCAAATGCCATGCAAAAAAGGCAGCAAGGTTGGACACGGATCGAGCTGATGATCGTCATGGCGATCATTGGCATTTTGGCCAAAGCCCGTGTGTGAGAGGGCCTGATGGTCACTCCCCACAACGGCCAAACGGTTCCTGTTTGTGAAAACAAGCACCGATAGAAGCGGACACTGGTGGCAACGAACCATTGTGGTGATGTTGCCCGCGGTGTTGTGTGTGGGGCATGCCTTGGGCTTGTGGAGCTTGGGCTTGGTGCAACGCGTGGACGGTTGGTTGCACGACCAGGCCGTGCAGCTCGCGGCACCCGAGCGGCCCGACCAGCGGGTCGTCATCGTTGCGATTGACGAAAACAGCTTGGCCGATTGGGGCCGCTGGCCTTGGCCGCGTCAACGCATGGCCGAATTGGTCGATGCCTTGTTTGAAGAGCAAGGCGTCGCGGTCGTTGGTATGGACATGGTCTTTGCTGAAACCGACCCGGGCGATGAACGATTGGCCCAGTCTTTGCTGAACCGCCCGGTGGTGCTGGGCCAGTACTTCACCAACGAAGCTGGCGCGCGGCAAACCGGCGAACTGGGCCCGCGTTTGCCGGGCGATCCGGCGCTGCCGAACCCCAACAACACCTGGACCCAATGGTCGGCCTATGGGGCCAACCAAGCGGTATTGACCAGCGCTGTGGACAGCACGGGGCACTTCAACGCCATCTTGGATCCGGACGGGGTGGTGCGATCCATCCCCGCGGTGCTGGAGCACGCAGGTCAATGGCACGAAGCGCTGGCTTTGGGGATCTACCGGCGTTGGAAAAAAATGCAGCCTTGGCAGGTACACACCATGCCCTGGGGTGCCGCGAATGCCGTGCAAGCCATCGTGCCCGCCGAGAGCGACCACCCCAGGTGGCGCTTGGGCGAACGAGCTGGGCTCGTGGTGCCTTTCCGTGGAGCGCCCGGTCGGTTGTTCGAGCAGGTCTCGGCCACCGATATAGCCAAGGGGCGACTGCCGCGGCAATCCTTGAAAGGCGCCGTGGTGCTGGTGGGGGCTACGGCACCGGGTTTGATGGACCGACAAAGCACATCCATGGGCATCAACGTGCCCGGGGTGGAGATCCACGCCCACATGGTCAGCGCCTTGATGGATGGGCGTATATGGGTGCGCCCCGTGTTTGCGCCGATCGCCGTGGCCTTCGCCCTGATGCTGATGGCGGTGGGCGCGCTGTGGTTCTTGCCCCGATTGGGTTGGCGCGGCACTTGGGTGTTGGCGTTGATCAGTTGGGGCGGACTGGTCAGCGTCGCGGTGGCTCTGTGGGCGGCCTTGGGTTGGGTGATGCCACTGGCTGCGGCGCTGCTCATGGTGGGGCTGATGCTGGTGTTCAAGCTGGCCTGGGGGTTTGCGCTGGAGTCGCAGGCGCGCAGCGTGGTGTGGGAATCGCTGCGACGGTATTTCCCGGCGCAGCGCTGGGAGGTGATGCGCCGCGCCACCGACAGCCCGGTACAAGCGCCGTTGGTGGAGCGCGAAATGACGGTGATGTTTTGCGATTGGCAAGGTTTCACCACCGTGGCCGAACGGGTCACACCGCCCCGTTTGCAATGCTTGCTCAACCACGTCCTCAGCAAGATCACCGAGGCTGTGGAAGAGCAAGGCGGCACGGTGGACAAGTACATGGGCGATTGCGTCATGGCGTTTTGGGGCGCACCGCAAGCCAACCGCCACCACGCCAAGGATGCGGTGACCTCGGCGCTGCGCATCGTGGCTTTGATGGAAGCCCAAACCGCCAGCGACAAATACCCAGAACTGTTGGGATTGGGCGTCACCATCGGTATTCACACGGGCACCATGCTGGTCGGCGACATGGGTTCGACCCACCGCCAAAGTTACACTGTGGTCGGAGATGCGGTCAATGTGGCTGCGCGTTTGCAAAGCCAATGTGCCGACCAAGGGGTCCGCATCTTGGTCAGCGCCAGCACCGCCGATCAAAACCCGCTGGTCAATTGGAAGCCTTTGGGCGAGTTGCGCCTCAAAGGGCGGCAGCAAACCGTGGCCACCTTCACCCCCATTGTCATCAACCAACCGGAGCGTCGCCCATGAAGCGCAACCCCCCCCGTGGCTTTACTTTGATCGAATTGATGGTCGTCTTGGCCGTCATCGGCATTTTGGTGGCCGCGGCCTTGCCTGCCTACCAAGATTACACACGCCGCGCGCGCATGGCCGAGGTCATCACGGCCGCCAGTGCGTGCCGAACCGCCGTCACCGAGGCGGTGCAAAGTGCCTCGGGCAGCCTGCCGGCCGCCGGAGCTTGGGGCTGCGAGGTCACGGCACCGAGCCGCCACGTGTTGGCCATTGAAACCGACGCCACCGGCGCGGTGCGGGTGAGCACCAACGTCGTGCCCCAGGGCGCCATCATCATCAAGCCCTTTGGCGCCGACAACCAAGGCCTCACGGCCGCCAGCAACGGCATTGCACGCTGGGACTGCGGCCCCGCCAACACGGACGAGGCTTTGAGCAAGGCATTGCCATCGAGCTGCCGTGTCAGCGGCCTGAGCTTCGGCGTTTGATGCTCTGTCCGCGCCTGTCGCCACCAGCCGCTTTTTAGTCGGCTGGAACCGTCCTGCCAGATGCCCACGCTCTCAATGACGCGACCTTCTCATGTTTTTTCAGCAGCGTCACGTCGGTGAAAACGGGCCTTGACCGTTGTGGCAAGCGAATAGGGCGCTTCAGCTCGCGTTGAACCCACATAAAAAATACAATTGCATTCGTATGCAAAATATGTAAAATTGCTTTGATTGTGGTCTGCGTCAGTATCGTTTGGTGAGTCCGAACCAGTTTTCTCTACATCTGCATATGAGCCAATCTTCCTTATTGAAAAATAAGCGCAACGTATGGTCGGGATTGAATTCGATCTCGAATTCGACGCCTCAAACCGTGGAAGGCGCCATCAGGAACATTTACCACCCCGATGCCGAATGGCGAGGTTCTCACCCTTGGAATGAAATCAGAGGCGTGGAGGCTATCGTGCAACAGGTGTGGAAGCCCCTGCTGACGTCTTTCCCAGACCTTGAACGGCGAGATGATGTATTGATCGGTGGCGAATATGAGGGCCGGTCTTATGTTGGCTGTGTTGGCCATTTGGTGGGAACCTTCCACCGCGATTGGCAAGGCATTCCAGCAACAGATCAGGTGATCTTCTTGCGCTATGGTGAATTCCATCAAATGGTGGAAGGACGGATTGTGCAGAGCACAGTGCTCATCGATATGTTGGACTTCATCCGCCAAACTGGCTTCTGGCCCATCGTGCCCAGTCTGGGTCAAGAGGGGAGGTGGCCTGCCCCCAAAAGCGGCGATGGTTTGGTCTTTGAGGCACAAAAACCTGAGGTATCAGCCGCGAGTCTGAAGTTGACGATGGACATGCAAGCGTCATTGGGGGCATACGACGACACGGCGAATGCTGGGCGTGAAGGCTTGCTCAACATGCCGCAAAAACAGTATTGGCATCCCAAAATGATGTGGTATGGGCCCAGCGGCATCGGAACGGCGCGGGGGCTGGAGGGTTTTGTTGACGCTCACCAATTGCCTTTCCGCTCGGCTTTTCCCCGCGACCCCAATCGCCCACAGCCGGCGGGATTGGGCAAACATGGTGGCAGCCACTATGTGCGCATTGGCGATGGACGGTTTTCCGCGACCGGTGGTTGGCCAAGCCGACACATGATGCACATTGGCGGGGGGTGGTTGGGCTTGGGTGCCAGTGGCAGAGCGATCACCATGCGCGTGATGGACTTTTATGCGGCGGACCAAGAATTGATTCGCGAAAACTGGGTACCTATCGACATCATTCAGGTGCTGCTTCAACTTGACATTGATGTGTTGGCCCGTGTTCGTTCCCAGTTTGGGCGACGGTGCCGCACATAAGACAAAGGGATTGAAGCAGGGTAAACACCAATGTTTTTTTGATGGGCTGGTCATAAAATGCATACGTATGCAATTTATGGCGAATTTTGACTCACCCGCACCTGAAAGTTCATCAACATGATCCGTTATCTCAAGAAGGGCAAGGATGCCCAATCCCGTGCCGACGACGATGTGCAGGTGCGCGCCACCGTAGAGGCCATCCTGAAGGATGTTCAGGCACGCGGTGACGCGGCAGTGCGCGACTACAGCCGTAAATTTGACAGCTGGGATCCGGCCAGTTTCACACTGTCGCAGGCCGAGATCGAGTCTGCAGTTAAAAAGTTGTCGGCTCGCGAGATTGAAGACATTCGGTTCGCGCAGAAGCAGATCCGTAACTTTGCCCAGATTCAGCGAGATAGCATGAAAGACGTCGAGGTTGAGACCATGCCCGGCGTGATACTGGGTCATCGCAACATCCCGGTCAACGCAGCTGGCTGTTATGTGCCGGGCGGTAAGTACCCCTTGATTGCCTCGGCCCACATGAGTGTGCTGACCGCCAAGGTGGCTGGTGTCAAGCGGGTGGTTTCTACGGCGCCGCCATACCAGGGTGCACCACATCCGGCCATCGTGGCCGCGATGCATTTCGCTGGCGCCGATCAGATCTTGGTGCTGGGTGGCGTACAGGCCGTGGCGGCTATGGCACTGGGGACCCAGAGCGTCGAGGCGGTGGATATGCTGGTCGGGCCAGGCAATATGTTCGTCGCAGAAGCCAAGCGCCAGTTGTATGGACGCGTAGGGATCGATCTGTTCGCTGGGCCAACCGAAACACTGGTCATTGCAGACGAAACGGTCGATGGAGAGCTGTGTGCAGTGGACCTATTGGGCCAGGCTGAACACGGACCCACCTCACCCGCCGTGTTGCTCACGACCTCTGAAAAGCTGGCTAAGGACACCATGGCTGAAGTTGAGCGTCAACTCGGCATCCTGCCCACCGCCGAAATCGCGCGCAAGGCCTGGGATGTTTATGGCGAAGTGATTGTTTGCGACAGCGACGAAGAGATGCTGGCCAAAGCCGACGAACTGGCGTCTGAACATGTGCAGGTCATGACTCACGATCCGGATTATTTCCTCCAGAACATGACCAACTACGGTGCGTTGTTCTTGGGTCCGCGAACCAACGTGAGTTTTGGCGACAAGGTTATCGGAACCAATCACACCTTGCCGACGAACAAGAATGCACGCTACACAGGTGGCCTGTGGGTCGGCAAGTTTCTCAAGACCTGCACCTATCAACGCGTCACCAGCGACAAAGCGTCTGCGCTGATGGGTGAATACTGCTCGCGACTGTGCCATATGGAAAATTTTGCTGGTCATGGTGAGCAGGCCAATATCCGTGTGCGTCGTTACGGCGATCGCGCCGATTTGCCCTGGTACGAGCCTGTCAAGGCCCTGCCCTGAAGCCAGGTGCGGTTTTGTTGTTCAGATTTCGCACACATGTCACAAAAAACACCAACGCATACCCAGCTCGGTAAAGGTGCGCGCCCTGAGCAGGGGGTGCTGACCCGGGACAACGACCTGACGAAAACCGCTGAAACACGGCGGGTGGTTGAGTCCATGGTCAATGGCCTGAACGACCACACCATAGAAGGTATCGAGGCGTTCTTCAAGTCTGACTTCAGATGGATGGGCAATGCCGGTTGCGGTACCAAGCGAGGCGTGCCTGAATTTCAAGACAACTGGCAGCGTCCGTTTCAGGCTGCATTTTCAGATAAGGTGTGTATAGACGAGGCGCGAATTGTGCAGGGCGAATGGATGGCGGCGTTTGGTCGTCAAGAGGCCACGCACAGTGGTGAGTTCATGGGCATAGCGCCGACCGGCAAACGCATCGAGATTCGCTACATGGACTTCTGGAAGGTGCAAGGCGGCAAGATCGTCGACAACTGGGTCAATGTGGACTTCGTCCATGTGTTACAGCAACTGGGCAAGGACCCTTTCGATGGGCACGGATGGGAAGCCTTCGACTTGGGTGAACGGGTACCGCCACGGCCCGAACATAAGGCCTGATGTCGGGGCGTTAAAGTCATGCTCAATACACCCTCCATGCGACTCGACGGCAAAATTGCGCTGGTGACTGGCGCGGGCCGCGGCATTGGCTTGGCAGCAGCGCATGCACTGGCGCAAGCTGGTGCCCATGTGACGCTGGTCGCGCGTAACGCGCACGACATCGAGGCTGCCAGTGGTGAGATCTGCAAGTCCGGAGGTCGGGCTGTAAGCCGCACCCTAGATGTCACCGATTCGCAAGCGGTCAAGGTTTTCGTTGAGCAGCATGGGCCTTTCAACATTTTGGTCAACAACGCCGGCACCAACCGACCCTCATTGATCACGGAGATGGAGGACGCCGATTACGACGCTGTGATGGATCTCAATGTCAAGGCCACGATGTTTGTGACGCGCGAGGTCGCGCGAGGACTGATTGCAGCGGGTAAGCCTGGTTCAATCATCACCATCTCCAGCCAGATGGGTCATGTCGGAGGTCCAAAGCGGGTTCTCTATTGCGCCACAAAACATGCGGTTGAAGGCATGACCAAGTCGCTGGCCTGGGAGTTGGGTCCGCACAATATCCGCGTCAATACCCTCTGCCCTACCTTTATTGAAACCGCAATGACCGAACACATGTTTTCTGACACGGACTTTCGCCGTTACGTTGAATCGCGCATCGCGTTGGGTCGTATCGGCAAGCTCGAAGACATCATGGGTGGGGTTGTGTTCCTCGCCAGCGAAGCAGCGGCCATGGTGACCGGATCGGCCTTGATGGTCGATGGTGGGTGGACAGCGGTCTGAAGACTTCAGAGATCAACATGGCAACAGTCACTTCCATTGACGTCGCACGACTCGCTCAAGTCTCCCAATCGGCAGTCAGCCGCACCTTCACGCCTGGCGCTAGCGTTTCGGAAGCGACCCGAATCAAGGTCGAAGAGGCGGCCAGAAAACTGGGCTATCGGCCCAATGCAATCGCACGCACCTTGATCACCAGGCGCAGTCGCATCATTGGTGTGGTGATGTCTTACTTGGAAAACCAGTTTTACCCAGTGGTTCTTGAAAAGCTCTCCCAGCGCCTGCAGCTCGATGGTTACCACGTATTGCTATTCATCACAGACACCCGTCAAACCGACGTTGTGCTCGCTGAAATCTTGCAGTACCAAGTGGACGGTTTGGTCATGGCCTCGACGGCCATGTCCAGCGCCTTGGCCTTGAGCTGTGAAAATGCGGGCATTCCCGTGGTGCTCTTCAACCGGATCAGCCCAGACAGCGCCAACACCAGCTCGGTCACGACTGACAACTACCAGGGTGGTCTCTTGGTGGGCGAGTACCTTGCTCGCACGGGCCACAAACGCGTGGCTTACATCGCCGGTCTAGAGGACACCTCGACCAACCAGCAGCGCGAGCAGGGCCTTCGCGATGCACTCGCCGAATTTGGTCAAAAGGTGTTTGCTAGGGCCGTGGGCAACTACAACTTTGAAGACGCCAAAACGGCCACGCGAAGCTTGTTTTCCGTCAAGCCGGGGCAACGGCCAGACGCGGTGTTCGTCTCTAGTGACCACATGGCCATTGCTGTCATGGACACCTTGCGCATAGAGCTGGGCCTTGGTGTTCCGCAAGAGGTCAGCGTGGTTGGTTTCGACGACGTCAAGCAAGCCTCTTGGGGCGCTTACCAGCTGAGCACCGTGGTGCAAGACGCCGACGCCATGATTGAGGCCACGGTAGGGCTATTGATGGAAGAAATGGACGGTGCTAACCAGAACCGCGCCGTCGTCTTGCCCACCCGCCTGGTGCTGCGCGCTTCCAGCGCCCCACGCGCTCCCTTGAAAGACCAAGCATGACCGCTATGTCACCCATGAACACATCAGCCTACCGAGCACCGGCGTACAGCCTGCGCGGTTTTGATGCGGAATTTCGGGACCTGGACCACTACATTCGCGTCATCACCGACCGAATTTGGGAAGGTGGGCGCATCGACGACATTCGCACCTACTACAGCGACCCCTGTATCGTCGACACGCCCTCCTCGGTCAGCACCACGGTGCAAGCGGTCATCGATGGCACTCGCGCCACCTTGGCAATGTTTCCGGACCGTCGCTTGCTGGCCGAGGACATCATCCAGTCCGGAGACGCAGACGGGGGCTTCCTTAGCTCGCACCGCATCATCTCCACCATGACGCACCGAGGCGACGGCGTGTTCGGACCGGCGACGGGGCAGCGTGTCCACGCGCGCACCATTGCCGACTGCGTATGCAAGGACAACCAAATCGTGCACGAATGGCTGGTGCGCGATCAAGGCGCGATCGCGCTACAAATTGGCCTGCAACCCCGAGCCCTCGCTCAACAGTGGTTGAATCAGCGAGGCGGCTGGAACAAGCCGTTGGCGGGGCATGCGCCGCAAGGCTATAGATCACACGTCGATACGAGCCCAGCAGCGCAAGCCTACGCGAAGTTTATAGAGGCGGTGGCGCTACACCGCCCCTTGGAAACGCACCTGTATGACGAAGCGGTGCACCACATTGGACCGTGTGAAACCACCCGTTATGGTCATGCCGAGGTGATGGCCTACTGGCACGCGCTTTTCAAAGCGATGCAGGTTGAACACTTCACGGTAGAACACCTTGCGCTGAACCAGGGCGGTGATCGACCAGATCGGGTCGCTCTGCGTTGGCGTGCACAGGCCCGCCACACCAATCGGGGTGCAGTGGACGGCATGTTCGGCGTTGCCAGCGGTCAAC
>DAISXI010000066.1:0-10984 GCA_036825935.1 Hydrogenophaga sp.
TGGTCGCACATCAAATCCACTTGACCGCCGATCAAGGCGCTCAGGGCTGGGCCTGTGCCGGTGAAGGGAATGGTGGTCATGCCTTCCTTCAAGCCAATCGACGATTGCCACATCAAACCGCACAGGTGCGAAGCGGCGCCGATACCGGCGTGGGCCAAGTTCAGCTTGCCACCGTTGGCGCGAACATAGGCTTCAAACTCTTTGTAGGTGTTGGCGGGCAACTTGGGCGAGCCAATCAAGGTCATGGGCACTTCGTTGATCATGCCCAGGTATTCAAAGCTTTCCAGGGCTTTGAAAGGCAGCTTGCGGTACAGGTTGGCGGTGGAGGCCATGCCAATGTGCCAGACCAGCAAGGTGTGGCCATCGGCGTCGGCACGCGCCACGCGGTTGGCACCGATGGTGCCGCCAGCGCCAGAGGTGTTCTCGACCACGAAGGTGGCGCCAGGCATGGCTTTGCGCATGGCTTCGGCCAATTGGCGGGTCACGGTGTCGGTGGGGCCTGGGGGGAAAGGCACGACCAAGGTGATGGGCTTGGCGGGGAAAGCAAAAGCGCTGGTCGCGAGGACCGATGTCAACGCGAGGGCAACAAGTTTCTTCATGGACGACTCCAAAGTTAGGTGAACGCACATATTAGGCGCAGCAAGAGCCCTGACCATCGCGGAAATTACGTAAACGCAGACTCGGGAAAACCCGGGTTATTGGTAGCTGCGGGCGTCCTCGATCACCTTGCCGTCGTTGGGCAGGCTGCCCAAGGGCAAAAGCTCGACTTGAGCGCGCAGCTTCGTGACGTCGCGCACGGCGGCGCTTAATGCTTCGGTGAACGCATCGCCACCTTGAGCAGTTTCCACTTTCAAGCAGAGCTGGTCGTTGGCCATTTCACCCGTCACGACCAACCTAGCTTTGACCACTTGATCAAAGCGCCGTGCGATGTCCGCCACTTGGGAGGGGTGTACAAACATGCCGCGTACCTTGGTGGTTTGGTCGGCACGTCCCATCCAGCCCTTGATCCGGGGAGCGGTACGGCCAGTGGGACAATGACCTGGCATGAAGGCCGACAGGTCGCCAGTGCCGAATCGGATCAAGGGGTAGTCGGGGTTGAGCGAGGTCACAACCAGTTCTCCCACCTCACCAGGGGTGACAGGGTCACCCGTGCCGGGGCGCACAATTTCCACGATCACCTGTTCATCGGTCACCAAACCTTGGTGCGCCGAAGTCTCGTAGGCGATCAAACCCAAATCGGCGGTGGCGTAACACTGAGCGCCCGCAATACCACGCTCGGCAAACCATTGGTGCAAGCTCGGCGGGTAGGCTTCGCCACCGAACATGGCTTTCTTGACGCTGGGCAAGGCCACCCCCATGTCTTGCGCTTTTTCCAAAATGATTTTCAAAAAGCTGGGTGTACCAATGTAGCCCGCAGGTTTGAGCTCGGACATCACTTGGACTTGCTGTTCGGTTTGGCCTGTCCCACCCGCAAACACCGTACAGCCCACGGCGTGTGCACCGCTTTCCATCATTGAGCCGGCAGGAACAAAGTGGTACGAGAAACAGTTGTGGATCAGCTCGCCCGGGCGAAAGCCAGCGGCAAAAATTGCACGTGCCATGCGCCAATAGTCGCGAGCAGCACCTTCGGGCTCATAAATCGGCCCGGGGCTGGCGAACACACGGGGCATGTGAGCACCAAAGGCCAAGGTCGAAAAACCACCAAAGGGATTTTGGGTGCGAAGTACTTGCTGACGTTCCAAAAGCTCGTGTTTGCGAGTCACGGGCAGCAGTGCCAGCGCAGCACGGTCACAGATATCCATCGGATTGACGCCCAACAAAATCTGGGCAAAAGCGTCACTGCGGGATTGAGCGTGGGCTACTTGACGTGGCAAGGCCGCCATGTGATCCGACTCGCGTTGAGCGGGCGTGCGCGTTTCCAAGTGATCAAAAAAAGTTGACATGGCGAAAGCGTGTGTTGAATGAACAGGACAATGAACTGTGCAAGCTCATGCCAGCCAGCGCTTGCGACGCTTGTAGCTCTTGACGTCTTTGAAACTCTTGCGCTCACCGCCGCCCATGCCGAGGTAAAACTCCTTGACGTCTTCGTTGTTGCGCAGATCTGCAGCAGCACCGTCCATGACGATGCGTCCCGACTCCATGATGTAGCCATAGTCAGAGTAACGCAAAGCCATGTTGGTGTTTTGCTCGGCCAACAAGAAGGTCACTTTTTCTTTGGTGTTGAGGTCTTTGACGATTTCAAACACCTCTTCCACGATTTGTGGCGCCAAACCCATGGAGGGCTCATCAAGCAACATCACACTGGGGTTGGTCATCAAAGCGCGACCAATGGCGCACATTTGTTGTTCTCCACCCGAGGTGTACGCAGCTTGTGAGGTGCGGCGGGTTTTGAGGCGCGGAAAGTAGGTGTAAACCTTGTCCAAGTTGGCCGCGATCTCACCCTTGTCCTTGCGGGTGTAAGCACCCGTGAGCAGGTTCTCTTCGATGGTCAGGTGGGCAAAGCAGTGACGGCCTTCCATGACCTGTACCACGCCACGTTGCACCAAGTCGGAGGGCGTGAGGTTTTCAATGCGCTCGCCCCGCAACTCGATACTGCCCTTCGTGACTTGGCCACGCTCCCCTTGCAGCAGGTTCGAGATGGAGCGCAGGGTGGTGGTTTTGCCCGCACCATTGCCGCCCAAGAGGGCCGAGATCTGCCCCTCAGCGACTTGGAGCGACACGCCCTTGAGCACCAAGATGACGTGGTTGTAAATCACCTCGATGCCGTTGACATTCAAAACCGTGGCTGGTGTGTTCATGTGGGATGTCCTTCTTCAAACGCAAGCGTCGACCCGCGGCGCTTGCGTTTGCCGACGACCGAGGCTGCAGCACCCGCCAAAGCGGTGCTGCAGCCCAAGTGCATCAGGAGTTGCAGTCAGCGGGAGCGCGACGATCCAGCTTCTTCTCAGCACCATATTGGTCAGCGGCAGCTTTGACCATTGGGCTCAAGATTTGGTTGTCGGCTTGCAGCCAGTCGCTGGTGAATTGCCACTTTGAGCCGTCCCAAGTGTGTACACGAGCCCATGCCGCACCCATGTGGTCTTGGCAGCTGGTGGAGATGGGACGCATCACACCTTTGAAGCCCAAAGCGTCCAGCTTGGCTTGCGTCAAGTTCAGGTTTTCCAATCCCCAGCGCACTTGGGTGCCGGTCATGACCTTGCCTCTGCCGAACTTTTCTTGGGCAGCACGTACACCTTCAACAGCCAGCATCGCGCTCATTGCACCGCGGATGTAAAGCACCTGCCCAACCTCATCTCTGGGGCCCGTGCCTTGATTCTTGGCATGTACCTTGGCCAACACTTCTTTGACAAAGTCGGAGTTGGGTTCGGCGCCATGCTGCATGGTCACGGCGTTGTAGCCTTTAGCACCATCACCGATGTCTTTCACATCGGGTTCAGCACCAGCCCACCAAACGCCGTAGATCTTGTCGCGAGGATAGCCCGTGGCTTGCGCCTCTTTGACCAAGGTCGAGTTCATCACGCCCCAGCCCCAGTTGAGCACGTAGTCAGGACGGTTTTGACGGATTTGTAACCAAGTGGATTTTTGCTCAACACCGGGGTGGGTCACGGGCAAGAGACTGAGCTCAAAGCCGTGCATGGCCGCGCGCTTTTGCAGAAGGGGAATCGGCTCTTTGCCGAAGGGACTGTCGTGATAAACCAAGGCAATTTTCTTGCCTCTGAGCTTGTCAAAGCCACCTTCTTTTTTAGCGATGTGCTGGATCAGCACGTCAGAGGCTACCCAATAGGTGCCGGCCAAGGGGAAGTTCCATTTGAAGACACCGCCATCCTGTGACTCGCTGCGGCCGTAGCCAGCGGTGATCAGAGGGATCTTGTCGGCGGGGACTTTTTCGGTCAAGGCAAAGGTGATGCCAGTGGACAGCGGTTGGAACATGGAGGCGCCACCGTTTTTGCCTTTGAGGCGCTCGTAGCACTCCACGCCGCGGTCGGTGGCATAACCCGTTTCGCACTCTTCATACGAAATCTTCACCCCATTAATGCCACCACGCTCATTGGTCAGCTTGATGTAATCCACAAAACCGTTGGCCCATGGCACGCCGTTGGGTGCGTAGGCGCCGGTGCGGTAGACCAGCACGGGGAAAAATTGCTCAGTGGCTTGCGCTTGGACAGCAGTGCTGATCAAGGCAGAGGAAAAGCCAGCGCTCGCTACAGCAGCTGCCAATACCAGTTGACGAATCTTCATGTTGTGTCTCCTACAGGTGATTGAAAAATGAACCAACAAACAAACCCTATCAATCGGCCCCAAGGCCATCAGTGCGGGAAGGGCCACAACCGCAACTTCTGTTTGGCAATGCTCCAGAGCTTGGCCAAGCCGTGAGGCTCAACGATCAAGAACCAGATGATCAAAGCGCCAAAAATCATGAATTCCGTGTGAGCCACCGTCGCTGTAGAGATGGACACGTTGACCAGAGCGCCTACCCAAGGCAGGGCTTGGTTCAAAAAGATGGGCAGGATCACGATGAAGGCTGCACCAAAGAAACTGCCCACGATCGATCCCATGCCTCCGATGATCACCATGAACAGCAGTTGGAAGGAGCGATCAATCGAGAAGGCCGCTGGCTCCCAGGAACCCAGGTGTACAAAGCCCCACAAGCCACCAGCCACACCGATGATGAAAGAACTCACCGCAAAGGCGCTGAGCTTGGCGTACATCGGACGAATGCCGATCACGGCGGCGGCCACGTCCATGTCGCGAATGGCCATCCACTCGCGGCCAATGGCAGAACGCACGAGGTTTTTGGCCAAGAAACCGAACACCACCACAAACCCCAAGCAGAACAAATACTTTTCAACAGGGGTGTTGATGGTCCAGCCGAAAACGCTGAGGTTGGAGACTGAGACCGAACCCGAAGCGGTGTTGTTGGTGAACCAGCCCACCCGCAAGAAAGCCCAGTCGCAGAAGAACTGTGCCGCCAAGGTTGCCACAGCCAAATACAGCCCTTTGACCCGCAAGCTGGGGATGCCAAAAAACATACCGACCAGGGTGGCGAAAAAGCCGCCAGCCAGCAAAGCCACGATCAGGGGCATGCCCTCGATGCGCACATAGCTGTTGTAGGCCATGTAAGCACCCACAGCCATGAAAGCGCCCGAGCCGAGCGAAATTTGTCCGCAGTAGCCCACCAAGATGTTCACGCCCAAAGCTGCTAACGACAAGATCAAAAACGGGATGAAGATGGCGCGGAAGAGGTATTCATCGGCCATGAGGGGCACGCCGACAAAGGCCACCGACATCACGGCCAACATGAACCATCGGTCCTGGACGATCGAGAAGATCTGTTGATCGGCTCGGTAAGAGGTTTTGAATTGGCCGTTTTCTCTGTAAAACATGAAGAATCCCCTTAGACGCGGTCGATGATTTTTTCGCCGAACAAGCCCTGTGGCCTGAAGAGCAAGAACACCAGCGCCAACACGTACGCGAACCAAATTTCAATGCCGCCACCGACCATGGGGCCGATGTAGACCTCAGAGAGCTTCTCCCCCACGCCAATGATCAGGCCGCCGATGATGGCGCCAGGTACAGACGTCAGACCACCCAAAATGATGACAGGCAAGGCGCGCAAGGCCACCGTGGTGAGCGAGAACTGAACGCCCATCTTGGAGCCCCAAATGATGCCGGCGACCAAGGCAGTGATGCCTGCGACGAACCAGACGATGACCCAAATGCGGTTTAGTGGAATGCCAACGGATTGAGCGGCTTGGTGGTCGTCGGCCACGGCACGTAAAGCGCGTCCGGTGGTGGTCTTTTGGAAAAACAAAGACAGCACGGCCACCAACATGGCGGCAACGCATGCGGCATATATATCTTCTAAGTTAATCAGGATACCGCCGGGAAAAGCGCTTTCAAAAATGAAGACGGGCTCTTTGGGCATACCTACATCGATTTTGTAGATGTCGCTGCCGAAAATCGTTTGACCCAAACCGTCCAGAAAGTAGGTGATGCCCAGCGTGGCCATGAGCAGCGTGACGCCTTCTTGGTTGACCAAGTGGCGCAAAACCAGACGCTCGATCAGCCAAGCCAGCACCCACATACAAGCGCCCGCCAGGATGAAGGCGATGATGTTGCCGATCAGCTTGTCTTCAATACCCAGCCAGCCAGGGATCCATTCCGAGAAGCGCGCCATCGCCAAAGCGGCAAAGAGCACCATGGCCCCTTGGGCGAAGTTGAACACGCCCGAGGCTTTGAATATCAGCACAAAGCCCAGTGCGACCAGGGAATACAACATGCCGGCCATGAGGCCGCCGATGAGGGTTTCAATAAAAAAGGCCATGTTCTGCGCTCCGATCAGTGGCTGGTGCCCAAATAGGCGCTGATGACTTCTTCGTTGTTGCGCACCTCCTCGGGGGTGCCATCGCCAATTTTTTTGCCGTAGTCCAAAACCACCACGCGGTCAGAAATGTCCATCACCACGCTCATGTCGTGTTCAATCAGGACGATGGTGGTGCCGAACTCATCGTTCACATCCAAGATAAAGCGGCTCATGTCTTGCTTTTCTTCAACGTTCATACCGGCCATGGGCTCGTCAAGCAACAAGACCGTAGGCTCCATGGACAAGGCACGACCCAAGTCCACGCGCTTTTGCAGACCGTAAGGCAGTTGACCCACAGGTGTTTTGCGGTAGGCCTGAATTTCCAAGAAGTCGATGATGTGTTCCACAAAGGCGCGGTGTTCTTCTTCTTCGCGCTGCGCGGGGCCCAAGCGCAAGGCTTGCAAGAAGAGATTGCTCTTGATGCGAAGGTTGCGACCGGTCATGAGGTTGTCGACCACGCTCATGCCTTTGAATAAAGCCAAGTTTTGGAAGGTGCGCGCAATCCCCATCTCGGCCACTTGGCGGCTGTCCATGTGTTTGAAGGTCTGACCACGGAAGGTGATGCTGCCCTCTTGCGGTTGGTACACGCCGTTGATGCAGTTGAGCATGGAGCTCTTACCGGCGCCGTTGGGGCCGATGATGGCGCGCACCTCGTGTTCGCGGACGTCAAACGAGATGTCGGACAGGGCCTTGACCCCACCGAAGCGCAAGGAAATGTTCTGAACGTCGAGGATGACGTCGCCGATTTTTTTGATCATGCTGCTGCTTTCACAGGGTCAAAGATGCGCGCATCGGCGATGCGCAAAGTGGCGCTTACGCTGCCAGTGCGACCGTCTTCAAACTTCACTTGGGTATCGATGAACTGCTCGGTTTTGCCGCCGTAGAGCGCATCCACCAGCACTTGGTACTTGTCGGCAATGAAGCCGCGGCGAACTTTGTTGGTGCGGGTGAGTTCGCTGTCGTCGGCATCGAGTTCTTTGTGAAGCACCAAAAAGCGACTGATTTGGCTGCCTGCGAGCAGCTCGTCGCGGCTGAGATCGGCGTTGACCTTTTCGACACATTCTTTGATCAGCTCGTACACCTCGGCTTTTTGGGCCAGGTCGGTGTAGCCGGCGTAGGGCAGGTTGCGCCGCTCGGCCCAGTTGCCCACGGCGTCGAAGTCGATGTTGAGCATCACGCAGACTTTTTCGCGGCCATCGCCATAGGCCACGGCTTCTTTGATGTGCGAGAAAAACTTGAGTTTGTTTTCCACGTATTTGGGTGCGAACATGGCGTTGTCAAACGCGCCACCTTTGATGCGTCCCACGTCTTTGACCCGGTCAATGATCTTCAGGTGTCCGCTGGCGTCAATGAAACCCGCATCGCTGGTGTGGTACCAGCCGTCTGCGCTGAGCACCTCGGCCGTGGCCTTGGGGTTTTTGTAGTATTCCTTTAGCAAGCCTGGCGACTTGACCAAGATTTCGCCGGTCTCGCTGAGTTTGATCTCCACGCCATCACAAGGCACACCGACGGTGTCGGCGCGGGCTTCGTGGTCGGGTTGCAGGCACACAAACACCGCAGTCTCGGTCGAGCCGTAGAGTTGTTTGAGGTTGATGCCGATGGACCGATAAAAGCTGAAGAGGTCTGGACCGATGGCTTCGCCGGCCGTGTAGGCCACCCGCACACGGCTAAAACCCAAGTTGTTGCGCAGCGGGCCGAAGACCAAGATGTTGCCCAGGGCATAGAGCACCGCATCGACCAAGCCCAGCGACTTGCCGTCGGTTTTGGCTGGGCCCACACGGCTTGCCAAGGCCATGAAGGCTTGGAACAGATTGCGCTTGATCAGGCCCGCGTCTTCCATTCGGATCATCACGCTGGTGAGCAAACCTTCGAATACGCGCGGTGGTGCAAAGTAATAGGTGGGGCCAATTTCCTTGAGGTCGATGGTCACGGTCGAGGCAGATTCGGGGCAGTTCACCACATAGCCCGCCACCAACCACTGCGCGTAACTGAAGATGTTTTGGCCAATCCAAGCGGGTGGCAAGTAAGCCAGCACCTCGTCGCGATCGGTGAGTTTGTCAAAGGCTGCGCCCACGGCGGCGCGGTCGATCAAGGTGTGGTGGGTGTGCACCACACCCTTGGGGTTGCCCGTGGTGCCCGAAGTGAAAAACATGGCCGCGACATCGCCGGGCTGGTTGACTGCCATTTGTTCGTCAACGTAGCTGGGGTGGTCCTGGTTGAAGGCGTGTCCAGCGGCCGCGAGTTCGTCGATCGAGGCCAAGCCAGGCTGGTTGTAATGTCGAAGCCCACGGGGGTCGTCAAAGAACAGGTGTTCAAGTTGCGGGCACTGCTCGCGGATCTCGAGCATCTTGTCGACCTGTTCTTGGTCTTCGACCACCGCAAAACGCACCTCGGCATTGTTGATCGGAAAGACGCATTCACTGCCCACCGCGTCTTGGTAAAGCGGCACAGGAATGGCACCCAGTGATTGCGCTGCGAGCATGGTGGCGTACAAGCGCGGGCGGTTGGCGCCAATGACCACCAAGTGTTCACCACGGCGCAAGCCGCGCTGGTGCAGGCCTGCAGCCAGGTCGCGCACGAGTTGAGCGAGCTGCGCCCACGTGGTGGTTTGCCAAATGCCGTATTCCTTTTCGCGCATCGCAGGCGCGTTCGGACGACTTTGGGCATGCGCCATCAGCAACTGGGGAAAGGTCGTCTTCATGCGTGTCTCCAACAACGGTCCGCTGGTGTGTGCGGTGATTCGATTCAATGGCATCGTATGCCTGTGTTTGACGTTATGTTGTCTGTTGGGCGACAATCTAGGGGCAAAACCCCTTGGGACTTTCCCCTAGTGCATCGGGGTTGTAAGGCCAAACACATGGGCTTCAAATCGCCAGTTCGCAAACCTGCCAGCACACGTGCACCGACCGACGAGGAGTTGGCACAAATCCCATGGCTCCTGTCGCTGAACGTGGACGAGCGCAGCTTCGCGGTGGATCGGTTGGTGGTCCATGAAATCCAAACGGGGGACTTCATTTGCCGTTTCGGTAAGGCCGTGACGCATTGGTACGGTTTGGTGGATGGCTTGCTCAAGATGAGCAACGACGACTCACAAGGCTTTGCCATCACCTTCACCGGCTTGGCCCCTGGGGGCTGGTTCGGAGAGGGCACGGTGCTCAAGCGTGAGCACTACCGCTACAACGTCCAAGCCTTGCGCGCTTGCCGCATCGCGGGTTTGCCTGTGCAGGCTTTTCACACCTTGCAGGCCGAATCGATCGGTTTCAACCGCTTCATCACCCTGCAGCTCAACGAGCGTTTGGGCCAATTCATTGCGGCGCGAGAAATTGACCGCATCACCGACCCCAACCTGCGCGTGGCGCGGCACTTGGCGGCGCTGTTCCACCCCCTGCTGTCCCCCAACGTGGGCGGCGTCTTGCGCATCACCCAACAAGAATTGGCTTATTTGGTGGGCCTGTCGCGCCAGCGGGTCAACGAAGCTTTGGCGTTTTTGGCCGACCAAGGTTGGATTCGCATCGAGTACGGTGGCCTGCGCGTCTTGGACTTGGCTGCCCTGCGTCACCAAGGGGTTTGAGCCTCAATCTGGGATGATCGGGGGATGTCTGAAGAAAACAAGCCCCGCACCCTGAGCCTCAAGCCGGTGCCCAAGCGCCGCGTGGACCCGCTCGCACCGCGCCGCCCCCCCGTGCGCCCCAGCGGCCCGGCCCGCGCCAAATCGGTCTCTGAGTCGGCCCCCAAACCCCCACGTGCCCCTGCACCGCGCCAAGATGCACCGCGCGAGTATGACCCCCGCGCCTCCGTGCGCACCCCCGCGTCCGGCAGCTCCAACGCCCAAGCGCCGGGCATGGTGCGCCTGAACAAACGCATGGCCGACCTGGGCCTGTGCTCGCGCCGCGAAGCCGACGAGTGGATCGCGCGCGGGTGGGTGGTGGTCAATGGCGAGCCTGCGCAAATGGGCTGGCCCGTGCCGCACGACGCGCGCGTCGAGGTCTTACCGCAAGCGCAGCACCAACAAAACGCCCGCGTGACCATCGTGTTGAACAAGCCCATGGGCTACGTCAGCGGCCAGCCCGAAGACGGGCACGAAAGCGCCGCCGTCTTGGTGCAAGGCGAGCGCCGTTGGCGCGAAGACCCGAACCGCTCGCGCCACTACGCGCCCGAGCACAGCCGCGGCCTGGCCCCCGCCGGGCGCTTGGACATCGACTCGATCGGCTTGTTGGTGCTGACCCAAGACGGCCGCGTGGCCCGCACCCTGATCGGTGAAGACTCCGACGTCGAAAAAGAATATTTGGTGCGCGTGCAATGGGCCCCCAACGGCCCGCAAGGCGAAGGCGTGGTGGGCGAGAACGTGCAAGCGGTGTTCCCACGGGATCGCTTGGCCCTGTTGCGCCACGGCTTGAGCCTGGACGACCAAGCCCTCAAACCCGCGCAGGTCGACTGGCAAAACCCCGAGCAGCTGCGCTTTGTGCTGACCGAAGGCAAGAAGCGCCAAATCCGGCGCATGTGCGAACAGGTCGGCCTGCACGTGGTGGGCCTCAAGCGCATCCGCATCGGCCGTGTGGTCTTGGGCAGCCTGCCCGTGGGCCAGTGGCGCTACTTGGGCGCCAACGAGCGTTTCTGAGT
>DAISXI010000067.1:0-10901 GCA_036825935.1 Hydrogenophaga sp.
TTCTTGGACAACGCCGCCGAATGGATTTTGGAATTGGACCGTGGCCACGGCATTCCATGGAAAGGCAATTACTCCGACTGGCTGGAGCAAAAAGAACAGCGCTTGGCCCAAGAACAAAAGAGCGAAGACGCCCGCTCCAAGGCCATGAAGGAAGAATTGAAGTGGGTGCGCAGCAACGCCAAAGGCCGCCAAGCCAAGAGCAAGGCCCGCATGTCGCGCTTCGAAGAGTTGAGCGACGTCGAATACCAAAAGCGCAACGAGACCAACGAGATCTTCATTCCCGTGGCCGAGCGCTTGGGTGCGCAGGTCATCGAGTTTGACAACGTCTCCAAGAGTTTTGGCGACCGCTTGCTCATGGACAAGCTCAGCTTCAAGCTGCCGGCCGGCGCCATCTGCGGCATCATCGGCCCCAACGGCGCGGGCAAGTCCACGCTGTTCCGCATGATCCAAGGCGTTGAAACGCCGGACAGCGGTGCCATCACCATCGGACAAACCGCCAAACTGGCCTTTGTGGACCAAAGCCGCGAAAGCCTGGAAGGTGACAAGACCGTCTGGGAGGACGTCTCGGGCGGCTTGGACAACATCACCGTGGGCAAGTTTGTGATGCCCAGCCGCGCCTACATCGGCCGCTTCAACTTCAAAGGCAACGACCAGCAAAAGCTGGTTAAAAACCTCTCCGGTGGTGAGCGCGGCCGTTTGCACTTGGCCAAAACCTTGGCCCAAGGCGGCAACGTCTTGATGCTCGACGAACCCTCGAACGACTTGGACGTCGAAACCTTGCGCGCGCTGGAAGAAGCGCTGCTCGAATTCGCCGGCAGCGCGATGGTGATTTCGCACGACCGCTGGTTCCTCGACCGCATCTGCACGCACATCCTGGCCTATGAGGGCGACAGCCAGTGGTACTTCTACGATGGCAACTTCACCGAGTACGAGGCCGATAAGGTCAAGCGCTTGGGCGAAGAAGGGGCGCGTCCGAAACGTGCGCGCTTCAAGAGCTTGAAGTAAACCCGTGGGCATGCCAGACCTCGCAGCCGTTCGCGCCTCAGTTCAGCGCAGCGTGCTGTGTTGGCTGGCCACGGTGGACGCCGATGGCCAACCCAATGTGTCGCCCAAAGAGGTCTGGGCCATCGCCGATGACCAGCACGTGGTGGTGGCTCACATCGCATCACCCGTCAGTGCGCGCAACATCGCGCAACAGCCACAGGTCTGTTTGAGTTTTGTGGATGTGTTTGTGCAAAAGGGCTTCAAGCTCAAGGGCACGGCCCAGGTGGTGGGCACAGACGACCCCGCCTTTGCGCGCTGGGCCCAACCGCTGTTGGCCATGGTGGGGCAACGCTTTGTCATCCAGAGCGTGCTGCTGATCCGTGTCACCGCCGTGTCCCCCATCGTGGCCCCGAGCTACCGTTTTTATGCCGACGAAACCACCGAGCAGGCGCAAGTGGCTTCGGCCATGCGCACCTACGGTGTTCAACCCCACACGAAACCATCCTGAGCATGAGCCCCACACCCGAGAGCATCATCGCCGACACCCGCCGCTGGTTGGAGCAAGCCGTCATCGGCCTGAACCTGTGCCCGTTCGCGCGCTCGGTGTACGTCAAAAACCAAGTGCGCATCGTGGTCAGCAGCGCGCGTCACATCGACGCCTTTTTGGACGACCTCGACCGCGAGTTGGCGCACTTGCAAGCGGTGAGCGCCGAAGACACCGACACCACGCTGCTCATCCACCCGACTTTGTTTCCCGACTTCTTTGTGTTCAACGACTTCCAAGGTGTGGTCGATGAGGTGTTGGTCGAGCACGAACTCGAAGGCGTGATTCAAGTCGCTCACTTCCACCCCGACTTCGTGTTCGACGGTGAACCCGAAGGCGACATGAGCCACTTCACCAACCGCGCGCCTTACCCCATCTTGCACCTGCTGCGCGAAGACAGCGTGGGGCGGGCGGTTGACAGTGCGGGGGGCGATGCCGAGCAGATCGTGGAGCGCAACATCCGCACCTTGCGCGACCTGGGGCCCGAGGGCTGGACGCGTTTGTTGGCTTAATTCGTGGGCAGGTGTTGCATGAGTCGCTTGCGCACCCAGCGGATGTGGCTGCGCAAAGCGTAGAGCTCGTTGGCGTAAGGCAAGGGCACTTGGACGTGCTCGACCGTGGCTTCTAAGCGGTCCAGAGCCAAGAGTTGAGCTTGTGTGTCTTGGGCGCTGGCGCTGCGCTCCACGCGTTCTTCAATCTCTTGCAATTCGGCGTACCAACGGAACACCTTGGAGCGCACGCGCAGGGTGTAGAGCGGCGGCAAGATGCGCGAGAGTGGCAAGACCAAAGCCAAAATCAAACCCCCGGCCAGCCACATGCGTTCGACCACGTTGGCCAACCAAAACGGCAAATAGCGCTGCAGCCACGGCTGGCCGTTGCGAATGTCGCGCCCCTTGTCGGTCACGCAACTGGGTCAGTTTGGGGCGCCCGACCAAGCGCTGCGCGCTGGTCTGCCAGTAAAACACCCACAGCGGCTCCACGAACAAATTGCCGAGGGCCGTGAGGTTTTGGCGGTCGGTGTCGGCCCACGCCACGCTGCCGCCTTGCACAAAGGCCAAGTCGGCTTGGCCGCTGCGCAGCAAGTCCAGGTTGTGCGCCGAGCCCTCCGAGGGCAAGAGCGTCACATCGATGCCGTAGGCCGACAGTGCCTTGGCGTAGTGCTGGCCCATGGCGTCGTAAGCGCTTTGCTCCGGGCCGGTGGCCAACACGACTTGTTTGGGCGGGTTGGGGTCCAGCCAGTGGTAGGCCCCCACCATGAGGGCCACGCCCAGTGCTACAAAAGGCCCAAAAGACAGCAGCCACTCCCACAATGAAGAGAGGAAAACGCGCACGTTGTTGTTCATGCGCGAACTCTACCGCATGATGAGGTCAGTTCGCGTGGTGATGGCCGTGATGCAAATCAGGAACGTGGGCATGGGTGTGCGTGACGCGTGTGTGTTGGTGCGCGTGGCTGTGTGCGCCCATGGGCATGGGATCGTGCCAGTGGTCGTGGTGCCCGTCGTCGTGCCTGTGCGCGTGTTCGTGGGCAAGTTCTTCGTGGGTGTGCTCGTGCGCATGGCTCTCCATCAAATGCAACACCACGCCCAGCAGCATCAAAAATCCCGCGGTGATCATGAGCCAACTGCCCGACCGATCGCCCAAGGCAAAGGCGCCCAAAGCGCCAATGAACGGCGCAAACGCAAAGACCGAGCCTGTGCGGGCTGCGCCAAAGCTGCGTTGGGCCAACAAATAAAAACGCAGACTCAATCCGTAGCCAGTGGCACCCACCAGCACCAAACCCAAGGCACTCATGACCGGTGGCGCAGATTCCGAAAAGACCATGGCCAAGGTGAACGTGCAGGTGGTGCCCAAAGCAGCTTTGACCCACACCACTTGGCCAGGGTCGCGGTCGGCCACACCCCGCGACAAGGTGTTGTCCACCCCCCAAGCCACCGTGGCCAACAGCACGGCCAACAAACCCCACAACTGGAATTGTCCCAAAGCGCCTTGCTCCACGACCAAGACAGCTCCGCCCAGCAGCATGAGCACCACCGCCAAGATGACCCTTTTGTCCAAAGTCTCTCCGTACCAACGCCAAGCCAACACAGCGGTGAACACGGCCTCCAGTGTGAGCATCAAGGAAGCGCTCGAACCACTGGTGTGTTGCAAACCCCAAGCCAATGCCACTGGACCGATCACAGCGCCAGTGCCCGCCATGGCCAATAGCCTAGGTGCATCCGTTCGCCGCAAACCAGCTTCTTTGGCAGCGGGTTGCTTCAAAGCCCAGGCAACCAGCGCCGCACCTGCGTACAGCAAGGCAGCGGTGGAGAAAGAGCCAACCCCTTGGCCCAAGCTTTGCACCATGGGGGTGCTCAGCCCAAACAGGCCTGCTGCCAGCAAAGCCAGCAAGCCGCCTTTGAATGCCGGATGGGTTGACCCGTTGTTCATCGTTTATTGACCGGTGAAGTTGGCGGCAATGAAATTGCCCGGCTGCGTGTAAAACATGTAAAGCGTTTCTTTGGATTTGTCTTTGGCCGCTGTGTCCTTGAACGTCACTTTCCACTCTTTGCCTTTTTTACCATCGACAGCCTCAATGCTGGCAGGCTTGATGGCGCTCCAAGAGGCGTCAAGTTTCTTGCTTTTGACCAGGGCGTCTTTGCGTTGCATGGCGCAAGCGCTCACCGTGGCCTCGGCCGCAGGTTTTTTGCCGTGAAAGTGGCAGCTGTTGCCTGGGTCGGCAACCGCCAAGGGCGTCCACAAGGTGGACATGATGGACAGGACCAGTGCGGGGATGGTGATTGATTTCATGGTGTTTCCTGAATGTGATGGGCTTGGGTGATTATTTCAAGGTGTTGCGACTGTCGTCGGTGGTGTTTTGAATGTCCATGTCCTCGTGCGCGTGCTGGTGTTCGGCGGCCGGGAAGCGGAAGCTGTCGGGGTGGCTGTCGTGTTGATAGCCGTGCAACTGCGTGAACAAGAGGTAAATGCCCGCGTAAATCAGGCCCAGGTTGGCAAGGTGGCTGAAACGCGTAAAAGAAGGCCGGTGCCGCCACAAGGCGAGCAAGGCCACCATCACGCTCAA
Source organism: Hydrogenophaga sp. (assembly GCA_036825935.1). Lineage (GTDB taxonomy): Bacteria > Pseudomonadota > Gammaproteobacteria > Burkholderiales > Burkholderiaceae_C > Hydrogenophaga. The sequence continues at coordinate 4,590 of DAISXI010000067.1, forward strand.
GGCCGCGATCTGGCCGACTTCCACGCCAACGTTGAAACTCAAAATACGCCAGAGCATGGCCACGGGGTCGTCGCCCAAGGGGAGTTGCTGCAAGCGGGTGGACAGACCAAAGCCGTGTAACAGGCCAAAAACAAACACCGCCTTGAGCAGGTTGGGCGAGGGCATGTTCAGGTGTTTTTGAAAGCCACCGTTGTTGTCAAAGCCTTTGTAAATGACGCTCAGGGCGATGATGGCGTCGACCAAATAGAAGTTCCAAGTGATCTTGAAGTAGGTCGCGAAGATCAGCGTGATGCAGTGGCCGATGGTGAACACCGTGACGAACTTGGCCACGTCTTTGAAGGTGGTCAAAAAGAAAACCACGCCAAACAGGAACAACAAATGGTCGTAGCCCGTGAGCATGTGGCTCGCGCCCAAACCCACGTATTGCAGGTAGCCGCCATCGAGCATGCGCTGGCGGTCTTCGTCGGAAATGCCATGGGCCCAAGCCATCACCGGCAAAGCGAACACCATCCATGCAGCGAGTCTTCCCAAAAAAAGATGTTTCATTGTTTAAAAATGTGGGTTTGGTAGGGGTTGTTGACATCACCGAGATGGTCTTCAACGCTTCGGGGCTTCGCTTGGGAATTTCACCCACAGCACAAGGGCCCAAACGGCGCAGATGATATACAGCAGCAAAAAGAAGTTGGGTGGCAGGTCCCAATAGAGCAGTCGCTGCAGCCAGAACCCCCAAAAAGACGGTGGGGCTTCTGTGCCGCGCAGATGGGCCTCGATCACGGTCAGCGGGCAGGTCATTCCCACCACCGCCTCAGCCGCCACGAATACCATCAGTCCAGCGTGCATCAAGCGCAAGCGCCGCCAGCGAACCCAAGCCCAGCCTCTGATCGCTCCCACCGGAATCAGCAGCAAGCCTGCCGCGATGAACGCGGCGATGGCGAAGTGGATGGCCAAGACCCCGTCGGCTAACCATGGCATGGGCGCTTCCTCAAGGTCGCCGCTCGATGCGGATGACGGTGTAGGCGCCGTTGATCTGTTCGGCCGTGAAGCGCACCGCATCGCCCACCTTCAAGCCCGCGAGTTGGCTGGTATCGGGGACTTGGAACACCATGCTCATGGGGGGCATGTCGAGGTTTTTGATCTCGCCGTGTTTGAGGCTGACCTTGCCCGCGGCGGTGTCGATGCGCCGGATCTCGGCCTCGGCCCACGGCAGGGCTGCCCCTGCCGCGCTGGTGCTGTGCTGTGTTTTCATGAAACCCTCGCGTGGCGCTTGGGCGGCATTTTTGAAATAGCTTTGGTAGCTGCGGCTGCTGCCGTCTTTTTGCACCAAGAGCACGTCGTAGGGGTCGCGCCGGTTGCCGTACTCGGGCCCGTCCATGCCGGGGCTGCCCACGGGCATGCCGGGCACCGCCAGGCCCAAGGCTTTGGGCCGCTCGCTCAGCAAGCGCTGGATCTCGCTCACGTTCACATGGCCTTCGATCACGTAGCCGTCGATCAGCGCGGTGTGGCAAGACCCAAACTTCGTGGGCATCCCCAAGCGTTGGCGCATGGCGGTGTTGCCGGTGTCGAAGGTTTGGATCTCAAAACCGGCTTTGCGCAGGATCTCGACCCAGTCCTTGCAGCAGCCGCAGTTGGGGTCTTTCCAAACCTGCATGACGGGCAACTTTTTGGGGTTGTTGGCCAGCGCAGCCCAAGGTGCGCTGGCCAAGGCCACGGCCGCGGCGATCAGGGTGGTGCGGCGGGAGAGGGTGTTTTTCATGGGTTTCTCCTATTGGCTTTAGGCGCGCACACGGATGGTGCCACGCATACCGGCTTCGAAGTGGCCGGGCAACAAACACGCGAACTCAAAGTCGCCTTCGCGATTGAAGGTCCACACGATATCCCCAGTTTTACCAGGCGAGACGTGCGCCATGTAGGGCTCGTCGTGCTCCATATTGGGGTGTTTTCGCATCATTTCGGCGTGTTCTTGCAGTTCTTTGGGGGTGCCAATCACGATCTCGTGCATCACTTTGCCCTTGTTTTCGGCACGCAGGCGCAGGGTCTGCCCCAATTTCACGTCCAAGTGCTTTGGCGCAAAGCGCATGTCGTCGCTCATGCGGATGGTGATGGTGCGCTGGGCTTCCTTGGCCTCTGCGGCGATACCCCAAGGTTTTTGTTCTTTGACCACGGGGCCCGTGGCCTTGTGGTGGTCTTTGTGCGACTCGCCATGGGCGCGGGCCAGCTGGGACAGGGTCAGTGCGGCGGTGGCACCCAGCAGTTGGCTCAGGTGGTGTCGGCGTGTGGGGTTCATGTTGTGTGTCCTTGTCTTGTGGGTTGAGGGTTTCAATGGTGGTTGTGGCCTTTGCCCGCCGCAGGTTTTTTCGCTGTGGCATGGGGTGTGCCGTCCGGTGTGGCCGCGCGTGGAGCCGCGTCAGGGGTTTGGACCAAGCGCGCCCGCGCGTTGGGGGGCTGTTGGTACCAACCCGGGTCGCTGTAGTCGCCCGCCTTCTGGTCGGCGCGCACCTTGAGGGTGGTGAACATGCCGCCCATCTCAATCGGGCCGTAAGGGCCGGTGCCGGTCATCATGGGAAAGGTGTTGGTCGGCAACTCCATTTCCATCTCGCCCATGTCGGCCATGCCACGCTCACCCATGACCATGTAGTCGGGGTTGACGCGTTGCAGGGGTTTGACCAAGCCGCGGTGGTCCACGCCAATGAGGGTGGGCACGTCATGTCCCATGGCGCCCATGGTGTGGTGGCTCTTGTGGCAATGCATGGCCCAGTCGCCGGGCTCGTCGGCGATGAATTCGAGCTGCCGCATTTGACCCACGGCCACGTCGGTGGTCACCTCGGGCCAACGGGCGGTTTTCGGCACAGGGCCACCATCGGTGCCCGTTACTTCAAACTCAATGCCGTGGATGTGGATGGGGTGGTTGGTCATCGTGAGGTTGCCCACGCGCACCCGCACCCTTTCGCCCAGCCGGGCCACCAGTGGGCTGATGGCGGGGAAGACGCGGCTGTTCCAACTCCAAATGTTGAAGTCCAGCATGGTGTTGACCTTGGGGGTCATGCTGCCGGGCTCCACATCGAAGGCGTTCAACAGAAAGCAGTAATCGCGCTGCACGGTCTCGATGTGCGTGTGTTTTTGCTTGGGGTGCGTGACCCAAAAGCCCATCATGCCCATGGCCATTTGCGTCATTTCGTCCGCGTGGGGGTGGTACATGAAGGTGCCGGGGCGCCGCGCTTCAAACTCGTACACAAAGGTTTTGCCAGCGGGAATCGCGGGATGGTTCAGACCACCCACACCGTCCATGCCGTTGGGCAGGCGCTGACCGTGCCAATGGATGGTGGTGTGTTCGGGCAAGCGGTTGGTGACGTAAATGCGCACCCGGTCGCCTTCCACCACTTCGATGGTGGGGCCCGGTGACTGGCCGTTGTAACCCCACATGTTCACCAAAAAGCCGGGTGCCATTTCGCGCACCACGGGTTCGGCAATCAGGTGGAATTCTTTGACACCGTTGTTCATGCGCCAAGGCAAGGTCCAGCCGTTGAGCGTGACCACGGGGTTGTAGGGGCGACCTGCACCGGTCACGCCGGGCGGTGTCCAAGGGGCTTGGGTGTCGGCGCTGGTTTGTATCGGTGCATCGGGCAGGGCAGCCAAGGCCGATCGGGCGACCGCGGTGCCCGCGGTGGCCACCGTGGCGGCCAGCGCGGCACCACCCAAGAAGCGGCGGCGTTGGGGGTTGTGGATGTCGTTCATGTTCAGTGTCCTTTGGCGGCGCTGCCGCGCTCGTTGGCGGGTACAGGAGTGCTGGCCAATTCGATGTCGCCACCGGCCATGAGGGTGTGCCAATCGGCGTGGGCCAGCCAATGGGCTTGTCGGGCTTGCAGCGCATCGGCTTGCGCGTTCAGCCGGGCGTGTGCCGCGTCGATCAACTCCCACGTGCTTTGCAGCATGCCGTTGTAGCGCAGCAAAGTTTCTTGCTCGGCTTGTTGGTTCAAAGGCAGGCGCTGTTCGTGCATGAGCACGTCCATGGTTCGGGCCCGCTCCAATTGCTGCCAGGCTTGTCGTACGGTCCTGGCGAATGCCCGTTGCTCGCGCTCCCACGCTGCGCGGGTCGCGATGGCCTTGTTCAGCGCGTGATCGCCCAGCACATTGCCCATGGGCCATTGCGGTGGGTCATTACTTTGGCCTTGCAGCAGCGCGTCGCGGGCTTGTGCCCAGGTGCGCCATTGGCCATCGCCGATGGCTTTGATTTCGCGGGCCACAGCCTCACTTTGCCAACGCATTTCGGGACGCTGTTTCAAAGCCAAGGCTTCGGCGTCGGGCAGCGCCGACAAGGTGCTGGGCAAGGGCAGTTGTTGGGGCAGGCGCTTGGCCAAGCTGGCCAGGTCGTCGGCACCGCTGACGCCCATCAGGTCGGCCAGTGCTTCCAAAGCCGCTTGGGCTTGGGCTTGCAGCGCGAGCTCGGCGGCGGCTTCTTGAACGCTGGTCAGTTGAACCGGTATCCCTCGCGCCGCACTCCAATGCCCCAGCGCCACCATGCGTTCGCCCAAGCTCAGCGCGGTGCGCGCGGCGTGCACACGCTCGGCTTGCACGCGCAGCAGCACCTGTTGGGTGATGGCGTTCGCCCAGGCGTGCTGGGCTTGCTGTTGCAGCGCCAACCATTGGCGTTGCGCTTGACGGCGTTCGAGGGCGTTGGCCGCCGGTGGGAGCACCCACTCGGCCCGCTGGCGTTGAATGCTGCGCCAAACGTCGGTCCAAGCCAGCGGATCCATGACCGTCGGGCCAGCGCTGGCGGGTGATTGGGCTTGTTCCCAACGCAGCAAGTCGATGTGGCCGCGGGGAAATTCGCCCACCGCTTGGTTGGCCGCTCGCCAACGCTCCAACGCTTGCGCAGTGCTCAAGGTTTCGGCCTGAGCCGCGGCCAAGGTCAGGCCCGCCAAGCCAGCCAGCACCACAGACGTGGCGCGAAAAAGGGGTTTCATGTTGATCTCCGGTGACACTCAAGAGCCAGGCGCACAGCGGCGCCCGGGTCAAACAAGGCAGTGTGTCAGGCCGAGATCGGGGGTTTGTGGTGCTGCGCCACCACGACACTGGCAAACCGCTCACTGAGAGGCGGCGGGTCGATGGGGTGAGCGTGTGGAGGGGTGGCCGTTCGCAAATCGGCGCTCAGGGCTGTCACGTGACAGACGTCACAGGAGGTGTGATCGGTCATGTCTGCATGACTGCTGCTGTGATCGCTCGTGCTGGTGTGGTGTGGGCAGGGGGCCTGACCCAGCTGTTCGGGGACGCTGTGACTGGACATGGGTGCCATCACCATGGTCACGGCCACGGCACTGCGCCAAGGCAGCAGCACGGCCAAACACAGCAAGAGAACACGCCAATACTTCATAAGGACATGATACCGGTAACGCCCAAAGGGTTCCCGGCTCAGGGCGAAGACCTCTGAGTCGCAGTGGCGATGCGCTCACCGGCCTTGTCCAACCACAGCCGAATGCTCTCATGCAGGTCGCTCTGACTGAAGGAGCAACTCTCAGCGTCGAACAGCGCGCCCGATTCCAGTCGCGTGATGAGGTCTTGCCAGACCTCACCGAAGCGAAGCGGCAGGGCCGTCAACACCGAAGTCTGAGAGGCCGCCAGCGCAGTGAAGGCGTGCGCGTTGATCTCGCCGCTGCGCAGCCGCTCGAAAGCGCTGCGCAGGGTTTGCAGTTCGCGAGCGGCATCCGCCACGGCTCAGTGGCCCAGGATCTTGGACAAAAAGTCCCGGCTGCGCTCGTTTTGTGGGTTGTTGAAGAAGGCTTCTGGCGTGTTTTGCTCGACGATTTGGCCTTGGTCCATGAAGATCACGCGGTCGGCCACGGCCTTGGCAAAACCCATTTCGTGGGTCACGCAAATCATGGTGATGCCTTGGTTGGCCAACTCGATCATCACGTCGAGCACTTCCTTGATCATCTCGGGGTCGAGCGCCGAAGTGGGCTCGTCGAACAGCATGATTTTGGGTGTGAGGCACAAGGCGCGGGCAATGGCCACGCGCTGCTGCTGACCACCGGAGAGCTGCAGCGGGTATTTGTGGGCTTGCTCGGCGATGCGCACACGCTCGAGTTGCGCCATGGCTTTTTCTTCGGCTTCCTTTTTGGGGATTTTGCCGACCCACATGGGCGAGAGCGTGAGGTTTTCCAGCACGGTCAGGTGCGGGAACAGGTTGAACTGTTGGAACACCATGCCCACGTTCTTGCGAACCTGGTCGATCGCCTTGATGTCGTCGGTCAGCTCAATGCCGTCGACGGTCAAGTTGCCTTGTTGGTGTTCTTCCAAGCGGTTGATGCAGCGAATCAG
>DAISXI010000068.1:0-2059 GCA_036825935.1 Hydrogenophaga sp.
CTGCGCATTTTGTTGGTGGGCGCCAGTGGCGGCATTGGTCAGGCCATGGTGCAAGCCCTGCGGGAGCAAGGTGCCCATGTGGTGCCGGTGGGGCGCCGTTGGCCCCAAGGCATGCCCGCCGGTGCGATCAGCGCCGACATCGTCTTGCCTCAAGACCGCCAGCGTTTGGTGGACGCGGTGCGAGACCAACACCTGAACACCGTGGTCATGGCCGCTGGCGTGGCTTCCTTCAAGCCTGTGGATCAGTTGGCCGACGATGAGGTGGCCCACCTCATGGCGGTCAACGCCACCGCACCCATGCAGCTGTCTTCTGCACTCTTGCCCCATCTGTTGTCGCTCCCCCAATCGAAGCTGGTGTTGGTCGGCTCGGTCTTGGGGCACATCGGTTTGCCTGGACATGCGGTGTACGGAGCGAGCAAGTCGGCCTTGCACGGTTTTGCCGAAGCGTTGAGGCGCGAAGTGACCGGTACTTCATTGCGGGTGCAGTGGCTCGCTCCCAGGGCCACCCAAACCGATTTCAACGATGCCTTGGCTCAAGAATTCAACCGTTTGACGGGCACCCCGTCTGATGCGGTGGGTGTGGTCGCTCAGGCTTTGGTGAAACTCTTGCGCTCATCGTCGGCCGAGCGGGTGTTGGGTTGGCCAGAGCGCTTGGGTGTGCGTCTTAACGCCTGCTTGGGCGCGGGCATGGACCGGGCCTTTGCAGCTCAGGCGCAGGTTTTGCGCCGTTTGTTTTCTGTTGAACCATAGGGAATGTATGTTTAAAAAAATCGGTATTTGGGCGATGGCGCTGAGTCTGGCGTCTTCCGCCGTGTGGGCAGCCACGCCGCTGGAGACGGGTGTGTTGGCTTTGCAGCACGAATGGGAAGCCATCCGTTACCAATCACCGGCGAGTGAAAAACTCGGTCGATGGGAGCGTTTGGCCACCCAATCTCAGCAACTGGTCGCGCAACACCCACAGCAAGCCGAGCCGCTGATTTGGCAGGGGATTGTGCTCAGTTCGTGGGCTGGCGACAAAGGGGGCTTGGGGGCCTTGTCGATGGTGAAAGAGGCCAAGGTGATGTACGAAAAAGCCTTGGCCATCAACCCCAACGCGATGGAGGGATCGGCCTACAACAGCTTGGGCGTGCTGTACTACAAGGTGCCGGGCTGGCCTGTGGGTTTTGGCGACAAAGACCAAGCCAAACTGTTGTTGGAAAAAGCGCTGCAGATCAACCCCAAAGGCATCGATCCGAACTTTTTCTATGGTGAGTACTGGGCGGAAATGGGACAACCCGATCAAGCCCGTGTGTACTTGGAGCGCGCTTTGGCCGCACCAGCCAGGCCCAGCCGACACGTCGCCGATACCGGCCGAAAAGAAGAAATCCGAGCCTTGCTCAACACCCTCAAGCCTTCGACAGCCGCACGCTGATGTGTTGTTCGTCCGTGGCCACCACCTGCACGTGCAAACCGTGCAGTTCGGCCACGCGTTGCACGATCGATGCCCCCAAACCACTGCCGGTTTGCTCGGCCCCAGGCGGGCGGTGGAAACGTTCACCCCACCGGGCCACACGTTCTGCAGCACGGTCGACCACGGTGTTGGTGATGACCAGGGCGTCTGGGCTCAAACGAATCTCCACGGTGCTGTTGACCGTTGCGTAGCGCACCGCGTTGTCGAGCAGGTTGCGCAGGAGCACCCCCATCAAGACAGCGTCACCCACGATGGGCAGTGCCAAGGCGGGATCGTCGGGCCACTCACACACCAAGTCCACTAGGCGCTGATCGCTCAAGGGCAAAACGTCCGAGACCGCTTGCTCCACCACCGGTGCCCACGCCACGGGCTGTGCTTGCGGCAGGCGCTCGGTGGCATCGAGGCGCGACATTTGCAGCATTTGGGTGACCAAGCGCTCCATGCGCTCAAACCCAGCCGCCAATTGGCGCTGGGCTTGCGTTTTTTCGCGGTCGTCGGTGGCGTGTTGCATCACCTCCCATTGGGCGCGCAAGACGGCCAAGGGGGTGCGCAATTCGTGGGCGGCATCGGCGGTGAAACGGCGTTCGCGTTCAAGCAAGGACTCGACCC
>DAISXI010000068.1:2159-10881 GCA_036825935.1 Hydrogenophaga sp.
TGGATCATTTGGGTATCGAACAATTCGTTGACTTCGTGCTCGGTCCGGTTGATGGACAACAGCAATGCCAACAGCCATGCGGCGGGAGCGGCGATCAGCAAATACACCAGCAGGCGTTTGTGCAGGCTCATGACAGCAGGCCCTCCGATCCCAAGACATAGCCCACACCACGGATATTGCGCACGATGTTGGGGTGGATTTTTTTGCGCAAGTGGTGAATGTGAACCTCCAGAGCGTTGCTTTCGGGTTCGGTATCGCCCCAGTCGTAGAGCTTGCTTTGCAATTGCGACTTGCTCCAGACCTTCGTGGGGTTCATCAAGAAAGTCTCCAGCAAACTCAATTCACGCCGGGTGAGCTCCACCACCTGCCCTTGCCAGCGCGTGAGCTTGGAGCTCGGGTCGTGCTCCAAGCCTGCGTGCGTCCAAACCGATTGGGTGCGACCTTGGGATCGGCGCAGCATGGCGCGCAAGCGCGCCGCCAATTCGTCGATGGCAATGGGTTTGATGAGGTAGTCGTCCGCGCCGCTGTCCAAGCCCTCGATGCGATCATCCAAGCCATCGCGCGCGGTCAGGACCAGCACGGGTGTGTTGTTCCCCTCACGGCGCCAGCGCTGCAGCCAGACCACGCCGTCGTCCCCGGGCAAACCCAAGTCGAGCACCACGGCGTCGTATTCGGTGCTCATCAAAGCGCTGTGGGCTTGTGTGCCTTGGCTGAACCAGTCGACCACATGCCCGTGTTGTCGCAAGCCCACGGCCAAAGCGTCGCCCAAGGACAGGTCGTCTTCCAATATCAGCAATCTCATGGGCGTACGTCTTGTGTGTTCTCGAAAGGTATCTTGCACCCATTCAATTAACTGAAAATGAAGCCGTCTTTACCACCAAGCCCACAGCGCAGCCAACCACACCCCACCACACAACAGCAAGCTCAACAGCACGGCCGCGCTGCCCAAGTCTTTGGCGCGTTTGGAGATGGCGTGCCATTCGGGGCTGATGCGGTCGATGGCAGCTTCCACCGCGGTGTTGAGTAACTCCGTGACCATCACGAACACCACCACCGCGATCAGCATCGCGGTTTCCATCCAGTTCGCGCCGATCACAAAAGCCAAGGGCACCAGCGGGATGGCCAAGAGGGCTTCTTGCCGAAAGGCGGGCTCGCCCCAACCGGTTTTCAAACCGTCGAGGGAGTAGGTGAAGGCGTGCAAGACGCGCGACAGGCCGGTTCGCTTGGTGGGGACTGGCTGGGACATGGGGCGTGGACGAACAAGGTCGCTGATGGTTTGGGGTATTTTGCACCCTTGAAGAGGGGTGAACCCGTGGGACTTGTTGGCCTTGGCCGCGGTGGTGGGCTTGGGAACGGCCTTCGGCAGTTTTTGAGCTTCAGCGCGCGCCCACGCTCACCGAACCAAACACCGCCTTCGCCTCGGCCGGCAAACACCGCCAGTACTGCGGGCTGGCACTGACCGTGCCACCCAAGGCCGCCGCTGCTTGCCAACTCCAGCGTGGGTGGTAGAGGTAGGCGCGTGCCAGCGCAATCAGGTCGGCGTCACCCCGGGCCAAGATGTCCTCGGCTTGGTGCGGGTCGGTGATCAGGCCCACGGCGATGGTGGTCAGTCCTGATTTTTGTTTGACCAAGCGTGCGAACGGCACTTGGTACTCTGGCCCCAAGGCGATGCGCTGCTGCGGGCTGACGCCACCGGATGAAATGTGAATGTAGTCCGCCCCTGCGGCCTTGAGTCGAACCGCAAGGTCGGCGGTTTCTTCGGGCGTCCAGCCGCCATCGACCCAATCGCTGGCCGACACCCGCATGCCCAGCACACCACCAAACACCGCACGCACCGCATCGAACACACGCATCGGAAACCGCACGCGGTTGTCAAACGATCCACCGTAAGCGTCGCTTCGTTGGTTGGACAGGGGCGACAAAAATTCGTGCATCAAGTAGCCGTGCGCGGCGTGCAACTCGATGGCTTCGATGCCCATGGCATCGGCGCGACGAGCCGCTTGCACGAATTGCACCACCAAGGTGTCCAGGTCGGCTTCGCTCAAGGCCCGTGGCGTCGCTTCTTGGGGCAAGTGGGGCAGGGCAGACGGCGCGACCGTGGGCCAACCACCCTCGTTGGGCGAGAGCAATTGGCCACCGGCCCACGGCACGGCGCTGGAGGCTTTGCGCCCAGCGTGCGCGAGTTGGATGCACACCGGCACGGGAGGCGCCCAACGGCGGGCGCGGTGCAGGGCATCGGCCATGGCCGCAGCGGTGTTGTCGTCCCACAAACCCAAGCAACCCGACGAGATGCGCCCGGCCGGCTCCACCGCCGTGGCTTCGATGGTGAACAGGCCGGTGCCGCTGTTGAGCATCTGAGCCCAATGTTGCAAATGCCAATCGGTGGCGCGCCCGGACTCGGCCGCGTATTGGCACATGGGCGCGACGATGGTTTTGTTGGCCAATCGGAATTCGCCGCGTGGGGTCTGGAAAACGTGTTCGGAAAACATCAGGCTCATGCATCAACTCCTTAGGTCGCAGCAGGATAGACGAAAAAAAAGCCTGCTTCGAAAAGCAGGCTGTGAAAGACCTTTGGGGCCAATCAGTTGCTTTGTGCGCTGGTTTCGCTCAAAGGCTCCAATCGCGGGTTGAGGGTGACCAAGGTGGCCGAAGCGGGCACGGGCATGCGGTAGCCTTGGAAGAACACCGCCACATCGGCCCATTGGGTGGTTTGAATGCGCCAAGGGGCGGCACCGCGCACGGTGAGTTTTTCGCCGGCCTTCAAGTTGACTTGGGTGACTTTTTGGTTGCGGTCTTGAACGCAAAAACTCGCGTCGGCATTGGCGACGAAGTGAACGTAGGTACTGGGTTTTTCCATGCCGCGCGGCATGAAGGTGTTGCCTGGGCCGCTGTCCCATCGGCAAGCCAATGTGGAGCTCGTGGGCGCGGCAACGGGGGCCGCAGCCACCGGCGGCGGCACCTCTGGTGCTGCGGTTGCGTTGAGTGCTGTGCTCACGGAGGTGTTCGGTTTCACCAGGGTGGTGGTGACGGGTGGGGTATCGCGAACCGCTGGGGGTGACACCGCCAAGGCAGGCGCGGGGGTGATGTCCGCCTGGCGAGGCTGATCAGGGCTGGGTGAGCGCACTTGCGAGCCAAAGACCCCCGCGATGAGCAAGACACCCACACCCGCCAACACGGTGACCCAAGATTTGCTCCAGGCCTTGGCGGGGGCCTCTGGTTGAGGCAGCACCGGCGTGGGCGCGGCACTCAACGCTTCCTCCAAGCTCGGCGCTTTGGCTGGGCTCGGCGAAAAATCGAACAAGGACGGTGTTTCGGGCACGGGTTCTTCGGCGACACGCACCACATCGGCGCCCAGTCTGCGCAAGAGTTTGCGCCCCATTTGAAATTTGATGGTCTGGCTGTAAAACAACTCGTTGCCACCTTCTTCCAATTGGCGCAATTGGGCCACAGAGATGGAGGCGGCACGGGAAAATTCGTGAATATCCAGGCCAGCCGATGTGCGCAAATCTTTGAGCAATCGGCCGTCTTCTGCTTGCCAAATGGGGTCGTTCATGTCGTAACAATGTCAAAAGTGACGCGCACCGAAGCGGTGCGAGAGATAAATCTCATTGTTATACAAACCGACAGCCGCTTCAAGCAAAAACCCGACAAAACTGACAAAAGCTTTCAAGTTGTCGCAAAAGCGTTGCAGGTGTTGGACATATCGTTTCAGGTATGGAAGCGGTAACCGATGCCCCGAACGGCCCGAACGGGCAGTGGCAAACCGGTCTCTTTGTCGATTTTGGCCCGCAGGCGGCTCATGATCACCTCAATGCGATGCTTATCCCATTCCTCGGGGGGCAAACCCAGGCTGCTGGCCAGTTCATCGTGGGTGCAGTTGTGGTTGGGCTGGGTCATCAGTGGCCGAATGACCTGCAACTCTGTAATGGTCAAGGCCACCGTGCGCGCGTTGGGCGCGGTGAGCATGGCATTCGATTCGTTGAGCTTCCAAGCCGCTGGGCTGGGCGTGGTCAATGCGCTGGCCAGCGGGCTGTGGGGCGCCGTGGGGGTGAAGCGTTCGCCCAAGCGTTTGAGCACCAGCACCAACTCGGCCATGTCCACCGGTTTGGTCAGGTAAGCGTCCGCGCCTTTGGCCAAGCCGGTCAGGCGGTCTTCGCGCAAGCCACGGGCGGTCAGAAAGACAATGCCCATGTGGGGGTTGTTTTGACGCAAGTAGCTGCAAATGTCCAGGCCGTTTTCCTCACCCGGCAGGCCAATGTCCAACACCGCCACGGTGTTGGGCTGGGTGGCCAAAAAGCGGTAGAAGCCCGGAGCCGACTCAAAGGTCTTGACCGAAAAGCCGTGGTGCGTGAGTTGAAAGGCCATTTCCTCCCGCAAAATTGCTTCATCTTCGACAATGGCCACGTGAAATGGCAAGGCATTCTGTTTTTTTGGGCTGGCGTCTGACATGTTTGAGCAAATAAATGATATTTGACAGTTTAAAGCTTTATCGCTTCGCGGTCTTGCTGTTTTTGCTCGGCTGCGGCCCTGGCGTGGGCGCGCAAGTGACGCTCTTGCCCCAAGAAGGTTTGGCGCAGGTTCTGGGACAGGTACATGCCAGCCCCAAAGAGAGCCGGTGGGAATCCGATGCTGAAGTCTTCGCGGCATGGGACCGCGGTGAATTGGTTCGATTGGCCAGCCATTTGGCGCGGGGTTATTCCAGTGAGCCGGTTTGGTTGGCGTTCGATGTTGTTCGGCAAGACCACTCGGTGTCTCCGCGTTGGGTGCTCGAGGTGGGGCCGAGCGCGCTGGACCGCGTGGAGGCTTGGATTCGCACGCCCCAAGGGATCCGCTACTTGGGACGCGCGGGGGACCAGCGACCGGCCGATGAGACGCCCGTGCTGGCGCTCAAGCCGACCTTCGTGGTCGATTTTGGCGATGAGCTGAAGGCCACGCTCCTCGTTCGCATCCAAACCACCAGCACCCAGGTCGGCTTGGTTCGTTTGATTTCCAATCAGGTGTACCCCTCAGAACAAGCCAAAGAGGGCGGTCTGCTGGGTTTGATTTTCACGGTTTCTGGCGTTTTGCTGGCCTTGGCCCTGAGTCGCGCGTGGGTCGCCCGCGAGCCCTCGAGCCTGTTGTGGGCGGCCTATATTTTTTGTACCGCTTCGTTGTGGGCGGTCTTGGATGGACTGGCCTACCGATTTGTCGATTGGGACAACACACAAACGATCAACTTGCTGGTCAGTTCTTTGACTTTGCTCAGTTGGGGGTTGATGGCGACGTTTGTGTCCTCGATGTTTGAGTTCCGTTTGATCCGTGAGTGGATTCCCAAAGCCATTTGGGGCTCGTTCATCACCGTGGTGTCGTTGGGGCTACCGAGCATCTTGATGGGGTGGGTGGCGATCAACTCAGTGGTCGCTGTGGGTCTGGTGATGTACCTGCCCTTGGTGGTGCTGGGCTTGATCTACCAAATCGCCCAAGGCCGCAGCATGAGCGTCTGGCACGGCCCTTGGATGTTGGTGTACTTCGCCTTCTTGGTTTGGCACGTGCTGGCCACGCGGGGTTGGATTCCCTACAGTTACATCAGTTTTTATGGCTGGCAAGTCGCGGGGGTGACCTCGCTGATTTCCATGCACTGGGCCATGATCCACCGCGCGCGATCGGCACTCCAAGCGCGCGATTTGGAGCGCATGCGATTGTTGGCCGAGATCTCCAACAAAAACCATGAGTTGGAAGACCGCGTGGCCGAGCGCACGCGATCACTTGCCACGGCGCTCAACGACATGGAACGCGCCGAGGCCGAGCAACGACAACTCTTGTCCATGGCCTCACACGAATTCCGAACACCCGCCGCGATGATCAAGGCGTCGCTCGAGTCGCTGGCGATGTTGAAAGACCAAACCCCACCCATGGTGCAGCAACGCTTGAGCAACATGGTTTTGGCCAGTGACCGCATGGTCTTGTTGGCCAATGGCCTGATCCAGCAAGACCGCTTGCGTGAACACAGTTTGCGTCCGCAGTTGAAGGCGATGGATTTGTGTGATTTGGTGCAATCGGTGGCCAGCCATTACCCGAGTTCTGCGGCCATCGAGTGGAACTGCCCCCACACCCCGCTGCGCATGACTGCCGACCCCATCTTGTTGAGTATCGCGATCTACAACTTGGTGGACAACGCCCTGCGCTACCAGCCCGCGCTAGCCCATACCCCGGTTCGGGTGGTTTTGAACTTGCGCCGCGGTGATCAGGGTTTGCCGGGCGAATGGGCGGTGGTTCGGGTGTCCGACGTTGGGCCTGGCGTGCCCGACGAAGACAAAGCCCGCTTGTTCGAGCGCTTCGAATCGGGGCAAACCCGCCATGACCGAGCCCCTTCGGGTTTGGGTTTGTCCATCGTGGCCCGGGTGGCGCAGGTGCACGGCGGTCGTGTGTCGGTGAGCGACAACAGCCCAGTAGGTACGGTGTTTGAGTTGGTCTTGCCGCTCGAAGGCACCAGCGTCTGAAGCGGTGTCAGTCGCGGGCCAAGGCCTGCATCACCATAGCAGCGCCCCAAGCGTCGTTAGCCGCGTAAACCACTTGCGCAGGGCTGAGCTCGCGTACCGACCAGTTGGAGGTGGCGGCTTTTTTGGACTTGGCGAATTGTTGGCCAAACAGCACCGCGACCGCGCCCTTGACGCCCAACTCTTTGCGGTAACCCCGCTCGCGAAACACGGTGTTGATGTCGAGCAATTTGGGCGGGTCCACGCCCAAGCGCTGCTGAATGCGCTTGCGGTCATCGCCCAACCCAAAGCCTGCTTTGGTGATCTCCGGTGTGGCCAGCAAGGCGGCCACGGTGGCTTTGACCTCGGGGTCGTGCAGCTGAAACACCCAGGCGTGATCGGGCGTGGCGAATTGCGCCACGTGGGGCCCGTCGGACACCTGGTCTTTGAAAAACGTGGGCTTGGACTCGGTGTCAAAGCCCCAGACCGAGGCTCGCATCAGCGCGGCTTGTGCGCTCAAGGCTTGTTCAAGGGTGCTCACCAACGTGATGCGCTCCATCGGTAAGCGCTCGAACGGCGGGAGTTCCGCGATCTCGTCTTTGTTGGGGGAGTGCGGGGAGGGGGCTTGTTGCATGCGGACCAATGGGTGGGCTTCAGGGGGGGTGGGCTTGTGGCAGCGGATTTGGAGGGAAGGCCCCGCTCATGCGGCTGGGACCACTTCGAGCAAACGGTCCAGACCGCCGCTGTTGATGGCCACCATGGCCTGGGCGCGCACCGCGGGCTTGGCGTGGTAGGCCACCGACAAACCGGCCACGCCCATCATGGGCAGGTCGTTGGCACCGTCGCCCATGGCGATGGCTTGGTTCGGTGCGATGCCCATTTGCGTACAAGTGGCCAGCAGGGTTTTGCGCTTTTCCTCGCCATCGCAAATATCTCCCCAAGCTTGATCGACCATGCGCCCGGTGAGCACGCCGTCGGCCACCTCGAGCACGTTCGAGCGTGTCCAGTCGATGCCCAGCACGTCGCGCACGTGGTCGGTGAAAAACGTGAACCCGCCCGAGACCAGCAGCACCTTAAGGCCCGCCTGTTGGCAAGCTTTCACCAAGGTGGCCGCGCCCGGGTTGAGCTGCAAGCGCTCATCGAGCACTTGCTGCATGTGCGCCACGGTCACTCCTTTGAGCAGCGCCACGCGGCGGCGCAGGCTGTCTTTGTAATCGGTGATCTCGCCGCGCATGGCGGCTTCGGTGATGTTCGCGACCTCGGCCTTGCGGCCCGCCGCATCGGCGATCTCGTCCACGCATTCGATGTTGATGAGCGTGGAGTCCATGTCAAAGGCGATGAGCTTGAAGTCGCTCAAACGCAGGGGCGGATTGAAGCCTTGAATGACGAGGCCGGGGGTGAATTCGGTGGGCGTTGTCATGGTGAGATTATCGGTTGCCCCAAGTTGCGCAGCACATCGCGCACCAGCTGCACGCGGTCGTGGACATCGGGCAAGGCTTTTTCGATGCGCAGCTTGTCGTTGCCGGCGAGTTTGATGTGTTTGTTTTTCTGGATCAGGTGGATGATGGCCATCGGGTCGATCGGCGGGTTGGGCTTGAAGGTCACCAGGGTGACCGCGGGCGTGGCGTCGACCTTGATCACCCCGTAGGGCTGGGTGAGCACGCGCAAGCGGTGAACATCCATGAGGGTTTGGGCTTGGGTGGGGAGCTTGCCAAAGCGGTCGACGATTTCTTCGAGCAGCGCGTCGATCTGGTCGGTGGTTTTGGCGGTGGCCAGTTTTTTGTAAAAACTCAAGCGCAGGTGAACGTCGCCGCAGTAGTCGTTGGGCAAAAGCGCGGGGGCGTGCAGCTTGATGTCGGTGACCACCGACAGGGGGCTGAGCAGGTCGGGTTCGCGCCCGGCCTTGAGGCTGGCCACGGCCTCGGCCAGCATCTCGTTGTAGAGCTGAAAGCCCACCTCGAGCATGTTGCCGCTTTGGTTCTCGCCCAGCACTTCGCCCGCGCCGCGAATCTCCAGGTCGTGCATGGCCAAATAAAAGCCGCTGCCGAGTTCTTCCATTTGCTGGATCGCGTCCAAGCGCTGCTGTGCTTGTTTGGTCAGGCCTTCGATGTCAGGCACCATCAAATAAGCATAGGCTTGGTGGTGTGAGCGGCCCACACGCCCGCGCAGTTGGTGCAGCTGCGCCAAGCCGAACTTGTCGGCGCGGCTCATGACGATGGTGTTGGCCGTGGGCACGTCGATGCCGGTCTCGATGATGGTCGAGCACA
>DAISXI010000069.1:0-10641 GCA_036825935.1 Hydrogenophaga sp.
CACTCGTCCGAGGCGATGACAAAACCGTGTTGGTCCGACAGCGCAAACAGCTTGGCCCATTCGGACAGCGGCATGACCGCGCCCGTGGGGTTGCCCGGTGAACACACGAACAGCAGCTGCGTGCGCGTCCAGACCTCGGCGGGCACGCGGTCCCAGTCGATGGCGAAGTTGCGCGCGGGGTCGCTGGGCACGTAATGGGTTTGCGCCCCGGCCAGCAGGGCCGCGCCTTCGTAGATTTGGTAGAAGGGGTTGGGGCTGACCACGGTGGCGCCGGCTCGCGTGGGGTCGATGAGGGTTTGCGTGAGGGCAAACAGCGCTTCGCGTGAACCGTTGACCGGCAAGATTTGTGTGGCGGGGTCCAGGCTCAGGCCGTAGCGGGTTTGGATCCATTGCGCGCAGGCTTGACGCAGCGCGGGCTCACCCGCCGTGGCTGGGTAAGCCGACAGCCCATGGGCCACCGAGGCTTTGAGCGCTTCTTGAATGAACGCCGGGGTGGCGTGTTTGGGCTCACCAATGCCCAAACTGATCGGGCGGTGCGCCGCCGAGGGGGTGGTGCGAGCAAACAACTGTTTGAGTCGCTCGAAGGGGTAGGGCTGCAGTCGGCTGAGCAAAGGGTTCATGGCTGGGATTATCCCGGATGCCCTGACGGTCTGTGTGCGCTGGGTCCTATGGGTTCTAAGGGACATCGGGAATACCCCAACCAAATCGATCACGCGGATCATGCATAGTCAGGGCCTCAACTTTTGGAGGTTTGACCTTATGAAATTGCAACTCTTGGCTTTGTCGGCGGTGTTGGCTTTGGGCAGCGCGCCTTTGCACGCCAAAACATTCAAGTGGTCCAGCGCCAGCGATATCGCGACCTGGGACATTCACTCACAAAACAACGCCTTGCAAAACGGCATTCACGCCTCGGTGTACGAGAGCTTGGTCTACTACAACAGCAATACCTTCAAGGTTGAAGGCATTTTGGCCACCGATTGGAAGCAAGTCACACCGACCCAGTTACGCGTGACCTTGCGCACCGGCGTGAAGTTCCACGATGGTGCCGATTTCACGGCCGACGATGCGGTGTTCTCTATCCAGCGCGCCATGGCGCCGTCCTCCAACTTCACCCCCTACATCCAGGGCATCGAGCGTGTGGTGAAGGTGGACGCCAAAACCATCGACATCTTCACCAAGGCCTTCAACCCCGTCTTGCTCAACCAAATGACCGAGTTGCGCATGATGAGCAAGGCTTGGGCCGAGAAAAACAACTCGACCGCGCCGAAGGACATCAAAACCAAAGACGAGAACTTCGCTCACCGCAACGCCAACGGCACCGGTCCTTTCATTCTCAAGGCCTGGCAGCAAGACCAGCGCTTGGTGTTGACCAAAAACGACAAGTGGTGGGGCAAAGCGCCCACCAACGTGACCGAGATCGTCTACACCCCCGTGGGTGCCGAAGCCACGCGCATGGCCGCTTTGCTCTCGGGTGAGGTAGATTTTGTGCTGGACCCCAGCCCACAAGACTTGCCCCGCATCCGCTCCAACGACGGCCTGAAAGTGATCGATGGCATTGAAAACCGCACGATTTTCTTCGGCATGGATCAACACCGCGAAGAGCTGGTGGGCAGCGATGTCAAAGGCAAAAACCCCCTGAAAGACGTTCGCGTCAGAAAAGCGCTGTACCAAGCGATCGACGCCAACACCATCGGCCGCGTGACCATGCGTGGTTTGGGCCAAACCACCGGTGCCTTGGTGGCGCCTCAGGTGGCGGGCTGGACCGAAGCCGTGCACAAGCGCTTCCCGTTTGACGCCGCCGCGGCCCAAAAGCTGTTGACCGAAGCCGGTTACCCCAACGGTTTTGAGGTGGACTTTGCTTGCCCCAACAACCGTTACATCAACGACGAGCAAATCTGCCAAGCCGTCACGGCCATGTGGGCGCGCATCGGTGTGAAAGCCAAGCTGCGCACCTTGCCTTTGGTGACCTACTTCCCCATGATCCAGCGCAACGAAGCCAGCATCTACATGCTGGGCTGGGGTGTGCCGACCTTTGATGGTTTGTATTCGCTGCAGTCGCTGGTGCGCACCCCAGGCACGGGCGGTGATGGCAACTACAACGTTGGCCGCTACAGCAACCCCAAGATGGACGCTTTGGTCGACCAAATCAAGGTGGAGCTGGACCCCAATAAGCGCACCGCGCTCATGACCCAAGCTTTGCAGTTGCAAAACGATGATGTCGCGCACATCCCACTGCACAACCAAGTCATTCCTTGGGTGATGAAGAAGAACATCGAGGTGGTGCACCGCCCCGACAACCGTTTGGATTGGCGTTTGATCAAGGTCAACTGATCCCGGTTTTGCTGCAATAGGGCATCGAGCGCTTGGCGTTCGATGCCCACTTCTTTATTGGGTTCTTATGTTGGCATTTGTCTTGCGTAGGCTTTGGCAGGCCTTGTTGGTCATGGCCACGGTGGCCTTGGTGTCCTTCGTTTTGTTTCAATACGTCGGCGACCCTGTGGTGTTTTTGTTGGGGCAAGACGCGACCCCCGAGCAGGTTCAGCAAATGCGAGCCGACCTGGGGCTCGACCAGCCGTTTTTTGTGCAGTTCGGACACTTTTTGTTCAACGCTGCGCAAGGTGAGTTCGGCATCAGCCTGCGGCAAGCCACGCCAGTGTCGCAGCTCATCGCTGAGCGTTTTCCCGCCACTTTGGAATTGGCGCTGGTGGCGGCGGTCATGGCGCTCTTGATCGGCATTCCCATGGGCGTTTACGCCGCGCTGCGCCGTGGCAGCTTCATGAGCCAGTTGTTCATGATGGTGTCTTTGCTGGGCGTGTCCTTGCCCACGTTCCTGATCGGCATTTTTCTGATCTTGTTGTTCGCCGTGCAGTTGGGTTGGCTTCCCAGCTTTGGTCGCGGTGAGGTGGTGCAATGGGGCAGTTGGAGCACCAGCTTGCTCACGCTCAATGGTTGGCGACACATCACCCTTCCAGCGGTGACCCTGGCTGTTTTTCAGCTCACGCTCATCATGCGTTTGGTGCGCTCGGAAATGTTGGAGGTGCTGCGCACCGACTACATCAAGTTCGCGCGGGCCCGTGGCCTGACCAACCGCGCCGTGCATTTCGGCCACGCGCTTAAAAACACCTTGGTGCCCGTCATGACCATCACTGGCTTGCAGCTCGGTGGCCTGATCGCGTTTGCCATCATCACCGAGACGGTGTTCCAGTGGCCTGGTATGGGCTTGCTGTTCATCCAAGCCGTGACCTTTGCAGACATCCCCGTCATGGCTGCGTATTTGTGTGTCATTGCTTTGATTTTTGTGGTGATCAATTTGGTGGTGGATCTGCTGTATTTCGTGGTGGATCCGCGGCTGCGAATCAACACCGCTGGCGGACATTGAGGACGACACAGATGAACAAAATGGGTTTTGCTTGGTGGGACAGCGATGTCGCCTACAGCTTTCGACAATCGCCGGCGGCCATCTTGGCTGCACTGCTGGCCTTGGTGTTCGTGATCGCGGCGCTGTTCGCGCCGTGGGTGGCGCCTCACAACCCCTTTGAATTGGCCACCTTGGAGTTGGCCAATGCGCGGCTGCCGCCCGCCTGGTTGCCCGATGGGCAAACGGCTTTTTTGCTCGGTACCGACGACCAGGGCCGCGACATCTTGTCCGCCTTGATCTATGGCGCGCGCATTTCCTTGGCGGTCGGTTTGGCCTCGGTCATTTTGTCGGTCATCGTGGGTGTGACCCTGGGGCTCTTGGCGGGTTTTTGGGGTGGCTGGATCGATGCCTTCTTGATGCGCTTGTGCGATGTGATGCTGTCTTTCCCCGCCATCTTGGTGGCCTTGCTGATCGCGGGAGTGGGGCGTGCCTTGTTCCCCAACGCGCACGAAAGCCTGGCCTTTGGTGTGCTCATCGTGTCCATCTCCTTGACCGGTTGGGTGCAGTACGCCCGCACCGTGCGCGGGTCGACCTTGGTGGAGCGTCAAAAAGAATACGTGCAAGCGGCGCGGGTGATCGGCGTGTCGCCGCTGCGCATCATGCGCAAACACGTCTTGCCCAATGTGCTGGGCCCGGTCTTGGTGTTGGCCACGATCCACGTGGCCACGGCCATCATCACCGAAGCCACCTTGTCCTTTTTGGGCGTGGGCGCACCGCCCACATCGCCGTCTTTGGGCACGCTGATTCGCATCGGCAACGACTACTTGTTTTCAGGCGAGTGGTGGATCACCGTGTTCCCTGGTGTGGTCCTGATCCTGATTGCCTTGAGCGTGAACTTGCTGGGCGACTGGATGCGCGACGCCTTGAACCCCCGATTGAATTGAGGAGCCCCTCTTGAGTCTCTTGTCTGTGCAGAACTTGGTGGTCGAATTCCCCGGTCGACGCGGCACCTTGCGCGCGCTCGATGGCGTGAGCTTTGACATCGCCCCTGGCGAAATTTTGGGCATCGTGGGCGAGTCGGGCGCGGGCAAGTCCCTGACCGGCGCGTCCATCATCGGTTTGTTGGAGCCGCCCGGGCGCATCGCCAGCGGCGAAATCCGCCTCAACGGTCGGCGCATCGACAACCTGCCCCACGACGAGATGCGGCTCATCCGGGGTCGACAGATCGGTGCGATTTTCCAAGACCCTCTGACCTCGCTGAACCCCTTGTATTCGATCGGTCAGCAGCTGATCGAGACCATCACCACGCACTTGCCGCTCAACCCGGCGCAAGCCCGTCAGCGCGCCATCGAATTGCTCAAAGACACCGGCATTTCGGGGGCCGAGGAGCGCATCGACCATTTCCCGCACCAGTTCAGCGGCGGTATGCGCCAACGCGTGGTGATCGCCTTGGCCTTGGCGGCCGACCCGCAACTGGTGGTGGCCGATGAACCGACCACGGCCTTGGACGTCTCGATCCAAGCGCAGATCATCAGCTTGCTCAAACGCATATGCAAAGAGCGCGGTGCGGCCGTCATGCTCATCACCCACGACATGGGCGTGATCGCCGAAACGTGCGATCGCGTGGCGGTGATGTACGCGGGGCGGGTGGCCGAAATCGGCCCGGTGCACGATGTCATCAACCAACCCTCGCACCCCTACACCAGCGGTTTGATGCATTGCATCCCCGACATGTCACAGGACCGCGACAACTTGCACCAAATCGACGGCGCCATGCCCCGACTCAACGCCATCCCTTCGGGTTGTGCCTTCAATCCCCGTTGCCCGCACGCGGTTGAGCAATGCCGCCAAGCGCGCCCCGAACTGATGGCCGCACGCGCCACCCATTCGGCCTGCTGGTTCAACGACCGCACCGCCACGCGTGCCGAGGTGTCTGCATGACCGACCGTTCCATTCAGCCACCCTTGGTGGTCGCCGATGACTTGGCTTGCAGCTTCGACGTGTCGGCGCCTTGGCTCAACCGGGTCTTGGAAGGCAAGCCTCGTCAACGTTTGCACGCGGTCGATGGTGTGAGTTTTGAAATTCCCCGAGGCCAGACCTTGGCCTTGGTGGGCGAGTCGGGTTGCGGCAAGAGCACCGTGGCAAGGCTCTTGGTGGGCTTGTACAAGCCCACCCGAGGCCATTTCACCTTTGATGGGCAAGACGCGCACCAAACCTATGCCCAGTCCGAAGGACATTTGCTGCGCCGGCGCATCCAGATGATTTTTCAAGACCCCTACGCCAGCTTGAATCCGCGCTGGCGGGTGGCCGACATCGTGGCCGAGCCCTTGCGCGAGCACGGCATCTTGAGCGATGACGCCGCGGTCCAAGCGCGCGTCGGTGAGTTGCTCAGCTCGGTGGGTTTGAGTCCCTTGGACATGAACAAATACCCACACCAATTCTCGGGGGGCCAGCGACAACGGATTTCGATTGCGCGGGCCCTGGCCTCCAACCCCGAATTTTTGGTGTGCGACGAGCCGACCTCGGCACTCGACGTGAGCGTGCAGGCCCAGGTCCTCAACATCATGAAGGATTTGCAGCGCCAGCATGGTTTGACATACCTCTTCATCAGCCACAACTTGGCGGTGGTGCGCCACGTGAGCGACCAGGTCGGGGTGATGTACTTGGGGCGTTTGGTGGAATTGGCGGACAAAGCCACCTTGTTTTCGGCCCCAGCGCACCCGTACACGCGCATGCTGCTCGACGCCATCCCCAAGATGCACAACACCGGCCATGCAAGAACGCCGGTGCAAGGCGAGGTGCCCAACCCCCTGAACCCGCCCACGGGCTGTGCCTTTCACCCCCGGTGCCCGCACGCCAACGACCGTTGCCGTGCCGAACGGCCTGAGATGGTGGCCTTTCGGGGCATCAAGGTGGCTTGTCATGCCTTGCAAGAGGGGCGTTTGACCCCCAGTGAAGCCGTTTAACTGACAAAACCGCCACCCCGCTCGGTTAACATGGAGGTTTTGCTGGAATAGCCCGTTTGGGGCGGCCCAGCACCAGCGTTTTACACACCGTGCGACTCAATTCCATCAAGCTCTCGGGCTTCAAGTCCTTCGCCGAACCCACCAACTTCCTGTTGCCCGGTCAACTGGTGGGCGTGGTGGGCCCCAACGGTTGCGGCAAATCCAACATCATGGACGCCGTGCGCTGGGTGCTGGGGGAGTCCAAGGCCTCTGAGCTGCGTGGCGAGTCCATGCAGGACGTCATCTTCAACGGCACCACCCACCGCAAACCGGCCAGCCGCTCCAGCGTGGAGTTGGTGTTCGACAACGCCGATCACCGCGCCGGTGGCCAGTGGGGTCAGTTCCTTGAAATTGCCGTCAAGCGCGTGCTCACGCGCGACGGCACCAGCAGCTACTACATCAACAACCAACCGGTGCGTCGCCGCGACGTGCAAGACGTGTTCTTGGGCACAGGTTTGGGCCCCAGGGCCTACGCCATCATTGGCCAGGGCACGATCAGCCGCATCATCGAGTCCAAGCCCGAAGAGCTGCGCATGTTCTTGGAAGAGGCCGCGGGCGTTTCCAAATACAAAGAGCGCCGCCGCGAAACCGCTCACCGTTTGAGCGACACGCGTGAAAACCTCACCCGCGTTCAAGACATCTTGCGCGAGCTCAACGCCAACCTGGACAAGCTCGAAAAACAAGCCGAGGTCGCCGCGCGCTATCAAGGCTTGCAGTCCAGCGCGCAGCTCAAGCAGCACCAACTGTGGTTCTTGAAACGCGCCGAGGCCGAGACCGATCAGGTCCGCATCAAGACCGAGGCTGTACAGGCCGTGACCGACTTGGAATCGCGCACCGCCGACCTGCGCCGCATCGAGTCTGAGCTGGAAACCATCCGCCAAGCGCATTACGCCGCAGGCGATGGCGTTAACCAAGCGCAAGGCAAGTTGTACGAGGCCAGCGCCGAAGTGGGCAAGCTGGAAGCCGAAATCCGCTTTGTGGTCGAAGGCCGCCAACGCGCGGAGCAGCGCTTGGCACAACTCGCCGAGCAACTGGGTTCTTGGAGCACACGCAGCACGGATGCCGCCGCTGAGCTGGAGCGTTTGGCCGAGCAGGCCCTCCAAGCCGAAGAACAATCGGTGTTGTTGGCCGCGCAAACCGAAGACCAAGCCACCCAATTGCCGGCCTTGGAAGACGCTTTGCGCGCGTCGCAACAACGCGCCAACGAGCAGCGCAGCAGCGTCGCGCAGGTGCAACAGCAAATTCAGGTCTTGGCCGCCGAGCAGCGCAGCTTGCAAGAACAAACCCGTGCCTTACAACAGCGCCGCGAGCGTTTGGACCAAGACCGCAGTGCGCTCCATGCGCCCGATCTGACTGCGCTCAGCCAGTTGCAGCAGCAACTCGCGGGCGTCACCGAGCAGGCCGTCATCAGTGAGGCACAACTGCACGAGCTGCAAGACAGCGTGCCGCAGTTGGACGAGGCGCGCAAAGCCGCACAGCAAACCGTCAACACCGAACAAAGTCTCAACGCCGATTTGTCGGCACGCTTGGAGGCGCTCAAGGCCTTGCAAGACAAGGTCAAAACCGACGGCAAACTCAACCCTTGGTTGAGCAAGCACGGCTTGGACGGCATGTCTGGCCTGTGGAACCGTTTGCAGGTGGAGCCCGGTTGGGAGAGCGCGCTGGAGTCGGCGCTGCGCGAACGCCTGGGCGCTTTGGAAGTCTCGCGTTTGGAGACGGTGCGTGCCTTTGCCAGCGACGCGCCGCCCGCGCGCATGGCGTTTTACAACCCACCCACCACGCCCACCGCTTGGACCAGCCCCAGTGGCCTCAAGCCCTTGGCCGATTGTTTGCGACCGAACGATGCGGCTCAACGCGCCTTGCTGGCCGAATGGCTGCACGGCTGCTTGAGCGCCCCCAGCTTGGAAGAGGCTTTGGCCCAGCGCCAGCGTTTGCAAGCCGGCGAGGTGATTTACGTGCCCACCGGTCACGCCGTCACCGCCCACAGCGTGAGTTTTTACGCGCCGGACTCCGAGCAGGCCGGCATGCTCGCCCGCGCCCAAGAGATTGAGAACCTGGACAAACAGGTCAAGGCCCAGGCCCTGATCGCTGAGCAAGCGCGCAGCGCCTTGGTGCGCGCCGAGTCGGCCTATGCCGAAGCGTCGCAGCGCTTGGCGGTGGCCCGACGCGAAGCCGCCGAATTCCGTGGCCGTGCCCATGAGTTGCAGGTCGAGGTCTTGCGGCTGAGCCAATTGGCCGAACAAACCCGTGCCCGCAGCGAACAACTCGGCGGCGATTTGGTGGAGGTCGACGCCCAGCTCGAGTCCTTGCAAGGCCGCAGCTTGGAAGCGGAAGCCCGTTTTGAAGAGCTCGATCTGCAGCTCGCCGACAGCCAAGACCGCCACGCCCAGCTCGACGACAAGGTCATTGAGGCCGAGCGTGTGCTCAACCAAGCCCGCGAACAGCAGCGCGCCATCGAGCGCAATACCCAGGAAGCCACCTTCGCACTGCGCAGCCTGCAAGCGCGTCAGGGTGAACTGCAGCGCACGCTGGAGACCGCCGCCAGCCAAGAACAAGCCTTGCGCGACGAACAGGTCCGCGCCAGTGAAGAGCTGACCCGACTCAGCGACGCCGCGGCCCAAGCGGGTTTGCAAGCGGTATTGGCCGTCAAGTTGGAGCGCGAGCAGGCCTTAGGCGCCATGCGCAGCACCTACGACGACCTCACACTCAAGCTGCGCGCCAGCGACGAACGCCGCTTGCAGCTCGAGCGCGAGCTCGACCCGCTGCGCCAGCGCATCACCGACTTCCAGCTCAAAGAACAAGCGGCGCGTTTGGGCGTGGAGCAGTACAGCCAAATGTTGGCCGAGGTCGAAGCCGATTTGGCTGCCGTGGCCCAAAGCGTGACCGAGGGCCATGTGCGCATGGGTGGCTTGCAAGGCGAGATCGACCGCATGCACCGCGAGATCCAGTCGCTGGGCGCCGTCAACTTGGCCGCACTCGACGAACTCATCGCTTCGCGCGAACGCAAAACCTTTTTGGACGCACAGTCGGCCGACCTGTTCGATGCCATCCACACGCTGGAAGACGCGATCAAAAAAATCGACAACGAAACCCGCGACCTCTTGGGCAACACCTTCGAGACAGTCAACGGGCACTTTGGCAAGATGTTCCCCGAGCTCTTCGGCGGCGGCAACGCCAAGTTGGTGATGACGGGCGAAGAGATCTTGGACGCGGGCGTGCAGGTCATGGCGCAGCCGCCCGGCAAGAAGAACCAAACCATTCACCTGCTCTCCGGTGGCGAAAAAGCGCTCACCGCGATTGCGCTGGTGTTCGCGATCTTCCAACTCAACCCCGCGCCGTTTTGTTTGCTTGACGAGGTGGACGCGCCGCTGGACGATGCCAACACCGAGCGTTACGCCAAGCTGGTGATCAGCATGAGCAAAAAAGGCACACAGTTCTTGTTCATCAGCCACAACAAGATCGCCATGGAAATGGCCGAGCAGTTGATCGGCGTGACCATGCAAGAGCAGGGCGTCTCGCGCATCGTGGCGGTGGACATGGATTCGGCCGCCAGCATGGTGGAGGCCGCATGAGCGACCTGCAATTGGGCCTCTTGATCTTGGGCCTCTTGGCCTTGGGGTCGGTGGCTGGCTACAACGCCTGGCGCACCCGGCAAAGCTTGCCCAAAACCATGCGCGAGCGCCCCACGGGCCCGCGCCAAGAGCCGCGGCTTGAAGGCGCAGAGCCGACCTTGACTGAGGGCGCTGAAGAAGCCGAATCCGCTGAACCGCCCATGGCCCCAGAGCCTTTGCCCGTGATCGTGCCGGAAAAACGTTTGGGCTTGGACGACCTGATCGACTCGATCGCGCCGCTCATCATCGACAGCCCCGTCTCGGGCGACGCCTTGTTGGCAGCGCTGCCGGGTTCGCGCCGCGTGGGCAGCAAACCCTTCGCGGTGGAGGGATTGAACGACGACTCGCAAACGTGGGAACAACCCCGCGCGGGTGAGCGCTACAGCGCTTTGCAAGTGGGCATCCAGTTGGCCAACCGCTCGGGCCCGCTGAACGAAATCGAGTTTTCTGAATTCGTCGTCAAGACCCAGGCGTATGCCGATGCCATTGGTGCGGCGGTGGATTTTCCCGACATGCGCACCGAGGTGTCGCGTGCCCGCGAACTCGACGCGTTCGCCAACCAACACGATGCACAGCTCGGTTTTGTGTTGCGCGCGGGGCGCGCGGCTTGGAGCCCTGGCTTTGTGGTGCAAACCGCTGGGCAGATGGGCTTTGTGGCCGGCGTGGT
>DAISXI010000070.1:0-10544 GCA_036825935.1 Hydrogenophaga sp.
CCTACGCCAGCGTGGGTTCGGTGCTGCGCCACTGGTTGGCGGGGCCGATCGTGGAAGGTCAAGCCACCGGTGGGCGGCTGCGCCGCTTCAACCAAACCATGGCATTGGCCTTGGTGTTGACGGCCGCCTGGATGGTTGGGCATCAAACCGCCTATATTTAAGTCACCATGCCTCACGTTTCATTCGCACCCCTTCGCCGTTGCTGCTCACTCTTCTTGCTGGCCGCCAGCTTGTTGGCAAGCCCCGGCGCAGTCGTCGCACAAAACTGGTCCCCTACCACCGCATCCGCCGCCGGCGGGGCCGTGGTCGACACCGGGCAAGTCCGCGCCGAGCTGCTGGCCCACGCGCCCGAGGGCGCAGCGCCTGGGCAAACCGTGTGGCTGGGTTTGCTGCTGGACCACGCGCCGAAATGGCACACCTATTGGAAAAACCCTGGTGACTCTGGACTGCCCACCGAGCTGCAGTGGACACTACCCGTAGGCGTCACCGCTGGGCCCATCCAATGGCCCACACCCACCAAATTCCCGCTGGGCACCTTGGCCAACTACGGCTATGGCGAGCGGGTGTTGTTGCCCGTGCCTTTAACAGTCGCTAAGGGCTTCCAAGGCACCCACATCGACGTGGGCCTCTTCGCCAGTTGGCTGGCCTGCCGCACCGAGTGCATTCCTGAAGAAGGGCAATTCGGTCTGCGCTTGCCGGTCAACACCTCGACCGCTCAGCACCGAAGGCTGTTTGAAGCGGCCTGGGCTTTGCGACCCGTTGATCTGCCCGCCGATGGTCAGTCACTGACCGTGTCGGCCCAAGGTTTGAACTTGACCTTGAGCCAACTGCCCCGCGCTTGGCAAGGTCAAACCTTGGAGGTCTTTCCCGAAACCCCGGCGGTGATCGAGCCCGGCGCGCCTTGGACGCAACGCTGG
This sequence comes from Hydrogenophaga sp., assembly GCA_036825935.1. GTDB lineage: Bacteria > Pseudomonadota > Gammaproteobacteria > Burkholderiales > Burkholderiaceae_C > Hydrogenophaga. The sequence continues at coordinate 918 of DAISXI010000070.1, forward strand.
CGTGACGACCGTTGGACCGCCGATGTGCCTTTGTCCGCGCACCGCAGCGAGGCCCCCACCCGCATGGCCTGGGTGATCGCACCGGCCGCGGGCGGCGCTGGCGTTCGCTTTGAAGCCCCCGTGGCTGGCAACTGGCCTGCGGTGAGCGCCCTGCCCGTGGCCATCCCCGATGCCTTGAAAGCCGCGCTCGACAAAGACCCCACACCCCCCAGCACCGCGCCTTTGACCTTGTGGACGGCACTGGTCGGCGCGTTGATCGGGGGCCTGCTCCTGAATTTGATGCCCTGCGTGTTCCCGGTGTTGGCGATCAAGGTGTTGTCGTTCGCCCAACTCTCGAGCGACCCGGCGGCGGCCCGCGCGCACCGTTGGCAAGGCGTGGCCTACACGGCCGGTGTGGTGCTGTCCTTCGTGGCCTTGGGCGCGCTCTTGCTCAGCTTGCGCGCGGCGGGCGAGCAGCTCGGCTGGGGCTTCCAACTCCAAAGCCCCGCTGTGGTCGCCGCGCTGGCCATGCTCTTCACCCTGATCGGCTTGAACTTGGTGGGCTTGTTTGAATTCGGCAGCGTCTTGCCCAGCAGCGTGGCCAGTTGGCAAGCGCGCAACCCCACGGTGGACGCGTTTTTCACCGGTGTTCTGGCCACCGCCATCGCCTCGCCTTGCACGGCGCCGCTCATGGGCGCCTCCTTGGGGCTGGCCATTGCCTTGCCCGCCGCACAAGCCCTGATGGTGTTCGCCGCATTGGGCGTGGGCATGGCAATGCCCTACCTGCTGGCGAGTTGGTGGCCCGCGGTGGCGCGCGCCCTGCCGCGTCCCGGCGCTTGGATGAACACCTTGCGCCATGGCTTGTCGTTCCCCATGTTTGCCACCGTCGTGTGGCTGCTGTGGGTGCTGGGCCAGCAAAGCGGGATCGATGGCGCAGCCGCTTTGTTGATGCTCTTGGTGTCGCTGAGCGCACTCGTGTGGGCGTGGGGCCTGAACGGCGGCGCTCGCAAGGGCGTGGTGGCCTTCACCGCCTTGGTGTTGGTCGCCACCGCTTGGACCGTGGGCCCAAACATCACCCGCCAAGTCCCCGCACCCGACGCCCCTACGGTCACCGCGGTCGACGGTGTGTCCTGGCAAGCTTGGACCGCCGAGCGGCAAGCGAGCGCCTTGTCCCAAGGACGCCCGGTGTTCGTTGACTTCACGGCCGCGTGGTGCGTGACCTGCCAATACAACAAACGCACGACCTTGTCCGACCCTGCGCTGCTGCAAGACTTTGCCCAGCGCGAAGTGACCTTGCTGCGCGCCGACTGGACGCGCCGCGACCCCGCCGTCACACAAGCACTGACGGCCTTGGGCCGCAGCGGTGTGCCCGTGTACGCCTTGTACCGACCCAACGCCGCGCCCGTGGTCTTGTCCGAGTTGATCTCGGTCGCCGACGTCCGCGCAGCACTCGCCCAATGAAGCCGATCCCACAGGTAGGTGTTTGAAAAAGCTTGCGGGATAATGCAATCAACCTGTTTGAAGAGAGATTTTTGATGCGCTTCGATCCATTGCAGAACGACACTTTTTTGCTCGCTTGTCTGCGCCAACCCACCGACCACACCCCCGTGTGGTTGATGCGCCAAGCCGGGCGCTACCTGCCCGAGTACTGCGCCACCCGCGCCAAGGCCGGCAGCTTCATGGGCTTGGCCACCAATGTGGACTTCGCCACCGAAGTCACGCTGCAGCCCTTGGACCGATACGCCTTGGACGCCTCCATCCTGTTCAGCGACATCCTGACCGTACCCGACGCCATGGGCCTGGGCCTGAGCTTCGCCCAAGGTGAAGGTCCCAAATTCGCGCACCGCGTGCGTGATGAAGCCGCGGTCAACGCCTTGGCCGTTCCGGACATGAACAAGCTGCGCTACGTGTTTGACGCCGTCACCAGCATCCGCCGGGCCCTCAAAGGCCGCGTGCCGCTGATCGGTTTTTCGGGCAGCCCTTGGACCTTGGCCTGTTACATGGTCGAAGGCGGCGGCAGCGACGACTACCGCGCCGTCAAAACCTTCATGTACAGCCGCCCCGACCTGATGCACCGCATGTTGCAAATCAACGCGGACGCCGTGGCGGCTTACCTCAACGCCCAAATCGAAGCCGGCGCCCAAGCCGTGATGATTTTTGACAGCTGGGGCGGCGTGCTGGCCGACGGCAACTTCCAAACCTTCAGCCTGGCCTACACGCGCCGTGTCTTGTCACAACTCCACCGCGAATACGACGGCGCCACCATCCCGCGCATCGTCTTCACCAAAGGCGGCGGTCTGTGGCTTGACGACATGAGCGACCTGGACTGCCACGCTTTGGGCTTGGACTGGACGGCCAACTTGGGCAAAGCCCGCGCACAGGTCGGCGAAGGCCCCCAAGGCAAGGCCTTGCAAGGCAACATCGACCCCAACGTGCTGTTTGCCTCGCCAGAACAGATCGACGCTGAAGTGGCCCAAGTGATCAACAGCTTTGGTTGTCCCCACCAAGGCGCAGGCACGGGTGCCACCCACATCTTTAACCTGGGCCACGGCATCAGCCAGTTCACACCACCCGAGAACGTATCGGTCCTGGTCGATGCGGTGCACCGCCACTCCAAAAACATACGTCAGAACCGCGCAAACTGAAGGCTCTTCACGCGGCTGCGGGCCCGCTTTTTCACCCAAGACAGCAGGCCTATAACACAAAAACCGGGTTTTTTCGAGCTTGACAAACCCCAGTTATGCACAAAATGAGTGCCCCTCGGTCCACTGCGGCCAGAATGCCATACGGCCTGATTTTCATACACTGAAATTTCGCTAAGTCCATGATTCATAAGGATTTCATGTTTCTGCCTTTTCCCAATGCAGTTCAAGCAAGGCCTTGATTATTAAGGCTTTGTGGGCCAGTCAGACCAGCTATCAACAAAGTTATCCACAGAAAACTGGGATAGTCCATCAAGCGCTTCAAAATCAATGACTTACGCCCTCTTTCAATGCCGAAACTGAGAAACGGACCCTAAGATGGCACATTGGCCCAGCGTCGTCGTTTCCACACCCGCCCACAGCGGGATGGGCGCCGCCCTGAGCTATCGAAGTGAGCATGCGCTTGCACCCGGGACCCTGGTTAGAGTGCCCTTGGGCCAGCGAACCGTCATGGGTATCGTGCAAGACTGCCCCAACCACCCCCCGTGCGATGTGGGCGAATCACAAACCAAGTCGGTGCAATCTGTGATGGTCGGTCTTCCCGCCCTGAATGCCGAGTGGTTGCAATTGGTGCAGTTTGCCGCACGCTATTACCAACGCAGCTTGGGCGAAGTGGCGATGGGCGCGCTGCCCGCCGCGCTCAAAGACTTGGACGAGGCTCGATTGGCCCGCCGCCTGAAAAAGCACGCGGCACGCACACCCTCAGCCCAAGCAGCCCAACCCCTGCCGCGGCCCGTGCTCAGCGCCGAACAAGCGCAGGTCTTGGATGGCTTGGCGCACGCCCAACAACCGGTGCTCTTGTTCGGGGCCACCGGCAGCGGCAAAACCGAGGTCTATTTACGCGCGGCCGAGTCGGCCCTGCAAGCGCCTGGCGCGCAAGTCTTGGTGTTGGTGCCGGAGATCAACCTGACGCCCCAGCTCGAGGCGCGTTTTCGCGAGCGCTTTGAGCCTTTGCTCGGCCCCTCGGCGGTGGTGTGTCTGCACAGCGGCATGACGCCCGCGCAGCGACTCGGCAGCTGGTTGTCCGCACACATGGGCCAAGCGCGCATCGTCTTGGGCACGCGCATGGCGGTGTTTGCCAGCTTGCCCGGGCTGCGGCTGATCGTGGTCGATGAAGAACACGACCCGAGCTACAAAAGCCAAGACGGCGCCCGATACTCCGCACGGGATTTGGCGGTTTACCGCGCCAAACACATCAGCGAAACCAGCGGCACACCGTGCCCCATCGTGTTGGGCTCGGCCACCCCCTCCATCGAAAGTTGGCACGCCGCTGAGCAAGGTCGCTACCTGCGCCTGAACATGCCCACGCGCATCGGCGGCGGCGCGCTGCCCCACTGGCGTTTGCTGGACATGAACCACCAGCCCAAGGGCGCGGTCATCGCCCCACCCTTGCTCAGCGCCATGCAAGACCGCATCGCGCGGGGCGAGCAATGCTTGGTCTTGCTCAACCGCCGGGGCTACGCGCCGGTGCTGTCGTGCCACGCCTGCGACTGGAAAAGCAGCTGCCCACACTGCAGCGCTTACCGCGTGTTCCACAAATTCGACCGCACCCTGCGCTGCCACCACTGCGGCTTCACCGACCGCGTGCCCAGGGCCTGTCCAGACTGCGGCAACCTGGACATTGCCCCGGTGGGCCGTGGCACCGAACAAATCGAAGAACACCTCAGCGCCTTGTTCGCCGACGTGCGCCGACCCGACGGCAACCCTGTGCGGGTAGCGCGCATGGACGCCGACACAACGCGCCTCAAAGGCAGCTTGCAAGCCCAGCTCGAGGCCATGCACAGCGGCGAGGTCGACATCTTGGTAGGCACGCAAATGATCGCCAAAGGGCACGACTTTCGGCGCATGGGCTTGGTGGCCAGCATCAACGCCGACGCAGCCCTCTTTGCCAGCGACTACAAAGCCCCCGAACGCTTGTTTGCCCTGTTGATGCAGGCCGCGGGTCGTGCCGGGCGCGATGCCGAATTCGCCGCCGCGCAAGGCGTGGCCTGTGAAATGTGGGTGCAAACTTGGCACCCCACCCACGCCGTGTTCCAAGCCCTCAAAGTTCACGACTACCCGCGCTTTGCCGCCGAGCAGTTGGCCGAGCGAGCCGCCGCCGGCATGCCCCCCTTGGGTCACCAAGCCTTGGTGCGCGCCGACGCCAAAACCCAAGCCGCGGCCCAGGCTTTTTTAAACTTGGCCGCGGGCGCGGCAGGTGATTTGCCCCACCGCGAAGACGTCACGCTCTACCCCGCGGTGCCCTTGACGATTCAGCGGGTGGCCAATGTCGAGCGTGCGCAGTTGTTGGTCGAGGCGGTGTCTCGCAGCGCCTTGCAGCGGTTTTTGCACGCCTGGCAACACACCCTGCTGCACACGCGCAGCGCCCCCGAAGCCAAGGGCTTGATTCGCTATGCGGTGGACGTCGACCCCGTGTCGATTTGACCAGCGCTCAGATCAGCAGCGTCACCGCCGCCGAAAAGCTGAAGAAGGCCAATGCCGTGGTGAACAAAATGATGCGGGCAATCCGCCCGTTGTCCGCCCCCAAGCGCTCGGCGAGCAGCGACACGTTGCTGGCGCTGGGCAGGGCAGCGACCAAGACCATCACGGTCAAGGCTTGTGGCTCCAAGGGCACGCCCAGCTGGATCGCCGCCACACCGACCAACAAGACCAGCACGGGGTGCAACAACAACTTCATCAGCACCACGGGCCAGTAATCCGCCAAAGGCATGGGGTGGTTGGATTGCATTTGTGAGCGCGCCAACACCGCCCCGATGGTGAACAGCGCCACGGGCGAGGCCGCATCGGCCAAGAGCCAAAGGGTTTGTTCCACCGGCAACGGGAACCGAAATTCGGCGGCCGAGGCCACGGCACCCAACACGATGGCCCAGGGCATGGGGTTGCTGAGCACGCCGCGCAAGGCCTTCTTGCCAGCGTCGAGCATGGCTTGTGCGCCATGGCCTTGGGTACCGTCAAGCCGCGACAGGGCCACGCACAAGGAACTGGTGACCACCATGTCCACCAAGATGAGCACGATCACTGGGCCTACGCTGGACGGACCCACCAGCGCCGCGAGCAAAGGCACGCCCATGAAGCCGGTGTTGGGAAACGCCGCCACCAAAGCCCCCAAAGCCCCGTCGTTCCAACGGATGCGCGCGCTCAGTGTCATGGCCAAGGCAAAGCCCACCATCACCAAAGCGCAAAACAAATAGACGCCGAACACCGCACCGTCGAGCAATTGGTCGATCGGCGTGGTCGAGCCAAAGCGGTAGAGCATGGCCGGCAGGGCAAAAAACAACACGAAGCTGTTGAGCCCGGGGATGGCCGCCACGGGCAACATGCCGCGACGCGTGGCCACAAAACCCGCCAAGACCAAGGCAAAGAAAGGAAAGGTGACGAAAAGGATGTTGAGCACAGTGTTGCCATTGTGCAGGAAGAGCCAGGCCGTATGATCAAAGGCTTTGCCCATGTCCAACGGTCTGAACCTTGCCCAACTCGAAGCGGTCAACCACCTCGGTGGACCGTGCTTGGTGCTGGCCGGCGCAGGTTCGGGCAAAACCCGCGTCATCACGCACAAAATTGGCCGGCTGATCCAAGCCGGCTTGGCCCCGGAGCGCATCGCGGCCATCACCTTCACCAACAAAGCCGCGGCCGAGATGCGCGAACGCGCCAAACAGTTGGTCGGGCGCGAGGCGAAAAAAACCCTCATCTGCACCTTCCACGCCTTGGGTGTGCGCTTGCTGCGCGACGACGGCGAGGTGCTGGGGCTGAAAAAACAGTTCTCCATCCTCGACACCGACGACATCACCAGCCTGCTCAAAGACTGTGGCAGCACCACCGACGCCAACACCGCTCGCGGCTGGCAGTGGACCATCAGCGCCTGGAAAAGCGCAGGGCTCAATGCCGAGCAAGCCATGGCCCAGGCCCGCGGTGAAGACGATCGCGTGGCGGCCACCATCATGGGCTTGTACGAAGAGCGCCTGAGCGCCTACCAAAGCGTGGACTTTGACGATCTGATCGCCCTGCCTTTGAAGCTGCTGCGCGACCACACCGAGGTGCGCGAGAAGTGGCAGAAAAAAATGGGCCACGTGCTGGTGGACGAATACCAAGACACCAACGCCACCCAATACGAGCTGCTCAAACTCTTGGTGGGTGAGCGTGCGCGCTTCACCGCGGTGGGCGACGACGACCAGTCGATTTATGGCTGGCGCGGCGCGACCTTGGACAACCTCAAGCGCTTGCCGCAAGACTTCCCCGAGCTCAAGGTCATCAAGCTCGAGCAGAACTACCGATCCACCAGCGCCATTTTGCGCGCGGCCAACAACGTCATTGGCCCTAACCCCAAGCTCTTCCCCAAAACCCTGTGGAGCGACTTGGGCGAAGGCGAGCCAGTGCGCGTGGTGGACGCCGACAACGAAGACCACGAGGCCGAACGCTCCGTAGCCCGCATCCAAAGCCTGCGCGCCAGCAGCGTGCACAAAGAGTGGCGCGACTTCGCCATCCTCTACCGCGCCAACCACATGGCACGGGCGTTCGAGCAGTCGCTGCGCCGTGCGCAAATTCCCTACAAGGTCTCAGGCGGCCAGAGCTTTTTTGACCGCGCCGAAATCCGCGACCTGTGCGCGTGGTTGCGCTTGCTGGTCAACAACAACGACGACCCGGCGTTCGTGCGCGCGGCCACCACACCCAAGCGCGGCATCGGCCACCAAACCTTGCAGCAGCTCGGCAACTTCGCCACCCAATACAAGATCAGCCTGTTCGAGGCCCTGTTCTCGAACTCACTCGCCAGCGCCTTGCCTACGCGCGCCGTGGCCACGCTGCACGAGTTTGGCCGCTCGGTCAACGACTTGGAGTACCGCGCCCGCCACACCGAAGGCGCCGAAGCCGCGCGAGCGTTTTTGACCGAGTGGCTCAAAGACATCGCCTACGAGCAGCACCTCATCGAAAGCGAAGACAACGAAAAAGTGGCCGCTGCCCGCTGGGGCAATGTGGTGGACTTTTGCGACTGGATGGCCGGGCGTTGTGGCGGCGAGATCACCGACGAAGCCGGCGTTCAAACCCAAAGCGAGCGCAAAACCTTGTTGGAGGTGGTGCAAACCATCGCCCTGCTCTCCACCTTGAGCGAGCGCGAACAAGACCAAAACGTCGTCACCCTGTCCACGCTGCACGCCTCCAAAGGCTTGGAGTGGCCGCACGTCACGCTCGCCGGCGTCAACGAAGGCCTGTTGCCCTTCAAGCTCGACGACGATGCCGACGCCAGCAGCGAAGCCGCGCAAGAAAGCCTGGCGCTGCGCTTGCAAGAAGAGCGCCGACTGATGTACGTGGGCATCACCCGCGCCCAACGCACCTTGTCGGTGAGCTGGCTCAAACGCCGCAAAAAAGGCCGCGACACCATCGCCGGCCTGCCCAGCCGTTTCATCGCCGAAATGGCCTTGGACCAAAACACCATCAAAGAAGACCCGCGCGAAAAGCTGCGCGCCTTGCGGGCCGAATTTGCCCTGCGCGCGCAAGATAAGTCCCTGCCCGACTGAGGCCGCGCTCGCCTACCTGTCGATTCAGCGGTGCCGGACGTGGCGGGCCGAGGCCCGCGCCGATGACCACCAGCCGCCCGTTTGCCAACGCCGCCAGGCCAAGAACCCACGTACCCACTCGTCGGCGATGTAGGCCAGCCAGATGCCGGTGATGCCCCACCACAAGCTCATCACGTGCGAGCCCAACGCCAAACACAGCACAAAGGACAAGACGCTGACCATGGCGGGGTAGTGCACATCGCCCGAGGCCCGCAACGCGCCGTTGATGATCATGTTGAAGGCCCGGCTCAACTCCAAGGCCACCGACACGAACAACAGGTGTTGCACCATCTCGATGATGGCCGGGTCTTGGGTGAACAAGCGCATGGTCCACGGTGCGGTGCTCGCCGCGATCAGCACCAACAGGCCCGAAGCCAACAATCCACTGCGCACGCTTTTGAGCACCAAGGCATTGGCGTCGCGAAGGCGGCCTGCGCCCACCAAGCGGCCCACCATGATCTCCACCGCCCAGCCGATCGACAAGCTCCCGATCATCACCAGCTTGAGGGTTTGCAAGGTGTAGGCGTGCGTGGCCAGCGCCACCACACCGAGCTTGGCCGTGGCGGCGATCGACACCATGAAGGCCAAGCGGTATCCGAACTCCACGAAGGCCCCGGGTATGCCCACCCTCAACACGGGCAACAGACTGGCCCATGGTGTGATGAACCAATGTGAGGCTTGTGGCCGAAGCCCCAGTCGCATGCGCCAAAACCGCACGTGTAGGAACAAAGCCAAGGCCCGGCTCAGCCCGTAGGCCACGGCGTAGCCCTCCAAACCCATCCCTGGTATGTTGCCCACCCCCTTCATCAAAAGCCACGCCAACAACAGGTGCGTGGCGTGCATCGTCAACATAATGCGCAAGGATTCTTTGGCAAAAAGGTGAGCGCGCAAGACCGCCGACATACTTAGGTTGTGTGCCTCGATCAGCATCGCCGGGGCCATCCACACCATCAGCGTGCCGGCCAAGGGCAAAACCTCAGCGGGCGCGTTGAGCAGCCGCAGCAAGGCGTCGTGCCCGAGCAGCAACACCAGGCCCACGCTGAGGCCAACCCAGGTGCTGGCGCTGAGCACCGCGAACGCTGGCTTTTGCACCTCGTTCTGTCGCCTGCCCCCCAAGGTTTGACCGACCACCACACCCACGCCAATGGCCAAGACGCGGAAGAGAACCGCCAAGCTCTCCAAAACGATTTGCGTCAGGCCGAAGCTACCCGCCGCGGCGTCCGAAATGCTGGCGGCCATGGACAGGCCCGCCACCGCCACCACAATACCCAACAAAAATTCGCCCACGATGGGCACCGCCACAGCGTTGAGGCTGTTGCGGCGTGCTGCAGCGTCCATGCCGATCAGATCACCGTGGCCACCAGGTCAAACGGCAGGCGTGGCCCGCGTGGGTAAAT
>DAISXI010000071.1:0-10539 GCA_036825935.1 Hydrogenophaga sp.
ATCTGGTCTTCGACCACATCGGCCAAGGTGCCGACCACCATCAGGGCGGGGGCGGATTCAGCGCTGGTCGGTAAACCTGGAACCATCGCTGCAAGACAAGCGTCTTCCCCTTGGGTGAAGGTGGTTTCGATGCCACTGCCCGAGTAGTTGAGCACGCGCACCTTGGGGTGATGAATCTGGTTTTGGCGTTCGGCGGCGCGCGACAAATCGAGCTTGATGACCTCGGAAGGGCAAGAACCCACCAAGAACAACAAGCGGATGTCGGGGCGGCGCGCCAGCAACTGGCCAACCACGCGGTCGAGTTCTTCGTGCACATCGGCCAAACCGGCCAAATCGCGTTCGTCGATGATGGCGGTGCCAAAGCGGGGTTCGGCAAAAATCATCACGCCCGCGGCCGATTGGATCAGGTGGGCGCAGGTGCGCGAACCCACCACCAAAAAGAAGGCGTCTTGGATTTTGCGGTGCAGCCAGATGATGCCGGTCAGGCCACAAAACACCTCGCGCTGGCCGCGTTCGACCAAGGGCACGACGTCGGTGCAACCGGTGGTTTGCGCGGAGGTTTCGGCGCGGATCGGGATGACGGTGCTCATGTGCTGGCCTGTACGCCCGTGTCGGGCAAAGAGGTGGATGAGGGTTGTTTTTGCAGCCGCGCCATGCGCAGCTTGCGGATGTATTGAGCGGCGTTGATGGCGTAGCTGCCATACGCGGCCAAGGCCAGCCACAGCAAGTCGTTGGCGCTCCAAGCGCCTTGCCACCAAGCCCAGACATAGGCGGTGTGCAAGGCCATCACCAGCATGCTGACCACGTCTTCCCAATAGAAGGCGGGGGCGAACAGGTATTGGCCGAAGACCACTTTTTCCCAGATGGCGCCGGTGACCATGATGGCGTAGAGCACCCCGGTCTTGAGCACCACCGAGGCCAGCGCCCAGTCGGTGTGCTCGCCGGTGTGCAGGCTGTTGACCACCAAATACAGGCTGATGCCAAAAATTAGGAACTGCACTGGGGCCAAGATGCCTTGCACCAGCGTCCAAGCAGTCGCGTCACGCCGGGCGCGTTGCGCTGGCGTGTACAAAACGGGGTGCATGGAAGCGGACATGGCGAGCCTGATCGGGATTGGGGGGTGGGATTGAATGTAAGTCTGGACATACAGTGTGTCAACATAAATTGACATAAATTTCGATCCATAGGGTTTACACTAGCGGTGCTGTCTTGAAATGGAATCACACTCGGACCTGTGTTGTGAGGGACCCTGATGGCGGGCGTACCAACCACCCCTTTCGACGCGTATTCCGACGTCCCGGAGCCTGTCGCTGCTGTATCCCATTGATGATCGGTACTTGTCATGGCCAAATTCAACCTAGAGAACGTCCAGAACTCGCCTTTGGCGCAGGGCCGGGTGGTCCTGCCAGAAGCCCTGCGCCAAGGCACACCAGTGGGGCCTCGTTTGGTTGGGGGCACCCGCTTCGCTGGTAAAGCGGCGATGGATGCTGCGCAAATTCAAATCCTGGCCAGGGCCTGCTTGCAGGGCTTGGATGCGGCCCGACAGGTGGTGTTTGGCTGGCAGCGCCAAGGCCAGTCCCTTGAAGACATTTATATGCACGGCATCACGCCGTGCGCCCGCCTGCTGGGGGTTTGGTGGAGTGAGGACCGATTGGATTTCGCCATGGTCACCATCGCATCCACCCATTTGCAGCAGCTGCTGCACGATTTCAGTGATGAGTTCTTAGAAGAAAACGTGCGAGTTCACAACGGCTGCAGCTTGCTGCTGCTGACCGAGCCCGGCGCACAGCACAGCATGGGTTTGTTCATGCTCAGTGAATTCTTCAAGCGGGCGGGCTGGACCGTGTGCACCGGTGTGTCGCCCACCGAGGCCGATTTCAAACGTTTGTGCCATTCGGATTGGTTTGACGCCGTGGGCGTGTCGGTCAGCACGGACCGTCATTTGGGGGCGATCGCCGGCATCTTGTCGCGCCTGCCCGACAGCGCTCCCAACCCACGGGTGCACCCCTTCGTTGGCGGTCCCATGGCATTTGTGGCGCCTGAGCTGATGGCCACGATGGGCTGCGAGGTATTGGCCTTGGATGCAGCGGCCACTGTGGAACACATCCAGTCTGTGGTGGCCGAGGCGGGGGCTTGGGGCGCAAAACCCGCGCCACATTGAGGGTGTGATGGCAAAAAAATGTAAGGTTATGCACTATTTCATTAAATATAAGCCTATACTTTTATGACATTGTCCCGTGTCAACCTTTTGATGCATCTCTTCGATTGGTTCGTCCCATGAAACTGCCTGCTTTAAATCCCCAAGCGTTTTCCCAGCTGCTGGGCGTCGCCTCCGACGTCGCTTTGGTGTTGGACCTGCAAGGCACGATTGAAGATGTGTCAGTTGCTCGTGACAGCTTGGGTGCACTGGGCTGTCAAGCCTGGGTGGGTCGCCGTTGGTTGGATACGGTGACCAGCGAAAGCCGAGCCAAAATCCAAGACATGCTGATCTCGCAAGGCGCATCCGAGTCCATGCGCTGGCGCCACGTCAACCATCCCACACCGATGGGCAACGACGTGGCGGTGCAGTATGTGCTGCTGCCGCTGGGTGAAGGCAAATTGTTGGCGGTGGGTCGAGATTTGGAAAGTTTGGCCGAGCTGCAGCGCCGCTTGGTGGAGACACAACAGTCCATGGAGCGCGACTACCTGCGTTTGCGCCACATCGAGGCGCGCTACCGGGTCTTGTTCGACACCTCGTCTGAAGCGGTGCTGGTGGTCGATGCCAACAACCAGCGCGTGTTGGAGGCCAATGTGGGTGCGCAGTCCTTGCTCAAGGACGCCGGCAAGCGCTTGTTGGGCCGCGACGTGCGCGAGTGTTTTGAATCCGGCAGCCAAGGTGAGGTGCAAGCGCTCATGCGCACAGCCTTGGCCACGGGCCGCATTGAAATGTGTTCGGCGCACGTGACGGGTTCGCCCGCTTCGTGGACCGTGTCTGTGGCGGTGTTTCGCCAAGAGGGCGGTGCGCAGTTCTTGCTTCGACTGGTCTCGCGGGAGAGCGTGGCCGAGGCCCGTCATTTGGCGGGCTCATCGGGCGTGCTCAGCGAAGCCATGCGGCACTTCCCCGACGGTTGGGTGCTCACCGACACCTCGGGCGAGATCAAAAGCGTCAACGAAGAGGGCATGGCTTTGTTGGGTTTGACGGCCCCATCACAAGCGGTTGGGCAGGGCTTGGAGCACTGGTTGGTGCGCGGTGCGGTCGATTGGGGTGTGATGCACACCAGCTTGCGCCAGCACCTGCCGGTGCGCAATTTCGCCACCGAAGTTCGCACCTTGTCGGGGCTGACCCTGCCCGTCGAGGTCTCGGCCGTGTATTTGCCCAAGCCTGAACCCATGTACGCTTTTTTTGTGCGCGACATGGATCGGCGCATGGTCGGTGGCTCTGCCAAGGCCCATAACCCAGACAAGCCTTTTGCAGAGTTGTCCCAGCTGGTGGGTCGCCGACCCATCAAGGACATCGTGGGCGACACCGTCGACACCATCGAGCGCATGTGCATCGAGGCGGCCTTGGAAATGACGCACAACAACCGAGCCTCGGCCGCTGAAATGTTGGGCTTGTCCCGCCAAAGCTTGTACGTGAAGTTGCGTCGCTTCGGCATCGTGGCCGAAACCGAAGATGAGGCGAGTTGATCTGGGTGTCAACTTTTAATTGAAATTAAGTGTCAATCATAGTTGACATTTTGAGCCGTCCCTTCACAATGGGGCCATGGACACCCCGCCACTGGCCCACGCGCCACACACCCAGGCCTCAGCGCCGCCGCTCGGTCGGCCCGCCTTGCGCACGGTGGCCGAATTCCTCAAACCCATCACCTGGTTTCCGCCCATGTGGGCCTTTGCCTGTGGCGTGGTGGCCTCGGGCCAAGACATTGGTGCCAATTGGGCTTTGCTGCTCTTGGGCCTGGTGCTGACCGGTCCGCTGGTCTGCGCCAGCAGCCAGGCGGTGAACGACTGGTTTGACCGGCATGTGGACGCCATCAACGAACCCAACCGCCCCATCCCATCCGGCCGCATGCCCGGGCGCTGGGGGCTGGGCATTGCGATTGCCTGGACCGCCCTGTCGCTGATGTGGGCCACGCTCATGGGGCCGTGGGGCTTTGCGGCCTGCGCTTTGGCCATTGCCTTGTCGTGGGCCTACAGCGCGCCACCCGTGCGCTTGAAAAACAACGGCTGGTGGGGCAACGCGGCCTGCGCCCTGAGTTACGAAGGACTGGCCTGGCTGACCGGCACGGCCGTGATGCTGGGCGGTGCCTGGCCCGGCCCACATTCGGTGGCGCTGGCGCTGTTCTACAGCGTGGGTGCGCACGGCATCATGACGCTCAACGATTTCAAGGCCATCGAGGGCGACCGCCGCATGGGCGTGGCCTCGTTGCCGGTTCAGCTGGGTGCGCACGGCGCGGCGCGCATGGCCTGTGTGTTCATGCTGGTGCCGCAGGTGGCGGTGGCCTTGCTCTTGGCCCACTGGCAGTTGCCTTGGCACGCCACGGCCGTCTTGGTTTTGGCGGTCATGCAAGGGCCCTTGATGGCCAAGTTTTTGCGTCACCCGGTGGAGCGTGCTTTGCACGTCTCGGCATTTGGCGTGCCGCTGTTCGTCAGCGGCATGATGATCAGCGCTTGGGGCCTGCGCCAATTGAGCGGCTTGCACAGCAGCGTGGGGGTCTTATGAACGCCCCCGCGTTTGGCTGGTTCCAAATCATCCGCTTGGGGCTGATCCAAGCTTGTCTGGGCGCGGTGGTGGTGGTGACCACGTCCACGCTCAACCGCATCATGGTGGTCGAGTTGGCGCTGCCCGCCTTGCTGCCCGGTTTTTTGGTGGCCTGGCATTACGCGGTGCAAATGGTGCGCCCGCGCATGGGCTTCGGCTCCGACAAGGGTCGACGCAGCACGCCTTGGATGATGGGCGGCATGTTGGTGCTGGGTGTGGGCGGCGTGATGGCCGCCTGGGCCACGGTGTGGATGGCCGAAGAGCCGTTGTATGGCGCACTGCTGGCTTGGTTGTCGTTCAGCCTGATTGGCTTGGGCGTGAGCGCCTGCGGCACTTCGCTGCTGGCGCTGATGGCCAAGCGCGTGCCCGAAGAGCGCCGGGCACCCGCGGCCACCACCGTGTGGCTGATGATGATTTTTGGCTTTGCCGTGACCGCCGGTGTGGTGGGCAAGCTGATCGACCCTTACAGCCCGCAGGTGTTGCTGCAGGTGTCGGCAGGGCTGAGCCTGGTCACGGCCTGCATCACGGCCCTGTGTTTGTGGGGCCTGGAAAAAGACGGTGATCCTTCAACGGCCGTGGCACCGAGCGCGAGCACCGAGCGCTTGCAAAAACAAAATTTCAAAGAGGCCTTCCAAGAGGTTTGGGCCGAGCCTGCGGCGCGCACCTTCACCGTGTTTGTGTTCATGTCCATGCTGGCCTACAGCGCGCAGGACTTGATTCTGGAGCCCTTTGCGGGCGCGGTGCACGGCTTCACGCCGGGGCAGACCACGCAGCTCTCGGGCTGGCACCACATGGGCGTGTTGATTGGCATGCTCGCGGTGGCCGGGGCCGGTTCGCGCTGGGTGGCGGGGCGCTTGGGCTCGGTGCAGGCTTGGATGGTGGGCGGGTGTTTGGTGTCGGCGCTGGCCACGGTCGGATTGGTCAGTTCAGCGCTCTCTGCTGAATGGCCACTCAAGGCCAATGTGGTGTTTTTGGGTTTGGCCAACGGCGCGTTCTCGATCGCGGCGATTGCCACCATGATGCGCTTGGCCGGTGAGGGCGGCGCTGGCCGCGAAGGCACGCGCATGGGTTTGTGGGGCGCGGCGCAAGCGGCGGCCTTTGGTTTGGGTGGCTTGCTGGGCACCGCTGCCAGCGACTTGGCCCACGCCTTGTTGGGTGAACAGCGCACGGCCTATGCGGCCGTGTTTGGCATGCAAGCGCTCATGTTTGCGGTCTCGGCGGTGGTGGCTTTGCGCCTGCGCACCGGGCCAGCAGCGCAGCGAGCGCCTTTGCGTTTTGATGGTCCCGTGTTGCTCAAAGGTGGGTCAAACTCATGAACCGAACCGATTTTGATTTTGTGGTGGTGGGCGGTGGGCCTTCGGGCGCGACCGCGGCACACGATCTGGTGCGCCAAGGCTGGCGCGTCTTGCTCTTGGATCGCCAAGGCCGAACCAAACCCTGCGGTGGCGCGATCCCGCCGCGCCTCATCAAGGACTTCGACATCCCCGACCACCTGCTGGTGGCCAAGGTGCGTTGTGCCCGCATGATCTCGCCCACCGACAACCAGGTCGATATTCCCATCGACAACGGCTTTGTCGGCATGGTGGACCGCGACGAGTTCGACGAGTATTTGCGCGATCGCGCCGCCCAATCGGGTGCGGTGCGTCGCCAGGCGATTTTTGACAAGCTGCAGCACGACGACAGCGGCCAATTGTGGGTGCACTACACCCCGGTCACGTCCAAAGAGCACGCGGCACTGGAACACGCCAAGACGGTCAAGGTGTCGACCCGCATGGTGGTGGGCGCCGACGGCGCCCGCTCGGAAGTGGCGCGTCAAGCCATTCCCAATGCGCACAAAACCAAGTATGTGTTCGCGTACCACGAGATCATCGAGTCCCCCGTGGGTCAACCCGGCTATGACGCGGCGCGTTGCGACGTGTATTACCAAGGCGAGGTCTCGCCCGACTTTTATGGCTGGGTCTTCCCTCACGGCAAAACCATGAGCGTGGGCATGGGCAGCGCCGACAAAGGTTATTCGCTGCGCAGCGCCACGGCGCGTTTGCGTGAAATTGCGGGCCTGACCCACGCGCCGACTCTGCGCCGCGAAGGCGCGCCCATCCCGCTCAAACCCTTGCCCCAGTGGGACAACGGCCGCGACGTGGTGGTGATTGGAGACGCCGCAGGCGTGGTGGCACCCTCGTCGGGAGAAGGCATTTACTACGCCATGGACTGCGCACGGCGCGTGGCCAAGGCCGCCCATGAGGCGCTCAAAACCGGCAACAGCGCCTGCCTGAAGCAAGGCCGCAAGAGCTTCATGAAGCAGCATGGCCGTGTGTTCTGGATCTTGGGCGTGATGCAGTATTTCTGGTACCAAAACGACAAACGCCGCGAAAAGTTCGTCAAGATCTGCGAAGACCGTGACGTGCAGCGCCTGACGTTTGAGTCCTACATGAACAAGGAACTGGCCCGCAAAGACCCGATGGCCCATGTGCGCATCTTCTTCAAGGACATGGCCCACCTGCTGGGCCTAGCGCGAACCTGAGGTCGTGCGGACCGCCGTTTCCCGGCGGGGACCATTCTTGGTGACAATGGGGCCATGAAAACAACTGCTTGGACCTCTTTGTGGGTGGCCTTGGTGCTGAGCTTCGGCACCGCGGGCGTGGGCGGGGCTTTGACCGATTTGGGCCCCTGGTACTTTTCGCTGCGCCACCCCGAATGGAAGCCCCCAGACGCCGCCTTTGGCGTGATTTGGACCACCATCTTCACCTTGTGCGCTTTCAGCGCTTGGCTGGCTTGGCGCTCGGCCGATACGCCCGCGTTGCGCTGGCGCGTCTGGCTTTTGTTCGGCGTCAATGCCGTGTTGAACGTGCTGTGGAGTGCCCTGTACTTTGCCTTGCAACGCCCCGACTGGGCGCTGTGGGAGGTGGCGTTTTTGTGGCTGTCCATCGTCGCCCTGATCGTGGGCGTGTGGCGTTTGTCGCCTTGGGCGAGCGTGTTGCTGCTGCCTTACCTGGTGTGGGTGAGCATCGCCTGGGCCCTGAATGGGCAGACCGTGGCCCTCAACGGACCCTTCCCCGGAATTTTTTAGGGCACAGTATCGCTGAGATGGGTCCGCTGGCGTCTTAGGGTTTCCATTGCTTGTGGGAACTTCCCAAACGTTCAAGAATCCGCAGGCAGTTGCGAACCGCAAAGCTATTGTGCTGGACTGATCCCATGTCCCGGTTTCCACCCCTTTCCACGGGTGGCACGCTCACACTGCAAGGAACGCGCATGTCTGAGTTTGACGCTTCGGGTGGTTCCTCAAATGCCCGGCCGGCCTCGGGGGCTTTTGATCAGGACTGCAAGGGGACTTTGCATGTGGTGATTGAGAACCAAATCATTCCCCGCTTGCTCAATGTTTTGCCCATGGATTCGGCCAACGCCCAGGCTTGGTCGGTGGATTGGCCCTTGGGCGAACGACCCGAGTTCTTGGCCTTCACCCAGCTGTGTTTGCAAAACGATGCGGCCCAGGCCAACCGCTTTGTGGACGGGCTGATGGACCGCGGACTCACACCCCCGCAGGTCTTCATGGAACTCATCACCCCTGCTGCGCGCCATTTGGGGGTGTTGTGGGACCGAGACGAGTGCGATTTCACCCAAGTCACCTGTGGCCTGGCGATCATGCACCAGATGATTTACCGGCTGGGCTACGAGACGCCCACCGCCGCCCTGAACGAGGGCGAACAGGAAAGCGTCATGCTCGCCTGTGCGCCGGGCTCCCAGCATTTCTTGGGGCTCACCATCGTGGCCGACCTCTACCGCAAAGCCGGTGCCAACGTGGTCTTGGAGATTTCATCGACCGAATCCGAGTTGCTGCGCGCGGTCTCGCACGAGTGGTTCGATGTGGTGGGCATTTCTGTGGCCTTGGCGGCGCAGCTACAGTCCCTGCCTTCGCTGATTGCCCACCTGCGCGAGCAATCGGGCAACCCCCAAGTCAAGGTGGTCTTGGGCGGTCCGGTGTTTTTGTCCAACCCCATCACGGCGCAAGCCTTGGGGGCAGACGCGATCTTCACCGACGCCCAGGCCGCTTTGCAGGCCTTAAAGCACCCGGCCCGTTTGTTGCGCAGCGATTGAGGTCTGGACGCAGCGCAGGATGTGCTGCACCGTCCCCAGCGGCGCCTCTTCGTGCGCCAAATGGCCCAATCCGGTTTGCGTGATGACCTGAGCATGCGCCAAGCGTTGGCACGCTTGGAGAGACAACGCGGGCGGCACTGTTCGGTCTTGATCGCCGATGAGCATGCACACAGGCGCGGTGATCTCGTGCAAGCGTCGCGCCAAGGGTTTGAGGTCCCAAGCCGCCATCATCGACAACACGCCGTGCGCATGGCCCGAGTCGCTCAGCACGCGGGTGTAGAGCTCGATCCCTGGCGCGTCGAGCGTGGAGCCGGTGCGTGCGATCCACTCGACCACCGCGCCGGGTTTGGCCGCCAGCTTGGCGGTGGCCCAGGCTGAGAGCGGATTGAGTGCCGCTAGTTTTGCGGCAGGGCCGAAAAGCCAAGAGGCCACGCCTGGCAAGGGCAACCAGGCGGGGTTCAGGCCGATCAAGGTGCTGCGCGAGGCGCTGTCAAAGTGCAGCGCCATGTGCGCGGCAATCGCCGCACCTGCCGAGTGGCCGACGATGACCTGCGGCGTGAGTTGCAGTTGCAGCATCAAAGCCCGCAGGCCCTCGGCCATGCCGGGCAGCGACAACGCGCCTTCGGGGCCCCGACTGGTGAAGGCGTGGCCGGGCAGATCGGGCGCCACCACGGTGAAGTGTTCGGCCAGTGCGGGCATGAGGCCACGCCAGCTGAAGTTGCCCGAGCCGGTGCCGTGCAAGAGCAGCAAGCAGGGGCCTTGGCCCATTTGCTGCACATGCCATTGGATGCCGCCCGCTTGCACGAAGCGGCTGTGCTGCGCATGTGGCCAAGTGCTTTGGTGGTCGGCCCAAGCCATGCCGGGGTAGAAGCTGTCAAACATGACGAATCAAGCCTGCGGGCTGCGCACCCGCTCGATGGCGTGGGCCATGCGCTGCGACTGCACCTGCGGCATGGGCAGGTAGCTCGCGCCCATGGTGGCGGCCAGTTGCTGCGCTTGCGCGTCGGGCTGCATCGAGGTGTCGATCCACAAAGCGCGGTGGCCGCTGGCGCGCCACTGCTGGCCCCAGCTTTGCGCGTCCAGTTGCGCTTGGGCGCGGCCGCCCAGGCCTTGCAGCGTCACGTTGGCGCGGCCGTCGCTCAACACCACCAGGATGGGCGTGACGCCTTGGCGCTGCAATTGCATCGCTTGTTCGTGGGCCATTTTGAGGGCCAGGGCCAAGGGCGTGCCGCCGCCGCCGGGCAGGCCTGTCATGGCACGTTTGGCGCGTACCAGCGATCGGGTCATGGGCAGCAGCAGCTGCGCCTGCGCGCCCCGAAAGGCCACGATGCACACGCTGTCGCGGCGGGCATAGGACTGCTGCAACAACAACTCGACCGCGCCTTTGGCTTCGGCCAAGCGCTGGAGTGCGGCGGATCCTGAGGCGTCGAGCGCCAGAATCAGACAGCTGGAGGCGCGCTGCTGGTAGCGCTGGATGTGGAAGTCTTCGGCGCGGATGGCGACGCGGCCAGCGCTGTGCGCTTGCCGCAAACGCTGCTTGGGCGCGGCGGCGCGCAAGGTGGCCAGCACATGCAGGCGTGCCTGACCGCCGGGGCGGCCCGGGCGCGGAGGCAGGGGGCGGCCGCGCTGCGAACCTGCGCGGGTTTGGCCGCTTCGCCCAGAGCTTTGTTGGCTGACCGCGCCTTGGCGGGTCATCAGCGCGTCGAGCA
>DAISXI010000072.1:0-10382 GCA_036825935.1 Hydrogenophaga sp.
TGCTGCCCGACTCGACCGGCACCACGGTGGCGCCCAAGAGCTTCATGCGGTAGACATTGGGGCTTTGGCGCTTGACGTCTTCGCTGCCCATGTAGACCACACACTCCAAGCCGTAGCGCGCACAGATGGTGGCGGTGGCCACGCCGTGCTGCCCCGCGCCGGTCTCGGCGATGATGCGCGGCTTGCCCATGCGCTTGGCCAGCATGGCCTGGCCGATGGTGTTGTTGATCTTGTGTGCGCCGGTGTGGTTGAGGTCTTCGCGTTTTAAGAAGATCTGCGCGCCACCGGTCTCGCGGCTCATGCGCGCGGCGTGGTAGATGGGCGAAGGGCGGCCCACGAAGTGCGCCAATTCGGATTTGAATTCGGCGATGAACTGTGGGTCGTGTTGGTACTTGGCGTACGCGTCTTTGAGTTCTTCGATCGCGTGGGTGAGTGTCTCACTGACAAAACTGCCACCGTAAATGCCGAAATGGCCGCGGACGTCGGGTTGTTGGTAAGTGCTCATGGGGTGCTTTGCAAAATGGGGCCTCAGGGGCCAGGCCCTGATCGGGCGCCGGTCTTAGGCGGGACGAAGGGGGGAGGCGTCGGCCGCACGCACGGCGGCCACGAATGCGCTCATCCGGCTGGGGTCTTTGACGCCTTTGAGGGCTTGGCCATCGGTGCTGTGCGCCTCGATGCCCGAACTCACGTCAACGGCCCAGGGCCGAACCCGACGTATGCCATCGGTCACGTTTGCAGGCGTGAGTCCACCAGACAAAACGAGGCGAGAGCTGGCGTTTAGAAGCGGATGTGACCAATTGAATGCCGTCCAGTCAAAAGATTGACCCCCGCCGCCAAAGCCTTCGACATGCGCGTCGAGCAACACGGCTTGGGCCGCGGCGTGGTCTTGGGCGTATTTTAAGAGATCAAAGCCCGACCCGGCCGCACCGGGGGGAATTCGGGCCGCTTTGAGGTAGGGCCGCCCAGTCATTTGGCAGTCGGCGGGGCTTTCGTCCCCATGGAATTGCAACAAGGCGTTGGGCACCGCGGCCACGGCTCGGGCGACTTCGGCGGCCGAGGCGTTGACGAACAGCAGCACCGGCGTCACGAAGGCCGGCAGGCGCTGGGCCAAGGCGGCGGCTCTGGCCATGTCCACGAACCGTGGGCTGGGCGGGTAGAGGACAAAACCGATGGCGTCGGCCCCGGCGTACACGGCCGCGTCCACATCGGCCTCTCGGGTGAGGCCGCACATTTTGATTCGGGTGCGTTGCAGCATGGTGGGTCTTAACGGGGCAGCCAGTCGAAAGCTGCGGTTTGGGTAGGCAGGTTCAGACCCTCATCGTAAACCGGCCCCAAAAAGTACAGGCCATCGGGGGAGAAGGTGGGCGCGGCGGCGTCGCGGTCGCGCGCTTGCAGCACCGTGGTCATCCAGTCGGGGGGCTGTTGCTCGGTACCGATGGCGATCAAGCAGCCCATGATGTTGCGGATCATGTGGTGCAAAAACGCGTTGGCTTCGAACTCGAAATGCCAATAGGGACCACGCTGACGGATGTCGATGCGCACCATGTGTTTGATGGGCGACTTGGCTTGGCATTGCGAGGCCCGAAACGAGGTGAAGTCGTGCTCGCCCAGCAAATACGCGGCACCGGCCTGCATGGCCGGCAAAGACAAGGGGCGAAACACCCAGCCCACGCGCCCGGCCTCTATGCTTGGGCGCACCGGCGAAGACAAGAGCACGTAGGCGTAGCGCCGACGGCGCGCGTCAAAACGGGCGTGGAAGGTGTCGGGCACGGTGCGCGCCCATTGGATGGCCACGCTGTCCGGCAGGTAGGTGTTGGTGCCGCGCACCCAAGAGGATTCGGCGCGTTCGACCTCGGTGTCGAAGTGCACCACCTGCATCAGGCCGTGCACACCGGCATCGGTGCGCCCCGCGCAGGTGGTGGACACCGGGCCTTGATCGATGAAGCGGCTCAGGGCCGATTCCAAGGCGTCTTGAACGGTCTTGCCGCTGGCTTGGCTTTGCCAGCCCTCAAAGTCTTGACCGTTGTAGCTGACGCCCAGAGCGATGCGCAAACGGATCAGCCCAGATCGGCCAAGAACAGCTCAGCTCGGCGCTTGAGCAAGCCGGTGGCGTCGGCCTGCACCTCTTCGGCCAAGGCCTTGGCCGCCACGCGGTCGCCCAATGACAAGAACTCTTTGGCCAGCTCGAACTTGGTGAACAGGGCTTCGGAGTTGGCGCCTTCGGATTCGTTCGCTTGTGCATTGGCGGGAGTCAGGTCGAGGTTGATGTCATCGAGGTTGAAGTTCAGTCCATTGGCTGGCGTTGGGGACAAGCTGTCGTCGTTGGCCGCGAGGCTGGGGGCGTTGGCCAGAGGAGCCTCAGCGGGTGCGCGGCGTTGGCGGCGGCTCACGCGGCTGATGCCCAAACCGATGAGCACGGCCAGCAAGCCAAAGGCCGCGGGCAGGGTCCAAGGCTGGGCCATCAGTTGTTCAATGGCGCTGGCGGGTGGGGGTGTCTGTGCGGGTTCTGGGGTTGGGACGGGGGCTTCGGGTGCAGGGGACACCGTGGGGGCGCTGCCGCTGTCGGCGGGGGCCGTGCCCTGAGCGGTGGTGCCGGGAGTGGCTTCTGCCAAGGCTTTGAGTTCGTCGATGTTGCGCTTCAGATCCGCTTGCTGGGCTTGCTCATCTTGGGCCTGCTTGGCCGCCGCTATTTGGGCTTCGGCCTTGGCGCCGGCGGCCACCGAGCCCTTGGACAAGGTCAGTTGGTCGGGGACAGGCGCTGACGCGGCTTTGTCTTGTACCTGTGTCTCGATGTTGCCTGTCGCCACTTGGGCTGCCGGGCTCACCGCTGGGGTGGGCGCATTGGCGGCCAAACCACGGCGGTAAGCATTGAAGTCTTTGCTTTGGGCGATCACCAATCGACGGGCTTGAGCGGGGTCGATGGCCTGTGCTTCCTGGGCGGTGGGGACGGTCAGTTGCACGTCGGACTTCAAACGGTTGACGTTGTTGTCCACAAAAGCACTGGGGTTGGCGGCCAGCAAGGCTTGGAGCATTTGATCCAAGGAAACCCCAGATGGCAGATTGGCTTGAGCCAAGGCGGCGGCGGTGTCGCCACGCACCACGCGCAGGCGCTGTGGGGCCGTTCGTGTGGCTTCCGCCGCCACGGGGGCTGCTTGAGCCGCGGGTTCGGGCGCTGGGGCCGGCGCTGGTGTTGGTGCAGGTTCAGCGGCGGCCACGGCTGGGGCCGGCTCGGGTGCAGCAGGGGTTGCGGCCGCGGGCGTTGGGGCTGCAGGGGCTGCATCGACCACGGGGCCGGCGGCGGTGTTCGGCTCAACCACGGTAGCCGCTGGCAACGCAACCGCAGGATCGCTTACGGCAGGCGCTGTGGCGATCACGGGTTCGGTGCTCACCGTGGGCGCGACCGCTGTCGAGGGGTTGAACAACAAGGTGTAGTCGCGAACGACCTTGCCCGAGGCCCATTTGATTTCGAGCAACATGTCCAAGAAGGGCTCGCTGATGGGGCTGGAGCTGGTCAGGTTGACCACGACGTTCGATGGTTCACTGGCGTCAACGCTGAGCTGCACGGTCTGCAGGATGGGGTTGACCGTGATGCCCGCCGCTTGGTAAACCGCGGCCGGAGCAAAACCCGCGTTGATGCTGCTGAGTTCTTCGGGGGTGAGTTGACCCAAGCTGAGTTGGGCGCGAAGCGGTTCGCCCAATGCAGATTGAACCCGCATACCACCCAAGGTGAGTGACCATGCCGACAGAGGCGCCAGTGCGATGGTGCCCAACAGCGTGGCGGTGAGCGCCCAGCGTTGCAAAGTGCGATGGGATGGGGTTTGGGCGGGTGAGCGTTGGGGCTGAGAGAACACAGGAACCTCTAGAAATGACAACTGACCAAATGGTAAAGCATTGTGTGAGGTATTTTGAAGTAAGTCTTGAACTTCTCAGCCCCAGTGGGTTCAGGCTTGCAAAAGAACGCGCAGCATGCGGCGCAGCGGTTCGGCCGCGCCCCACAGCAGTTGGTCGCCAATGGTGAAGGCACCCACGTACTCGGGGCCCATGGCCAGCTTGCGCACACGGCCCACAGGGATGGTCATGGTGCCGGTCACGGCCACAGGGGTCAGGTCTTGGATGGTGGCTTCGCGGGTGTTGGGCACCAGTTTGACCCACCCGTTGTCGGCGGCGATCATGGCTTCGATGTCGGCCACGGGCACGTCTTTTTTGAGCTTGAAGGTCAGGGCCTGGCTGTGGCAGCGCATGGCACCCACACGCACGCAGAAACCGTCCACGGGGATGGCAGCCGAGTTAAACGCCTCGCCGAGCCCCAAGATCTTGTTGGTCTCGGCCATGCCTTTCCATTCTTCTTTGGACGTGCCCCAACCGGGTTCATCCCGGTTTTTGCCGATACCGAGGTCCTTGTCGATCCAGGGGATCAGCGAGCCGCCCAAGGGCACGCCAAAGTTGGCGGTCTCGTTGGCGGTCAGGGCGCGTTGCTTGGCCACGACCAAGCGGTCGATTTCCAAAATGGCGCTCTTGGGGTCGTCCAGCAGGGCTTTGACTTCGGCGTTCAGGGTGCCGTATTGGGTCAGCAGCTCGCGCATGTGTTGTGCGCCGCCACCGGATGCCGCTTGGTAAGTCTGGGTGCTCATCCACTCAACCAAACCGGCTTTGTAGAGGGCGCCCACTCCCATCAACATACAGGAGACTGTGCAGTTGCCGCCCACCCAGTTCTTGCCGCCTTGGGCCAGGGCGTTTTTGATGACGGGCATGTTGACCGGATCCAAGATGATCACGGCGTCTTTTTCCATGCGCAGGGTCGAAGCCGCGTCGATCCAGTGGCCGTTCCAGCCCGCCGCACGCAGCTTGGGGAAGACTTCGGAGGTGTAGTCGCCACCTTGGGCCGTGATGATGATTTCGCAGCGCTTGAGCTGCTCGATGTTGAAGGCGTCTTGCAGTGTGGTTTCGTTCTTGGCCATCGAGGGGGCTTTGCCACCCGAGTTGGACGTGGAGAAGAACAGGGGCTCGATCAGGTCAAAGTCTTTTTCCTGAATCATGCGGTCCATCAGAACCGAGCCGACCATGCCGCGCCAGCCGACCAAACCTACTAACTTGCTCATTTCAACGCCCTTTCAGTTTTTAAAACAGTGTCAGACCAGACTGTTTGCCCGGCTCGTCTGGCCGGGGGGCGCACGACGAACCAGGCTGGATCAGCCCTTAATGGTCGTGGTTTTTGTGGAAGTTGCACGCGCGCCAGCAGCCACTGCAGCGGCAGTGATCTGGTTCAGGGAGAACAGGTGGGCGTGGAACATGGCAGAAATTGTAATGGATGCTGCCTGAGGGCTTCCTGACAGCATCCTTTGGGGCTCAGCCCAGCGCCCGGACCACCGCATCGCCCATCTGCGCGGTGCCGACCCTGGTCGTGCCTTCGCTGAAGATATCGGGCGTGCGCAGGCCTTGGGCCAAGACCTTTTGCACCGCCGCTTCGATGCGCTGAGCGGCGGCTTCTTGGTTCAGGCTGAAGCGCAGCATCATGGCCGCACTCAGGATGGTGGCCAGTGGGTTGGCCACGCCTTTGCCGGCGATGTCGGGAGCGCTGCCGTGGCTGGGTTCGTACAGACCTTGGTTTTTCGTGTTCAAGCTGGCCGAGGGCAACATGCCGATGGAGCCGGTCAGCATCGAGGCTTCATCGCTCAGGATGTCGCCGAACATATTGCCGGTGACCACCACGTCAAAGGCCTTGGGCGCTTTGACCAACTGCATGGCCGCGTTGTCCACGTACATGTGCTGCAGCTCCACGTCGGGGTATTGCGCGTGCACTTCGGTGACCACGTCTTTCCAGAACTGGAAGGTCTCGAGCACGTTGGCCTTGTCCACGCTGGTGACTTTTTTGTTGCGCTTGCGAGCGGCCTGAAAAGCCACGTGGGCGATGCGCTCGATCTCGGGCTTGCTGTAGCGCATGGTGTCGAAGGCCTCTTCAGCGCCGGGGAAGTGCCCGTCGGTGGCCACACGGCGGCCGCGCGGCTGGCCGAAGTAAATGTCGCCGGTGAGCTCGCGGATGATCAAGATGTCCAAGCCCGCGATCAGCTCGGGCTTGAGGCTGGACGAGCCGACCAACTGCTCATAGCAAATCGCAGGACGGAAGTTGGCGAACAGGCCCATGTGTTTGCGCAGGCCCAAAATCGCTTGCTCGGGGCGCAGTGGGCGGTCGAGCTTGTCGTACTTCCAGTCGCCCACTGCACCAAACAGCACGGCATCACTGTCCATGGCCAGCTTAAGCGTGGCTTCAGGCAGGGGGTGGCCAAAGGCGTCGTAAGCCGCGCCGCCGACCAGGGCGGTTTCCATCTCGAACTTCAGGTCGAGCGTGTTCAGGACTTTGACAGCTTCGGCGACGATTTCGGTGCCGATGCCATCACCGGGGAGGACTGCGATTTTCATGGTGTGCGTTGCGAGCCGTGCCCGCAATAAATATAAAAAGCTAAAGCGTATTTTAGGGGGTGCAGATGGCGCTGCCCTTGGTTACGCCATATGCAAGCAGTCTTTAGTAGCCATCGCTCCAATTAAAGACTTCTTAAATTTGATTCCGTGGTTCTTGAACTGTTTTGCGGGTTTATTTGCTATGCAGCCCAATCGACACATCCCTGAAGGAGGACAAGGCAGCTTCCAAATGCTCAATGATCTCTTGCTGCAGCATTGCGGTTGACAAACAGAACGTAATCTGCCGGTCCAGTGTCGGTGGGGTATTCGCGTACCGCCACGCCAAATCCCGCACCGAGGTTGAGCTCCTTCATGTCTTGAGTGACCCAGCCTGCCTGCTGCAGTTTCAAGTCAATTTGCTGGCGTGCTTTCGCTTCTGGTTTCATGCGCTATTCCCTGTCTGCATCCATTTGGCACCTCTGCCTTTGCCCATCGGTGAGATCAATCCTTCTGTTTTCATCGTGCGCAGCACCAACCTAACCGTGTCACGGCTGATGCCGGGACAGGCTTCTTCGATGTCGGTGATGGAGAAGGGCAGTTGGCGCTTGAGTATTTCTGCACGCACACGGTCGCCTTTGGCACCGCGTCCACGCTCGATGGTGCCCACACGTTCTTCGAACTCCTTGTAGGCTCGCAGCAGCGCGCCCCAGAAATAATCCAGCCAAGGGGCAATGTTGTGTTCGCCTTCATGCCAGCCTTGAGAGCTGGCCTCTAGAGTTTCGTAGTAGCTCTCTTTCGACTCTTCGAAGATGCGCTCTAAGCTGATGAAGCGGCCCACGGCGTAATCAAAGTGGTAGAGCAGCTGAAGGGTCAGCAGGCGTGCCATGCGGCCGTTGCCATCTGTAAAAGGGTGAATGCACAAAAAGTCCAGGACGACCAGCGGCACCAGCACCAATGGGTCGGCCAAATCTTGGTCCAGTGCTGTTTTGTAGCGTGTGATCAAGTCGGCCATCGCCATGGGCGTGAGATGCGCGGTCACGGGCCTGAAGCGAATGCGCGAGCTGCCATCGGGGTGGCGCTCAACAATGTCGTTATTGCTTGCTTTCCAGTGCCCGCCCGGCTGGGGCATGTACCGGTAAAGCATGCTGTGCAGTTGCAGCAACATGCCTTCTGAAAATGGCATTTCCTCGCCGTTTTCGTGGATCAAGCCCAAGGCGTCACGGTAGCCGGCCACCTCTTGCTCGGATCGGCTTTGAGGCGTTGCGTTCTTGAGCACCAGCGATTTAAGGCGGTGAGCCGCCACAACCACACCTTCTAGTCGGTTGGATGATTCGGTGGATTCGACGACAGCAACTTGCCTCAGATCGCTCAAAACCTCAGGTGACTGCTCGATAAACAGCAATTGCTTACCTCGGTATTCACCCAGGGCCCGAAGTGTCGCCAATTGTTTGGCATTGAAGCGTAAGCCGGCCAAATGATTAGGTGATAGCGACTGCACGCAAGCCCCATTCGATAAGTGAAGGAATGGGGCAATCTTATCAAAATTGGGGTATTTTTTTGCTTAAATACCCCAATTAATCAAAACATTACCCCATTTACATCGTGTGAGCCAACCAAGGCTTGGCGGCCAAGCGCTGGGCTTCGAAGGCGGCGATTTTGTCTTTGTGGCGCAGGGTCAGGCCGATGTCGTCGAAGCCGTTGATCAAGCAGTACTTGCGAAACGCGTTGACCTCGAAGGGGATTTCTTCGCCTTGCGGGCGCACGATGGCTTGGCGCTCCAAGTCGATGGTCAAGCCATAGCCGGGAAAGGCGGCGACTTCGTTGAACAAAGAGTCCACCGTGGTTTCGGGCAAGACGATGGGCAGCAGGCCGTTTTTGAAGCAGTTGTTGAAGAAGATGTCGGCAAAGCTGGGCGCGATCACGCAGCGAAAGCCGTATTGGTCGATCGCCCAAGGGGCGTGTTCGCGGCTGGAGCCGCAGCCAAAGTTCTTGCGCGCCAGCAAGACCGAGGCGCCTTTGAATCGCGGCTGGTTGAGCACGAAGTCGGGGTTGGGTTTGCGTTGGCTCTCGGGCACGCCGGGCTGACCGGGTTGGTCGAGGTAGCGCCACTCATCGAACAGGTTGGGGCCAAAGCCGGTTTTGCGTATGGACTTTAAAAACTGCTTAGGAATGATGGCGTCGGTGTCGACGTTCTCGCGGTCCATGGGGGCCACAAGGCCTTGGTGCACGTTGAATTTCTGCATGGTGGTTGGGCTCTTTAAGCGAACTGGCGGATGTCCACAAAGTGGCCATGAATGGCGGCCGCGGCGGCCATGGCGGGGCTGACCAAATGGGTGCGGCCACCGGCGCCTTGGCGGCCTTCGAAGTTTCGGTTGCTGGTAGAGGCGCAGCGCTCGCCGGGCTCCAAACGGTCGGCGTTCATGGCCAGGCACATCGAGCAGCCGGGTTCGCGCCATTCAAAGCCCGCAGCTTTGAAGATCTCGTGCAGGCCTTCGCGCTCGGCCTGTTCTTTGACCAAGCCCGAGCCGGGCACGACCATGGCCAGCTTGATGTTTTTGGCCACTTTTTGGCCGAGTTTTTTCACCACGGCGGCGGCTTCGCGCATGTCTTCGATGCGGCTGTTGGTGCACGAACCGATGAAGACCTTGTCGACAAAAATATCGGCCAAAGGCTTGCCGGGTTGCAGCGCCATGTAGGTCAGGGCGCGTTCGATGGCGCCGCGTTTGTTTGGGTCTTTTTCTTTATCGGGGTCGGGCACGCTGCCGTTGATGTCGAGCACCATTTCGGGCGATGTGCCCCAGGTGACTTGCGGCAAGATGTCCTCGGCCTTCAACTCCACGACGGCGTCGAAGTGGGCGTCGGGGTCGGACTGCAGCGTCTTCCAGTAGGTGACGGCTTGGTCCCACTCCACGCCGGTGGGCGACAGGGGGCGGCCTTTGACGTAATCAATGGTTTTGTCGTCCACCGCCACCAAGCCCGCGCGTGCGCCGCCTTCAATGGCCATGTTGCACACCGACATGCGCGCTTCCATGCTCAGGCTGCGAATGGCCGAGCCCGCGAACTCGATGGTGTAGCCTGTGCCACCGGCGGTGCCGATTTTGCCGATGATGGCCAGCACCACGTCTTTGCCAGTCACGCCTTTGGCCAGCGTGCCTTCGACTTTGATGAGCATGTTCTTGGCTTTTTTGGCCAAGAGCGTTTGCGTGGCCATGACGTGCTCGACCTCGGAGGTGCCGATGCCGTGGGCCAGTGCACCAAACGCACCATGCGTGGAGGTGTGCGAGTCACCGCAGACCACGGTCATGCCGGGCAGGGTGGCGCCGTTCTCTGGGCCCATGACGTGCACAATGCCTTGGCGCTTGGACATGAAGGGGAAGAAGGCGGCGGCACCGAACTCGGCGATGTTGTCGTTGAGGGTGGTGATTTGTTCTTTGCTGATCGGGTCGGTGATGCCGTCGTAGCCCAGCTCCCAGCCAGTGGTGGGCGTGTTGTGGTCGGCGGTGGCCACGATGGAGCTCACGCGCCAAACCTTGCGCCCGGCTTGGCGCAGGCCTTCGAACGCCTGGGGACTGGTAACTTCGTGCACCAGGTGGCGATCGATGTAGAGCACGGCGGTGCCGTCTTCTTCGGTGTGGACGACGTGTTCGTCCCAAATTTTGTCGTAAAGCGTGCGTGGCATGTGCTTTCCTTGAATGCAGCCCACTATTTTATGCGCTCAGGCGCAAAAAAGCCCGCCGAAGCGGGCTTTTGCGAGCGAGCAGCGAATCAACGCTGAACGTCGCGGCGTGGGGAGCCGGTGAAGAGCTGGCGGGGGCGGCCGATTTTGTACTCGGGGTCGCTGATCATTTCGTTCAACTGGGCGATCCAGCCCACGGTGCGGGCCAAGGCGAAGATGCCGGTGAACAGGTTCACGGGAATGCCGATGGCGCGCTGCACGATGCCAGAGTAGAAGTCCACGTTGGGGTAGAGCTTGCGGCTGACGAAGT
>DAISXI010000073.1:0-10313 GCA_036825935.1 Hydrogenophaga sp.
CTCGCGCACGATGGCCTCGACCTTGCGGATCACCCGCAAGCCCATGGGCATGTAGTTGTAGACACCCGCACCGAGTTTTTTGATCATGCCCGCGCGGGTCATCAGTTGGTGGCTCACCACCTCGGCATCGGCCGGGGCTTCACGCAGGGTGGAAATCAGGAATTGGGACGCTTTCATGCTGGGGTCGTTCTAGGTGATCGTGCCCATGCTGCAATGGTGCACAACCCATGCATAATGGTCACAGTTTAAAAAATTTGAGGTTGATTATGCTTGACAGAGAAGGCTTCAGGCCCAATGTCGGCATCATTCTGCTCAACCAGAAGAACCAAGTGTTTTGGGGCAAACGCATCCGCTCCCACTCTTGGCAATTCCCGCAGGGCGGCATCGACCGGGGCGAAACCCCCGAACAGGCGATGTTTCGAGAGCTTCACGAAGAGGTCGGGCTCAAACCCGAACACGTGAGCATCGTGGCCCGAACGCGGGACTGGTTGCGCTATGAGGTGCCGGACCGGTTCATCCGCCGGGATGTCCGCGGTCATTACAAAGGCCAGAAACAAATTTGGTATTTGTTGCGCTTAGAAGCGCAGGACTGGCAGCTGAACCTGCGTGCCACGAGCCACCCCGAATTCGACGCCTGGCGTTGGAACGATTACTGGGTGCCGCTGGACGTGGTGATCGAGTTCAAACGTGGCGTCTACGAGATGGCACTGACCGAACTGTCGCGTTTTCTGCCCCGAACAGAACCAAGGGTCCGATCCATGCGCACACCACCCCGCAGCTCCGGTGAATGGCAAGCCCCCTTGGGGATGGAACTGCCCCCGGGCGCGACCTACGACCCAGACCCGTCCCAACCGGACGTTGACGCCCAACGCCCCGACTGAGGCGCTCAGCCCCGCGTCAGCACCAAATTGTCGCGGTGGATCATCTCGGGCTCACCCACGTAACCCAACAAACGCTCGAAGTCGCTGGAGCCCTTGCGGCAAATCAGGCGCGCCTCGGTGCTGCCGTAATTGGCCAAGCCTCGGGCCACTTCTTGGCCATCCGGGCCACACACGGCGATCACGTCGCCGCGAGAAAACTCGCCGTGCACCGCCGTCATGCCCACCGGCAAGAGGCTTTTGCCCTCCCCCACCAACTTGGGCACTGCACCGGCATCGACCCAGACCGCACCGCGCATCTGCAGGTGGTCCGACATCCAACGCTTACGCGCTTGGCTCTTGGCGGTTTGCGCCACCAAACAAGTGCCAATGGCCTCACCCACGCACAAGCGCTCGAGCACCCGGGGCTCGCGCCCCCAAGCGATGACGGTCGAAGCCCCAGAACCCGCGGCGCGCTTGGCGGCCAAAATTTTGGTGATCATGCCGCCCTTGCCGATGCCCGAACCGGCGCCACCGGCCATGGTCTCCAAGGCTGGATCGCCCGCGCGCGCCTCGTGAATGAATCGGGCGTTGGGGTTTTTGCGTGGGTCTTCGCTGTACAAACCGGGCTGATCGGTCAAGATGATGAGCACATCGGCCTCGACCAAATTGGCCACCAAGGCGCCCAAGGTGTCGTTGTCGCCGAATTTGATTTCGTCGTTGACCACCGTGTCGTTTTCGTTGATCACCGGCACCACGCCCAAGCTGAGCAAGGTCAGCAAGGTGGAGCGGGCATTGAGGTAGCGCTCCCGGTCGGCCAAATCGGCGTGCGTGAGCAACACTTGGGCACTGCCCACGCCACAGGCGCGCAACTTGGTTTCGTACATCTGCACCAAGCCCATTTGCCCCACGGCAGCGGCGGCTTGGAGTTCGTGGATTTCTTTGGGCCGGGTGGTCCAGCCCAAACGCTTCATGCCCTCGGCCACCGCACCGCTGCTGACCATGATCAGCTCTCGGCCTTGGGCCACCAATGCGGCCAATTGCTCGCTCCATTGGGCAATGGCTTGTTCGTCCAGGCCGCGGCCTTCGTTGGTCACCAAACTCGAACCCACTTTGACGACGATGCGTTGGGCGTTTTTGACCACCGGTGTGTGAAGGGCGTTGTGTTCGGCCATCGTGCAATGCGTTTCAGGTTGATTGGGGTTTGCCTTCGGCAAAACGGGGGTCGACGACCACGGGCTTGGCCGCTTGGTGCACGGCCGCCAAATGTTGGTAGACGGTTTGCACCAAGCGCTCGCAGCCCTCGCGCGTGAGCGCGGAAATTTCAAACACCGGGCCTTTGTAGCGCAGGCGCTTGACGGTGTCTTTGACCAAGGCCTCGCGCTCGTCGGTGGGGACCATGTCGAGCTTGTTGAGCACCAACCAACGCGGCTTGTCGTAGAGCGCTGGGTCGAATTTTTTCAATTCCAAAGCAATGGCTTTGGCCTGCGCCACGGGGTCAACGGCATCGTCAAACGGGGCCATGTCCACCAAATGCAAGAGCACGCGGGTGCGCTGCAGGTGGCGCAAAAACTGGTGGCCCAAGCCGGCGCCTTCCGAAGCGCCTTCGATCAAGCCGGGCACGTCGGCCACGACAAAGCTTTT
Source organism: Hydrogenophaga sp. (assembly GCA_036825935.1). GTDB lineage: Bacteria > Pseudomonadota > Gammaproteobacteria > Burkholderiales > Burkholderiaceae_C > Hydrogenophaga. Next base: position 2,502 of record DAISXI010000073.1, read on the forward strand.
CTCGGGGCCCACGCGCACCACACCCAAATTGGGGTGCAAGGTGGTGAAGGGGTAATCGGCGATTTTGGGGCGCGCGTTGGAAATGGCGGCGATCAGTGTGGACTTGCCCGCGTTGGGCATGCCCAGCAGACCCACATCGGCCAAGACCTTGAGCTCGAGTTTGAGCGTGCGGCGCTCACCGGGCCAGCCCGGTGTTTTTTGGCGAGGTGCGCGGTTGGTCGAGCTTTTGTAGTGCATGTTGCCAAAGCCACCATCACCCCCCTTGGCCAGCAAAATCTGTTCGCCGGCTTTCAAGAGTTCAAACAAGACCTCACCGGTCTCGGCATCGGCCACGATGGTGCCCACGGGCAATTTCAAGACGATGTCATCGCCTTTGACGCCAAACATGTCCGAACCCTTACCATGTTCACCCCGTTGTGCGTCGAAGCGCCGGGTGTAGCGAAAATCGACCAGTGTGTTGAGGTTGTCGTCCACCAGACCATAGACGTGACCGCCCCGTCCGCCGTCGCCACCGTCGGGGCCGCCGAATTCTTTGTATTTTTCGTGCCGGAAGGAAGCGCAGCCATTGCCCCCATCGCCCGCAGCGACTTCAATCGTGGCTTCGTCCACAAACTTCATGACACGCTTCCTCTGAAGAAAAACACAAAAGGCCCGCTGCGCGGGCCTTTTGCTTGAGAGCTGGATCGCTCAGCCGCCGCGCTGAACACCCCCGAGCAAACAGGGGCGCAACGCCGTGACCATCACACGGGGGTGATGCTGACGTACTGGCGGTTGAGTTCGCCTTTGACGGCGAAGTTCACATGGCCGTCCACGGTGGCAAAAATCGTGTGATCTTTGCCCAAGCCCGTGTTGGTGCCGGGGTGGAACTTCGTGCCACGCTGGCGAACGATGATGGCACCGGCGCTGACCAGTTCACCACCAAACTTTTTCACGCCGAGCATCTTGGGCTTGGAATCGCGCCCGTTTCGCGTTGAGCCGCCGCCTTTTTTCTGTGCCATGGTATTTAAACTCCTTAGCCTGCAATTGCAGAGATCTGCAACTCAGTGTAATTTTGACGGTGGCCTTGGCGCTTCTGGTAGTGCTTACGACGGCGCATCTTGAAGATGCGAACCTTGTCGTGACGACCATGGGACAGGACCGTGACAGTAACTGTTGCGCCGGACACCAGGGGCGTGCCAACCTTGAGTTCAGCGCCGTTACCGACAGCCAACACTTGGTCAATCACGATTTCCTGGCCCACTTCCGCAGCAATCTGTTCTACTTTAATTTTTTCGCCAGCAGCAACACGATACTGTTTGCCACCGGTTTTTATGACCGCGTACATATGAACCTCTTGAAAAATTTCACGTGAATTTCAGCCGACCGAAGTCCGCTGAACTCAAGATTTTAGCATGCGTCGGCACAGATAATCAAGCCTTGGCACGGCAAACCCGGGGCAAGATTCCTATAATTCGCCATAAACCCCTCGCCAGCAGCCGATTTTGACCCACCCCAACCGCTCCCCCCAACCGCTGGACATCATCCAAACCGACATGCTGGCGGTGGACCGCGTCATCGCCCAGCGCCTGAGCTCCGAGGTGCCGTTGGTCAGTGAGGTGGCGCAGTACATCATCGCGGCGGGGGGCAAGCGCCTGCGACCCGCCCTGTTGCTGCTCGTCAGTGGCGCTTTGGGCGACACCTCCCCGCGCCGCCACACTTTGGCCGCCGTGGTGGAATTCATACACACCGCTACGCTCTTGCACGACGATGTGGTGGACGAGTCCACGCTGCGACGCGGCCGCTCCACCGCCAATCAACAATTCGGCAACGCCGCCAGCGTCTTGGTGGGTGACTTTTTGTACTCGCGAGCCTTCCAAATGATGGTCGACGTGGGCGACATGCGCGTCATGGAGGTCCTCTCGGAGGCCACCAATGTGATCGCCGAAGGCGAAGTCTTGCAACTCATGAACATGCACGATGCCTCGCTCGACGAAGCCACCTACATGCGCGTGATCCGCTCCAAAACGGCCAAGCTGTTCGAGGCCAGTGCCCGCTTGGCGCCGATCTTGGCGGGCAGCGACGCGGCCACCGAAGCCGCTTGCGCGACCTACGGCCAAGCCTTGGGCTGCGCGTTTCAAATCATCGACGACGTGCTCGATTACGAAGGCGATGCCGAAACCTTGGGCAAGAACTTGGGCGACGATCTGCGCGAGGGCAAAGTCACCCTGCCCATCATTGGCGCCTTGCGCGTGGCCTCTGCAGAGCAGCAAGCCTTGATTCGTCACGCCATCGAAGCGGGTGACATGACGCATCTGGCCACCATCCAAGGCATCATCCAGAGCACCGGTGCGCTGGCGGCAGCGCGTCAAACCGCCATGGATGAAGCGCAAAGGGCCGTCGATGCCCTCTCGGTCCTGCCCCAAAACCCACACCAACAAGCTTTGTTGCAGCTCGCCTTGGGTTTGCAAAACCGCACGGTGTAATGCTCACGCCTGTGGGCTTTTGTCCGCAGCACCCGTGGGTCTGCGTGAACCAGTACACACCACAGCGAACGCAGATTTGAAGCTGGCTTGTGGTTTTTTGAGGGCCCACCCTACAGTGGGCCGATGCCACCGCCACTTGCGCCCAACCGCCTATCCCCTTGCGATCTGGCCTTGATCCAATGCTTGCTGGATCGGGGCGATTTGGATTCGGCCACCCTGGACCGGGTCAACCAACAGGCCTTCAGCACGGGTTTCACTTGGGTCCACGCTGCCTTGAGCCTATCGGCCGTGGCGCCTTTGGCGCTGGCTCAGGCCTTGAAACAAACCTTGGGCTACCCCTTGTTGGAAAACAGCGGCGTTGACATTGAGCATTGCGAGCTCGACCTCTGGTCACCGGTTTTTTGTATCGAACACCAGTTGCTGGCTTGGCGATCGGACGATGGCACGCACCACATCGCCACAGCCGATCCGACCGACACCGCGGTGATGGCGCAAGCCCAAGCGCAACTCGAGCGTCCTGCTCGGTGGTGGGTGGCGGCACACGACCAACTCGAGCGCGACCTGCAACGCTGGCAACAGCGCTGGGAATGGCAAATACCCAACACACCAGCCGCCGACGGCGAGGCCCCCTTTGCGCACGCCCTCACCCCAGAAGAGCGCGCCATCGAGGACGTGCCCGTCGTCAAACTCTTGCACGAGCTGATAAGCAAAGCCCACCGCATGCGGGCTTCCGACCTGCACATCGAACCCTACGAACGCCACGTCCGGGTACGCTGGCGCATCGACGGTCACTTGCACGAAATGTGCTCAGTCCCATTGGAGCTGCGCGATGGCTTGGCCTCGCGCCTGAAGGTCTTGGCCCGCCTGGACATCGCCGAAAAGCGCTTGCCGCAAGACGGTCGGGTTGAGTTTCACCTCAATGGCGAACGGGTGCACGGACGCGTCAGCAGCTTACCCACGGTGTTCGGTGAAAAGTTGGTGGTCCGTTTGCTGCCCAACACCCCCGTGCACCGCCAATTGGACGAGTTGGGCATGGAGCTGCGGGAGCAAGGCGATGTGCTTCATGCCTTGTCACGCCCTCAAGGCATGGTGTTGGTCACCGGCCCCACAGGCTCGGGGAAAACCGTCACTTTGTACGCCTGTTTAGACAAAATAAACCTGCCCCACGTGAACATCGCCACCGCAGAAGACCCCTGCGAGATGCACGTCCACGGCATCAACCAACTTCAAGTGCACGACAAAGCAGGGCTCACGTTTGCCACCGCCCTGCGCGCCTTTTTGCGCCAAGACCCCGATGTGCTGATGGTCGGTGAAATCCGCGACATGGAAACCGCCGATGTCGCGATCAAGGCCGCACAAACAGGCCACTTGGTGCTCTCCACCTTGCACACCAACGACGCGCCGGCCACGCTCACGCGCTTGCTCAACATGGGGGTGGCGGCCTACAACGTCGTGGCCAGTGTCAAGCTGGTTGTGGCCCAGCGCTTGGTGCGCTGCTTATGTCCCTATTGCAAACAAGCCACGCCCACCACGCGAGAACAACTCATGGCGGCCGGTGCGTCACAGGTCGCGCTCGAGGGGCCGATCAGCGTCTACGAGCCTGTGGGGTGTGCGCGTTGCCACCAAGGTTTTCAAGGCCGGCTGGGCCTGTACCAAACCTTGCCGATGACCGACGCATTGCAGGCGCTGATCCTGCAAAACAGCAGCGAACTGGCCTTGCGCGAAGCAGCGCTTGCTGCGGGCATGCGCAGCTTGCGCGCCTTGGGTCTGATCTGGGTGCAGCGTGGGCTGACCAGCATGGGCGAGGTGCTGATGAACACCCCCGATTGAATCGACGCCCACACCATGGCATCGCTCCAACGCTTCACATGGTCGGCTCAGGATGTGCGAGGTCATGTTCACCAAGGTGATCTGACGGCGCGCAACCGCCGCGCGGCGCTCGCACAATTGCGTGCGCAAGGTTGGCTGGGCATTGATTTGCACCCTGTGGCTCACCCGTCTTGGCGTGCGGCACGCGCCACAAGCGCTCGCGACACCACGGTTTTGACGCGTCAACTGGCCACCCTGCTGGGTGCCGATGTGCCTTTGCTCAACGCCTTGGTGCTGATGCGCGAAACCACCTCACAAGCACACACCTGGGCTTTGTTGGAGCAGCTGCACCGCGACATTCGAGGCGGATCCTCGCTGGCCCAAGCTTTGTCGCAGCACCCCCAGCAATTCGACGCCCTCTACCGACACGTGGTCAGTGCCGGCGAGGCTTCCGGCTCGCTGGGCTTGCTTTTGGATCGCCTGGCGACGCAGCGCGAGCGCCACGAGTCCCTGAGCGCCCAACTGCGATCGGCCTTGGTCTACCCCTTGGCGGTGGTGCTGGTGGCCGTGGCGGTGGTCGCCGTCATCTTGGTGTGGGTCGTGCCCACATTCGAGTCGGTGTATGGCGGCTTCGGGGCTTCACTCCCGGCCCTGACGCTCGCCCTGCTGGGCTTGAGCCGGGGCTTGGTTCAACATGCACCCCTGTTGGGCTTGGGCCTGGTCTTGCTGGTCCTGGCATTCGCTCGCCTTCGCCGTGCTTCGTGGTTTGTCGCTGCGTGGGACCGCTGGAGCTTGCATTGGCCGGTGGTGGGGCGCTTGCGCCAGCGGGCCGCCACCGCCCGCTGGACGCGAACCCTGAGCACCTTGCTCGACGCCGGCACCCCCCTCAACTCCGCCCTGGTGTCGGTGGCGGGTGCCAGTGGCCACCGCTCGTTTGAGCTCGCCAGTGTGGCCATGGCTCAAGCGGTGCGAGAAGGCAGCGCCTTGACAGCGGCCATGCAGCGCTGTGGCTTGTTCGAACCTGTGGTCCTGCAGCTCACCACCATGGGTGAGGCCAGTGGCTCGCTCAGCGCCCTGCTGGCCAAAGCCGCCCACCTCAATGAGCGCGAACTGGAGAACCAACTCCAAGGCCTGTCGGGACTGATCGAGCCTGTCATCATCGTGGTGCTGGGGCTGGTGATCGGCACCATCGTGCTGGCCTTGTATTGGCCGATTTTTGAATTGGGTCAGGTGATTTGATGAACATCTGGAGCGCTCCCTTATCCGGCTGGATGCCTTTGGTGGGCTTGTTGCTGGGGCCCTTGTTGGCGCGCTGGGTGCAACTCGCGCCCTTGTGGATGCACATGCGTTGGGCCGGACCTGACGATGGCCCCGATCCCCACCCGCCCTCGTGGTCCATCCGCGGGGTGATCTTCATGGTTCTGAGCACCGCAGCGCTTTGGGGCGTCTGTGGCCAGCTGTGGGTGGGCACGGCGGCTCCAGCGTGGGCGGTTTTTGGCACCGGCTTGTGGCTGCTGGCCTGCATCGACGCGCGAAGCGGGTGGCTGCCCGATGTGTTCACCTTGGGCTTGTTGGCCATGGGCTTGTGCGCCGCAGCACTCCAAGTCCACACCACAGGGTTGAGCGACGCTGCGCTGGGGGCTGTGTTGGGCCACGGGGTGTTGTGGTGCACCGCTCGATTGTTCAAGGCGCTGAGCGGCCGCGAGGGCTTGGGCGGGGGCGACCCCAAAATGTTGGCCGCCATCGGCGCTTGGATGGGCTGGGCAGCATTAGCCCCTGTCTTGTTGGTGGCCAGCGTGAGCGGGGTGCTGGTGGCTGCGGCGATGCAAGGCTTGGGCCGTTGGCCCAAGCAACAAGCGTTTGCCTTTGGGCCGTTCTTGGCCTTGGCCGTGCCCATCGTGGGCGCCGTCGGGCCCCACGCGTTTGTCGTATTCTTGCCGGTGTGAACACCAACCAACCCATTCGAGTGGGCCTGACGGGCGGCATTGGCAGCGGAAAATCCACCGTGGCGGGCCTGCTGCGCGACCAAGGCGTGCCTGTGATCGACGCCGACGCCATTTCGCGGTCGGTCACGGCCGTGGGTGGCGTGGCCTTGCCCGCCATCCGCGAGCGTTTTGGGCCGCTCAGCATCGCCGCAGATGGCGCCATGGACCGCGCCCACATGCGCGAGCGCGTCTTTCAAAACCCCTTGGAACGCCACGCCTTGGAGGCGATCGTTCACCCTTGCGTTCGACAGATCATCAACGAACAAGCCCAAGCCTGCGCGGCGCCTTGGGTGTTGCTGGACTTGCCCTTGCTCTGCGAATCCGAGCATTGGCGCGAACAGGTGCGTTGGGTATGGGTCGTGGATTGTGAGGAATCCACGCAGGTTCAACGCGTCATGGCGCGCAGCGGCTGGTCAAGCGAACAAGTCTTGGCCGTCATGCGCCAGCAATGCACACGCCAGCAACGCTTGGCGATCGCGGACGCCGTGATTGCCAACGAGGGCATCGACCTGGCCGAATTGGCCCGGTCGGTTCAACAGGTGGTGCGCCAGTTCGGGCTATGATTGGGCCAGCGCCGCGCCACCCAACCCCCAGCCCACCCGTGATCCTGTACGAATACCCCTTCAACGAGCGTATCCGCACCTACCTCAAGCTCGAACACCTCTTCGAGCGGCTGGAGATTTTGCTCAAGCGCAACGACCCCATCGATCACCACCACGCCATCCAAACCATTTTTGAGGTGATGGATGTGGGCTCGCGCTCCGACATGAAGTCCGATGTGTTGAAAGACATCGACCGCCACAAAGCCCAGCTCAACGCCTACCGCGGCAACCCAGCCATTTCAGAACCTTTGTTGGACGAAGCCATCGCACGCCTCGACCACAGTTTCCATTTGCTCAGCAGCACGCCCGGCAAAACAGGTCAGGGCTTGCTCGACATCGACTGGCTCATGAGCCTGCGTGGCCGCATGAGCATCCCTGGTGGCACCTGCGAATTCGATTTGCCGGCCTACCACCACTGGCGCCACTTTGGCCCCGAGCAGCGCAAACAAGATTTGCGCCAATGGGCCTCGACCATCACACCCTTGGGCGACGCCATTGCCCAACTCATGCGCATGATGCGCGAGTCGGGTGCGCCGCAAAAAGTCGTGACCACCAACGGTTTGTTCAAACAGTCATTGCCGTTGGGACGCCCCTTTCAGCTCATGCGATTGCAAATCCACCCCGATACGGGCCTCATTCCCGAGATCAGCGGCAACCGCATGCTGTTCACGGTGCGCATGATGCGGCAAATCGATGGTGATCGTTTGCAAGCCACCAACGAAGACGCGGCCTTTGAGCTGACCTTGTGCGCCTGAGACGCCGCATGACACCGCCTGATACCGCCCCTGAATTGCCTGCACGTACCGTGCGCTGCCCAGCCTGCGGCGGCCCCAGCTTGTATGCAGCCGACAACCCCCACCGCCCCTTTTGTGGCCAGCGCTGCAAGTCCATGGATTTCGGTGCTTGGGCGAGCGAGCAATTCGCCGTGCCCGAGGCCTTGTCCAACCAAGACCC
>DAISXI010000074.1:0-10282 GCA_036825935.1 Hydrogenophaga sp.
GCCGGCCAGCTCAAACATGGTGGCTTGGTCCTTGCCGAACACCGCTTGCAACTTGGCGTCGGCCTTGATTGAGCGTTTGTCCACCGGGTCTTGCAGGTTGTTGGCCTTGATGTAGTCCCAGATTTTTTTGACCACTTCGGTGCGGGCGTAGGTGCCGTCGCCAATCACCGCCGCCAATGATGCGCTGGGCTTCAAAGTGCCCACCGCGGCCTTGCGCGGCGCTTTGGGCTTGGCCACGTTTTTGGCCGCTGGGGCTTTGGCGGTTTTGGTTGCGGGCGTTTTGACCGCTGATTTTTTGGCCACGGCTTTGCCAAACGGCGTCTTGGTCGCGGCCGTCTTGCGTGGCGGGTATTTTTTGCCGCCTTCGCGCGGCGCAAACTCAAACGTGACCTTGCCCTCTTCGGGGTTCCAAGCCAGCATGGCTTTGAAGGCACGTCGGGTGCGGTTGCTCACGAACTTGTCCAGCAAATCGGTTTTGCCGGTGTTCAGGAGTTTGACGATCTGCTCGCGATCGATGGGCTGCTGCAAGATCAGGGTGCCGGTCTTGAAGTCGCAACTCGGCGTGGGCTGTTCGTTCGTGGGCACAGCCTTGCTGCACACGTAATTGCTGCCGTGCTCGTGCACCGCACTGCCGCACTTGGGGCAAGCGCCGAGGGAAGCGTCGGCGAACTCAACGATCTCGCCACTCTCTTCGTTTTTGTCGTCGCCGAAGTCGAACTCGAGTTTCCAGTTCTTGTCTTCTTCGTTGTACTTGAGCGCCATCTCGGCCACAAAAGGCCAGCCCGCTTTGGAGCGGAAGCCTTCGAGCGGACCGATCTTTTTGTCGCGCATGAACTGCTCGACCTCGGCCACCTCAAAGGTGCGGCCCGCGGGCGACTTGCCGAACGAGAAGCCACAACCGTCGCTGGCGCCGTCGGCCCCATTGCAGGTGTAGCGGCGGTAGTTTTCTTTCACCACACCGCCGCAATTGGGGCAGGGCGCGCTCAGCGTGGCGTAGTCGCCGGGCACGGTGTCGCGGTCGTACTCTTTGGCTTTTTTGACGATGTGCTCGGTCATGGCCGCGATCTCGGCCATGAAGGTGGCGCGGCTCAATTTGCCTTGCTCCATTTGCGCGAGCTTGTATTCCCACTCGCCGGTCAGCTCGGGCTTGGAGAGTTCTTCCACCTGCAGGCCGCGCAACAGCGTCATGAGCTGGAAGGCCTTGGCCGTGGGGATCAGTTCGCGGCCTTCGCGCAACATGTATTTTTCGTTCAGCAAGCCCTCGATCGTGGCCGCACGGGTGGCGGGCGTGCCCAAGCCTTTTTCTTGCATGGCTTCGCGCAACTCGTCGTCGTCCACCATCTTGCCGGCACCCTCCATGGCGCCCAAAAGCGTGGCTTCCGAATAGCGTGCGGGTGGGCGGGTCTTCAGGCCCTTGGCCTCGACCGACTCGACGCCAACCTGCTCGCCCGCTTGCACCGGCACCAGGTTCTGGCCCTTGTCGCCGTCTTTGGCGTCTTCCACCTCATCGGCGGCTTCCTTGCCATAAATCGCGAGCCAACCGGGCTTGACCAGCACCTTGCCCACGGTCTTGAAACTGTGGCCTGCGGCCACGCTGATGCGGGTGGTGACTTGGTATTCGGCGCTGGGGAAGAAGACCGCCATGAAACGGCGCACCACCAGGTCGTACAGCTTTTGCTCGGCCTCGGACAAGCCGCTGGGCGCTTGCAGCGTGGGGATGATGGCGAAGTGGTCCGAGACCTTTTTGTTGTCGAACACGCGCGGGATTTTGCGCACGTAGTTGTTGTTGAGTGCCGTTAGCGCGTGCGGGGCCAGGTGGCGCATGCCGCTGTCGGCCAGCATCTCGAAGGTTTGCTTGGCCACGGGCACGTAGTCTTCGGGCAGGTGGCGCGAGTCCGTCCGCGGGTAGGTCAGGGCCTTGTGGCGCTCGTACAGGCTTTGCGCCAGCGCCAGCGTGGTCTTGGCCGAGAAGCCGAACTTGCCGTTGGCTTCGCGCTGCAAACTCGTCAGGTCAAACAAACCGGGGCTCGCTTGCGTGGTGGGCGTGGCCTCTTCGGTCACGCTGGCGGTCTTGCCGCGCACGGCGTCCACGATCGCTTTCGCCTCGGCAGCGGTCCATTTCCGGTCGGCTCTCTTTTCAGCGTCTTCTTCTTTTTTCCACTTGGGGTCGAACCACTTACCGGGGTAGGTTCCGGCGGCGGCCGCGAACTCGGCGTGGATTTCCCAATAGTCGCGGCTGATGAATTTGCGGATCAGTTCTTCGCGCTCGACCACCACAGCCAGCGTGGGCGTTTGCACCCGGCCCACCGTGGTCAGGAAGAAGCCGCCATCGCGCGAGTTGAACGCGGTCATGGCGCGCGTGCCGTTGATGCCCACCAACCAGTCGGCCTCGGAGCGGCTGCGGGCCGCATCGGCCAGGCCTTGCATTTGTTGTTCGCTGCGCAAGCTGTCAAAACCGTCGCGGATGGCTTGGGGCGTCATGGACTGCAGCCACAAGCGCTGCACCGGCTTGCCCAAGGGTTTGGCGCCACCGGCGTATTGCTCGATCAAACGGAAGATCAACTCACCCTCGCGGCCCGCGTCACAGGCGTTGATGAGGGCGCCCACGTCTTTGCGCTTGGCCTGTTTGACCACCGCGTTCAAGCGGCTCTTGGTTTTGTCCACCGGCTTCAAGTCAAAGTGCGGCGGGATGACGGGCAGGTTGGCAAAGCTCCACTTGCCGCGCTTGACGTCGTATTGCTCGGGGGCTTGGATTTCCACCAAGTGGCCCACCGCGCTGGTGACCACGTAGGTCTCGCTCTCGAAGTGGTCTTCGTGCTTCTCGAACTTGCCGGCAATGGGCGTCAAGGCCTTGACGATGTCTTGCGCCACCGATGGCTTTTCGGCGATGACCAGGGTTTTGGCGGTGGTGGTGTTTTTCATCTCTACAATCGTGGTCTTACGCGCGTACGCACGCGCACCTGTGCGCGCTCACGTGCGCACATGCATGAAACAACCTTACCAAACTTTCTGAGCCGTGCCCCAAATGCCCCAAAAAGCTTCCAGCGCCAAATCCGATGCCCGTCGCATCCAGACCCGTCGCTCGGGTGTGCACGGCAAAGGGGTATTTGCTTTGGTGGACCTGGCCGAAGGTGAAGCCCTCATCGAGTACGTGGGCGAAGTCATCAACTGGGACGAGGCTTTGCGCCGCCACCCCCACGACCCCCAAGACCCGAACCACACCTTTTATTTCCACATCGACGAAGACCACGTGATCGACGCCAAACACGGCGGTAACTCCTCGCGCTGGATCAACCACAGTTGCGCGCCCAACTGCGAGGCCGACGAAGAGGGCGGCCGGGTGTTCATCCGCGCCTTGCGCAACATCGCCGCCGGCGAAGAGCTGTTTTACGACTACGGCTTGGTGATCGACGAGCCCTACACCAAGGCCCTCAAAGCCGACTACCCCTGCTGGTGCGGCGCCAACAAGTGCCGCGGTACCTTGCTCGCGCCCAAGAAGCGCGGCCGCTGACATGACTGTGGTCCCGAGCGACGCCAGCCTGCGCAGCCACGCCGAGTCGCTTTGGGCGGCCTTGTCGGGCCAGCTGCCGGGCCTGTCGATCGAGGTTTTGCCAACCGTCGACTCCACCAACACACGTTTGATGCAACAAGCACGCGAAGGTTTGATTGAACCCGCGGTCTTGGTCGCTGAAACCCAAACCGCGGGGCGCGGTCGCATGGGCAAGGCTTGGCACACCGCCACCCACCGCGCCTTGACCTTCTCTTTGGGCCTGCCCTTGGCACCTGTTGATTGGTCGGGCTTGTCGCTGGTGGTGGGCTTGAGTTTGGCGCGGTCTTTGCACCCCGAGTTGCGCTTGAAATGGCCCAACGACCTGTGGTGGCAACAGCGCAAAGTCGGCGGCATTTTGGTGGAAACCGCCAACATCGCGCAACGCCCCGAGCGTTACGTCGTCATCGGTGTGGGCCTCAACCTGGACACGCCCAGCCCCCAATCCTGGCCCAACGACGAAGCCCAAACCATGGCGCCACAAGCCCCCGCCGGCTTGTGCGAGGTGCTGGGCCCTGAGGCCGCTGTGACCAGGGGCGAAGTGCTCAGCCGGGTCTTGCCCAGCTTGGTGGCCGATGTGAGGCGCTTTGAACGCGAGGGCTTTGGCCCCTTTGCCCAAGCGTTCGCCGAACGCGACGCCTTGGCCGGTCTGTCGGTCAGCTTGTCCGACGGCCAACAGGGCGTGGCCTGTGGCTTGGATGCCCAAGGGGGTTTGCAGGTTCAAACCGCCCAAGGCATGATGGCTGTGACGAGTTCAACCGTGAGTGTTCGACCATGCTGAGATGGGTTCTGTTGGTGTTGGTGGCCGCCAATGCCGTTTTTTTTGCTTGGAGCCAAGGCGTGTTTGCCGATCAGGGTTGGGCGCCTGCGCGGGTGAGTGAGCCGCAACGTCTGCAACAAGAAGTCCAAGCCTCTGCCATTCGCTTGCTCAACAGCGCCAACGACCCAACCGAGACCCTTGCACCTGCGGTGCCAGCGACGGTGGCCGAGCTCACGAGCTGCTTGTGGGCGCCCGGCTTCACCCCCGCTCAAGCCGATACCTTGCGTCAAGCCATGGGGGGTTTGGGCTTGCCCACTGATGCTTGGTCGCTGACCGAAGCGCGCAGCAATGGGCGCTGGATCGTGTATTGGGGCAAGTTTGAAAAACCAGACGTGATGGCCCAGCGCAAGGCACGCTTGCGCCAACTCAACATCGATTTCCGAGAAGTCACCTTGCCGCGCTTGGCCCCGGGTTTGGCGCTCGGCACGTTCTCCAACGAAGAAGCCGCCAAAGAGGCTTTGGCCGTTGTTCAGACCAAAGGCGTTAAAACCGCCCGTGTGGCGCTGGAGCGCGCGGAAGCCGTGAGCTGGGCCCTGCGGTTGCCCGCCATCACCGAAGCCCAGCGCTCGGTGGTCCTGAGCGTGGGCGAGGCCTTGGCGGGCAGAACCCTGCTGGCCTGTCCTTAACGGCCCACCACGCGGGCCATCTCCACGCACTTGTTGGAGTAGCCCCATTCGTTGTCGTACCAGCTCACCACCTTGATGAAGGTGCTGTCCAGCGCAATGCCGGCGTCGGCATCGAACACGCTGGTGCAGGTCTCACCGCGGAAGTCGGTGGCCACCACTTTGTCGGTGGTGTAACCCAAGACCCCTTTGAGTGCGCCTTGGCTTTGCGCTTGCATCTCGGCGCAGATCTCGGCGTAAGTGGCGGCGTTGTTGAGCTCGACCGTCAGGTCCACCACCGACACGTCCGAGGTCGGCACGCGAAACGCCATGCCGGTGAGCTTGCCTTTGAGTTCGGGCAAAACCACGCCGACCGCCTTGGCCGCACCGGTGCTGCTGGGGATGATGTTTTCCAAAATGCCGCGGCCGCCGCGCCAGTCTTTGTTGCTCGGGCCGTCGACGGTTTTTTGCGTGGCCGTGGCGGCGTGCACCGTGGTCATGAGGCCGCGCTTGATGCCCCATTTGTCGTTGAGCACCTTGGCCACCGGGGCCAAACAGTTGGTCGTGCAGCTGGCGTTGCTGATGATGGCTTGGCCGGCGTAAGACGCGTGATTAACGCCAAAGACGAACATCGGCGTGTCGTCCTTGGAGGGTGCGGAGATGATCACTTTTTTGGCGCCCGCGGCCAGGTGTTTGCCCGCGCTGTCTTTGTCCAAGAACAGGCCGGTGGATTCGATCACCACGTCCGCGCCAACGGCGTCCCATTTGAGCTGCGCTGGGTCGCGCTCTTGGGTCAAACGGATGGTTTTGCCGTTCACCACGATGTTGGCGCCTTGCACCTCGACCGTGCCCTTGAAGCGGCCGTGCACGCTGTCGTACTTCAGCATGTAAGCCAAGTAATCGGGCTCGAGCAGGTCGTTGATGGCGACGATCTCGACGTCGGGGAAATTCGCCACCGCGCTGCGCAGCACGTTGCGGCCGATGCGGCCAAAGCCGTTGATGCCAATTTTGAGGGTCATGTCAATATCACTTTCGTTGGGTGTGTTGCTGCAGCCCGCCCCAAACGGCGCGGCTGTTCAAGTAACCATCGTATTCGAATTGGTGAAATTTTGTTACAAACCGGTAACCGAATGCGTTTGGCTTGGTGCGCTCAGCCTGTGCGCCGCCAAGGCTTGTGAATTGACCAAGTCCATGTTCCCGCCGTAGTGCGCCATCACGCGCGGGTCCATCCACGCGAACCACAGGCGTGGCCAATACGCCACCGTGATCATGGTGGCGTAGCCCGCGGGCAATTGCGGTGCGGACTCGAAATGCCGCAGCGCCTGGTAGCGCCGGCTGGGGTGGGCGTGGTGGTCGGAATGCCTTTGCAGCTGGTAGAGCAAGAGGTTGCCCACCAAGTGGTTGCTGTTCCAAGAATGCTCGGGCTCGCAGCGCACGTAGCGGCCCGATGTATCGCGCTGGCGCAGCAGACCGTAGTGCTCGACATAGTTCACCACCTCCAGCATCGAGGTCGCGTACACGGCCTGCAGCAGCAAAAAGGGCAACGCCATCCAGCCGAGCCACGCCACCAGAGCGCCAAACAAAACCAGCGTCAGTCCCCAAGCTTGCATGTTGTGGTTTTGGGGGTGCCAAACGTTCATGCCTTTTTGGTTCAAACGCTCTTGCTCCAGCGCCCAGGCCGATTGCCAGCTGCCCCAAACAGAGCGTGGCAAAAAAGCCCAAAAGCTTTCGCCCATGCGTGCACTCGCCGGGTCTTCGGGTGTGGCCACGCGTTTGTGGTGGCCCCGGTTGTGCTCCACAAAAAAGTGGCCATACGCGCTGGGCGCCAAAGCGATCTTGGACAGCCACCGGTCCAGGCTTTCTTTTTTGTGGCCCAGCTCATGCGCGGTGCCGATGCCCACGCCGTTGATGGCGCCCACCGTGAACACCAAGGCGATGTAGCCCATCCAGGGCAGCGGCTGCGTGACCGCCATCCAAGCCCCCAAGACTGTGCCGATCAGTTGCACGGGCACATAGGCCCACGCCAAGGCGCGGTAAAACACGTCCCCGTCGAGTTGCGCCACGGCCGATTCGGGCGGGTTGCTGAAGTCTTCGCCAAACACCCGGTCGAGCAGGGGCAACAAGACATGGATGATGAATGGGGCCAGCAGCATGCACCACCACACATCCGTCCCAACGGCGGCCCACATCGAGGCGGTGAAGATCAATGGGATGGCGGGGCTGAGCAGCCACCACCAGCGCTTGTCTTGCCAAGGCTGTTCGTGCGCGAGCGCAGGTGTGCTCATCTGCGCACCTGCAAACAACGCCCCGAGACCACCACACCGAAGCCATGCACCATGCCCACTCTCCTATTCGGCCATTCTGAATGATGGACGGCTGGGGCGCACACCGTCCAAACCCTTATATTGGCAGCACTCAGTTTTTATCGGGGCATGCATGGAGTTTGACTATGTGATCGTGGGTGGTGGCTCGGCCGGTTGTGTGCTGGCCAGCCGCTTGAGCGAAGACCCCAGCGTGCTGGTGGCCCTGCTCGAGGCCGGACCGCCCGACACCAGCGCGCTGGTCCATTGCCCCGCGGGCATCGCGCTCATGGCCCGTGTGGACCTGGTCTCGCATGGCCTGAACACCGTGCCGCAACCCGGCTTGAACGGCCGCATCGGGTTTCAGCCGCGTGGCCGCACGCTGGGCGGCTCCAGCTCGACCAACGCCATGGCCTACATCCGTGGCCAAGCCGTGGACTACGACACCTGGGCGCAGATGGGTGGCGCGGGTTGGTCTTGGGCCGAGGTCTTGCCCTACTTTTTGGAAGCCGAGCACAACGAGCGCATCCACAACGAATGGCATGGCCAGCACGGCCCCTTGAACGTGGCGGATTTGCAAAGCCCCAACGTGTTTTCGCAGCGCTTTGTGGAGGCGGGCGTGCAAGCGGGTCTGCCCCTCACCACCGACTTCAACGGCCCCTCGCAGGAAGGCGTTGGCCTGTATCAGGTCACGCAGAAGGCCGGCGAGCGCTTCAGCGCGGCCAAGGCCTACCTCACGCCGCATCGGGGTCGCGCCAATTTGCATGTGATGACGGGCGTGACGGTGGACCGCATCGGCCTGGTCGATGGCGTGGCGCGGCAGGTGCATGCCTTGCAAGGCCGCCAGCCCTTGAGCTTGACGGCCCGGCGCGAAATCATGTTGAGCGCAGGCGCTTTTCAGTCACCCGCCATCCTGATGCGTTCGGGCATTGGTCCTGCTGCGCATTTGCAAAGCCTGGGCATCGAGGTGCTGCGCGACTTGCCCGGCGTAGGCGAAAACCTGCACGACCACCCCGACGTGGTGCTGGTGGCCGATGCGCCGGGCCAGACCGATTTGATCGGCGTGTCCCCCAAAGGCGCGTGGCACACCTTGCAAGCCCTGTGGGATTGGCGTCAACACCGAAAGGGGCGCCTGACCACCAACTTCGCCGAAGGCGGCGCGTTTTACAAAAGCCGACCCGGTGAGGCGCACCCGGACATTCAGCTGCACTTCGTGGTGGCCAAACTCGTGGACCACGGCCGCCAACTCACGCTGGGGCACGGCTACTCTTTGCATGTGTGTTTGCTGCAACCCGACAGCCGGGGCCGCGTGCAACTGACCGACCGCAACCCCCACAGCGCACCGCTGATTGACCCGCAGTTTTTGAGTGACCCACGCGACCTGCAACGCTTGCGCGACGGCGTTCGACAAGCCCAAAAAATCCTGACCCAGCCCGCTTTGGCGGCGTATGGCAAAGAGTGGGTGGCATCCGCCAATGCCCGTACCGATGAACAGCTCGACCACTGGATTCGCCAACACGCCGACTCGGTCTACCACCCCGTGGGCACCTGCCGCATGGGGCAAGACGACATGGCGGTGGTGGATGAGCGATTGCGCGTGCACGGCGTGCCGGGCCTGCGCGTGGTGGACGCCTCGGTCATGCCACGCATCGTGAGCGGCAACACGAATGCGCCGACGATCATGGTGGCAGAGAAGGCCGCTGACATGATCCGCCAACTGGCTTAGGTGCGCCAACGAACCCTCTTGCGTGGGTGAGCGGACAGACACGGCCCGGTGGGATGCAAAGAATGGCGTGGTCCACCCGGTGCACCGACTGGACTTTTTTCCATTCACCCTTTTTCGAAAGACTTTGCCATGACCTTCAACGATCCCAAAACCACCGCCACCCCTGCTGCGCCAGAAAAAAGCCGCCGGTCTGCGAAGACGGGCGGTTTTTTTCTGGCTTGGAGTCGGTGGCTTACTTCTTCTTGCCCACCACGCGGATCATCTCCAAGCACTGCTTGGCGTAACCCCATTCGTTGTCGTACCAAGCGACGATCTTCATGAAGGTCTTGTCCAGCGCGATGCCGGCGGTGGCGTCGAACACGCTGGCACAGGGCTCGCCACGGAAGTCGGTGGACACCACTTTTTCGTCGGTATAACCCAAGATACCTCTGAGCGCGCCTTGGCTTTGCGCCAACATCTCGGCACACACCTCTTCGTAGCTGGCTTCTTTTTCCAGCTCAAGGGTCAAGTCAATGACCGAGACGTCGGACGTCGGCACGCGAAACGCCATGCCGGTGATCTTGCCCTTGATCTCGGGAATCACCTTGCCCACGGCCTTGGCCGCGCCGGTACTGCTGGGGATGATGTTTTCCAAAATGCCGCGGCCACCGCGCCAGTCTTTTCGGGAAGAACTGTCCACCGTCATCTGGCTGGCGGTGGCGGCGTGCACGGTCGTCATCAAGCCGCGCTTGATGCCCCATTTGTCGTTGAGCACCTTGACCACGGGAGCCAAGCAGTTGGTGGTGCACGAGGCGTTGGAGACGATGGCCTCACCGGCGTAGGTTTTGTGGTTCACGCCGTAGACGAACATGGGCACGGTGTCTTTGGAGGGTGCAGAGATCACCACCTTTTTGGCGCCCGCGGCGATGTGCATCTGGCTGGTGGGCTCGGTCAGGTAGTGGCCGGTGCACTCGAGCACGATGTCCACGCCCATCTCACCCCAACGCAGGTTGTGTGCGTCTCGCTCGTGCGAGAGCTTGATTTTTTTGCCGTTGACGATGAGCGCGTCGTCGGTGAAATCCACCGTGCCATCGAAGCGGCCGTGCACGCTGTCGTACTTGAGCATGTAGGCCAAGTAATCTGAGGTCTTGGGGTCGTTGATGCCGACGATTTGGATGTCGGTGCAACCGTGTTTGAAGGCGGCGCGCAGGGCCAAACGGCCAATGCGGCCAAATCCGTTGATGCCTACTTTGAGAGTCATGGTGCTGAAAAGGTAAGTTACGAACCGGTTACGTAACCCGTTTATAC
>DAISXI010000075.1:0-10112 GCA_036825935.1 Hydrogenophaga sp.
CGTAGCGGTGGCGGTGGCGCTCGGTGACCACGTCGCCGTAGATTTGGTGTGCCAGCGTGCCTTGGGTGACGTCCGAGCTTTGGGCGCCCAAACGCATGGTGCCGCCCAGATCCGAGTTGGCGTCGCGCACCTGGATGGAGCCATCGGCGTCTTTCCACTCGTTGATCAAGGCGATCACCGGGTGGGGCGTGTCGACTTCGAATTCGGTGCTGTTGGCGTCGTTCAGACCCGCCACATGACGCGCGAATTCGATGGTGGCCACTTGCATGCCCAAACAAATGCCCAAGTAGGGCACACGGTTCTCTCGGGCGTATTGGGCGGTGGCGATCTTGCCCTCAACACCGCGCTTGCCAAAACCGCCGGGCACCAACACGCCGTCAAAGGCAGCCAATTTGGCCACGGTCTCGGGGGTGATGGTCTCGGAGTCGATGTGCTCGATCTTCACGCGCACGTGGTTGCGCATGCCCGCGTGGCGCAAGGCCTCGTTGACCGACTTGTAGCTGTCGGAGAGCTCGACGTACTTGCCCACCATGGCAATCGTCACCTCGCCCTTGGGGTTTTCGGTCTCGTGCACCAACTCGTCCCAGCGCTTGAGGCTCGCCGGTGGGGTGTTCAGGCGCAGCTTGTCGCAAATCAGGCCGTCCAAGCCCTGTTCGTGAAGCACGCGCGGGACTTTGTAGATCGTGTCCACGTCGGGCATGGAGATCACGCCCCAGCTTTGCACGTTGGTGAAGAGCGAAATCTTGTCGCGCTCGTCGTCCGGGATGTAACGGTCGGCGCGGCACAGCAAGGCATCGGGTTGGATACCGATTTCGCGCAGTTTTTGAACCGTGTGTTGGGTGGGTTTGGTTTTGAGCTCGCCGGCTGCACCGATCCATGGCACGTAGGTCAGGTGCACAAAAGCGGCGTTGTTGGGCCCCAAGCGAAGGCTGAGCTGGCGCACGGCTTCCAAGAAGGGCAGCGATTCGATGTCACCCACCGTGCCGCCGATTTCCACGATCGCCACGTCCACGCCATCGGCACCGCGTTGGATAAAGGTTTGGATTTCGTTGGTGACGTGGGGGATGACCTGAACGGTTTTGCCCAAGTAGTCGCCGCGTCGCTCTTTCTCCAACACCGATTGGTAAATCTTGCCGGTGGTGAAATTGTTGGTTTTTTTCATCCGCGTTTCGATGAAACGCTCGTAATGGCCCAAGTCCAGGTCGGTTTCAGCGCCGTCGTCGGTCACAAAGACTTCGCCGTGCTGGAAGGGCGACATGGTGCCCGGGTCCACGTTGATGTAGGGATCGAGCTTGATGAGGGTGACTTGGAGGCCACGCGACTCAAGGAGCGCGGCCAAGGATGCAGACGCAATGCCCTTGCCTAGAGAGGACACCACACCGCCGGTGACGAACACGTATTTGGTCATGTCTCGGGCGAGCCCATAGCTCGCAGGAGGTGGAAATGGCAATTATAAGGGCCTCGCTTCGAGGGCCAGCGCGCTTGCTGATACATTGGCGGGCATGAACGATTTGGCTGGCAAACATCTGGTGTTGGGACTTTCGGGCGGCATTGCCTGCTACAAAGCGGCCGAGCTGTGCCGTGCCTTGGTCAAAACCGGTGCGACGGTGCAGGTGGTGATGAGCCAGGCGGCCGAGCAGTTCATCACCCCGGTGACGATGCAGGCCCTCTCGGGCCGCTCGGTGTTCACCTCGCAGTGGGACAACCGACCCAGCGCGGGCGTGGACAACCAAATGCCCCACATCAACCTCAGCCGAGAGGCCGATGCCATTCTCATTGCCCCTGCCAGCGCCGACTTCATGGCCAAGCTGTTGCATGGGCGCGCCGACGACTTGCTCAGCCTGATGTGCCTGGCCCGCCCCCTCGAGCGGGTGCCCCTGATCGTGGCCCCGGCCATGAACCGCGAAATGTGGGCCCACCCGGCCACGCAGCGCAACGTGGCTCAGTTGCGCGCGGACGGCACCCACGTGCTGGACGTGGGGCAGGGTGAGCAGGCCTGCGGCGAAACCGGCGACGGGCGCATGCTCGAGCCCGAGGAGCTGCTCGATGAGGTGTTGGCGTTTTTTTCACCCAAACCTTTGGCGGGTCGGCGCGTGCTCATCAGCGCCGGCCCCACATGGGAGGCGCTGGACCCGGTGCGCGGTTTGACCAACCGCTCCAGCGGCAAGATGGGGTTTGCCATCGCGCAGGCCGCACGTCGAGCGGGGGCCGAGGTGGATTTGGTGGCCGGCCCGGTGGCTTTGCCGACCCCGCGCGGCGTGCGCCGCGTGGACGTGAGCAGTGCCTTGGACATGCAATCGGCGGTGCAAGCCTTGGCCGAGCACGCCGATGTGTTCGTGGCCGCGGCCGCCGTGGCCGATTGGCGCCCAGCCAGTGTGGCCGAGCACAAGATCAAAAAAGACGGTTCGGGCCAAGTGCCCGCGCTGCAGTGGGTGGAAAACCCCGACATCTTGGCCGGCGTGGCGGGTAGCGAACGCGCGCGACGCGGAGCCCTGTTCTGTGTGGGTTTTGCTGCCGAGAGCCAAGACGTGCTGGCCCAGGCACAAGCCAAGCGCGTGCGCAAAGGCGTGCCCTTGGTGGTGGGCAATTTGGGCCCAGAGACCTTTGGGCGCGACGACAACGCTTTGATCTTGGTGGACGAACACGGCCACACCGAGTTGCCGCGCACCAGCAAAGACGATTTGGCGCGTCGGTTGGTCGCCGACATCGCACGGCGCATCACGCCAAAGTGAGCGCGGGCGATCAGGCCAGCCAAGCGCTGGCTTGGCGCATGCCCAGCCAGGTCAGGGCCAAAGAGCCCATGAGGTGAAGCGTCACGGTCGATATGGCTTGTGCCCAGCGGTCTTGTTGCAAGAGCTGAATCGTCTCCATCGAGAACGTGGAGAAGGTGGTTAGGGCGCCCAAAACCCCGGTGATCAAGGCCAAGCGCCAAGCAGGGTCCAGGTTGGGGTGTTGCTGGAACCACACCACGGCCCAGCCGATGGCGTAGGCCCCTATCCAGTTGGCCGCCAAGGTGCCCCATGGCAACCACGCCCCGCTGTGGTTGAGCCACAGGCCCAAGCGCCAACGCCCCAGTGCCCCGAGACAGGCGCCCAACGAGATGGCGATCCACGTGTTCATGCCGCGATATTCACGGGCGCTACCCCGGGCTCCAGTTCGCCGCCCAAGGCCTTGATCAGGTCGGGGATGAGTTGGCGCAGTTCGCCGGTGCTGATGGCGACATCGGCGTCAAAGCCGCTATCGTCTTGGCCGGACTCAGCGATCACCCCATCCAAGAGGCCGATTTTTTTCAGTTGCATGGACTCGGTGAGCACAAAGGCCACGCGCCCCTCCCAGCTCATGGCCAGGCGCTTGGGCTGCAGCCCGCGCTGCAGGTGTTGGCGCACCTCGTCGTTGATGAGGTGGTGGCGCGTGTAGCGCACGACCGACTTTTCTTCGTCGCTGGACTGCAGCTCACACTCGCGCTCCACGGACAAGCCGCTGGGCCATTCGTCCGTCGATTTGGCCAACAGCCACTGCGCCATCGCGTGCGCTGGGGTGAGGGTGGTTTGCACCAGCATGGGGTTGAGGCCCGGCAAGGCCTCGACCAAGGCGGTGATGAGGTCGTCGGTGCGCGCTTGGCTGCCGGCATCGGTGATCAGCAAACGCCGCTCGGCATCGATCCACACCCAAGTCGACGATTGACGGGCAAAGGCCATGGGCAAGAGGGCGAGCTTGGCGTCGTCGCGCAGGTTGCGCATTTCTTTTTTGCCGGGTTTGCGGCCGCTTCGGGCCTCGATCTCATCGGCCGCCGCTTGGGCGCGTTGGCGCACCACGGCACCGGGCACGGCTTTGCTTTCGGCTTGGAATTTGAGGATGATTTGCTGGGCCACGCTCTCGGCCAGCGGGCCATGGGCTTCGCCGCGCGGTTCTACCCAGCCGCTGGATTTTTCTTGGGTCGCCGCACACGGCGCAAAGCGGCGCTCGGCCAAGGCCGCGTGCACATCATCAAAACTCGCCGACCAGTCGGGGGCGATGCGGTAGAGGGTCAGGTTCTTGAACAACGGGGGCTTTCAGGGGCGGGCCAACACAGGCCCGCAGGATCAAAGTTCTTCGACGCGCCGAGCGGGGTAGCTGTCCCAGCTTTGGCAGCCCGGACATTGCCAAAAATATTGGCGGGCTTCGAAGCCGCAGGCCGCGCAGCGGTAGCGTTTGAGCGGACCCGTGGCCAGGTCCAAGGCTTTTTGCACCGGCGCTTGCGCTTGGGTTTGGCTCAGGGTTTCATCGGCCAACCACCTCGCGGCCATCACCAAGGACGGCTCTTGCTGTAGGTGATCCAGCACGCGCTGGCGGGCCAGTACAGGGCCCTCGGCCAGGCTGGCCAAAGCGGTGGTCACGTCCAAGGTCGGGCCGATGGCGCTGTTTTTGAGCAACAGGGCTTGCGCGCGCTCGGTTTGGGCGGTTTGTCGCCCCAGGTCGGCCATGGATTGCGCCGCCAAGGGCAGGGATTGCGGGGCGTTTTCGGCCAGGCGGCACAGGCTCTCGAAGGCCGCGGCTGGGTCGTTTTGTTGCACTTGCAAAGCCGCCAAGGCGATCCAGCCCCGCGCCAATGTGGGCGCTTGAGCGGTCGCGGCTTGGAGTCGGCTTTGGGCGCTGGCGACTTGGCCTTGGCGCAGGTCCAGTTCGGCGAGTTCGCATTGGTGATGCGCCAAGCGGCCCACAAAGCTGCCTTGGCGCGTGTCTTCCAAGCGCTGGGCCACGCCTTGGGCTTGCACCCAGTCGCGCGAGCGCTCATAGATGGACAGCAAAGAAAGCAAGGATTCGTTTTCGTGCGCTGTGCCTTGCAATTTGTGCAGAGCCGCCTCGGCGCGGTCGAGCAAACCCGCTTTCAAAAAGTCTTGTGCCAAAGCGTGTTGGGCACGGTCGCGGTCTTTGCGGCTGAGGTCGGCGCGCGCCAGCAGGTGCTCGTGCACCCGCACGGCGCGGTCGTAGTCGCCGCGGCGGCGAAACAAATTGCCCAAGGCGAAGTGCAGTTCGGCCGTTTCAGGGTCGCCCTGGACGGCTTCAATGAAGGCGTCGATGGCCTGGTCTTGTTGTTCGTTGAGCAGGTGGTTGAGGCCGCGGAAGTAGGCCTTGGGGGCTTCTCGGCTTTGCACGTGCATTTGGCGCATGTCCCAGCGCGAAGCCAGCCAACCCAAGCCAAACGACAGGGGCAGGGCCCACAGCAGCCAGGTGAAATCAAAGTCCATGGGGTACTTGTTCGGGTGCGGGTGGGGCAGCGGGGATTTGTCGCTGAGCAGCGTTGCGTTGGCGGCGGGCCGACCACCACAGGGGCAGCATCAGCAACACGCCCAATGCCAGTCCCAGCACGGTGGCCAACAGCAAGACCAACACCAAGGGGGCTTGCCATTGCATGCCAAAGAACAGGTGCACAGTGACGTCACTTTGGTTGTTCAAAGCGAATGCGAACAGGGTAAAAAAAATGGCTGCTTTGAGCAGCCACATCAGGTATTTCATGTCACCCCCTTTGTGGAGGATCGATTGTAGCGGTCGCACCTTCGCGGGCGAGCATCTCGGCCGTCCTTGCATCGACTTGCTCGCGCAAGGCTTTTCCCGGTTTGAAGTGGGGGACGCGTTTTTCGGGAATCATGACGCGTTCGCCGGTGCGGGGGTTACGCCCTACGCGCGGCGAACGGCGGTTCACAGCAAAGCTGCCGAAGCCTCGGATTTCAATGCGATGACCTTTGACCAGGGCGTCGCCCATGGCGTCGAGAATGGCTTTGACAGCAAACTCGGCGTCGCGGTGGGCGAGCTGTCCAAATTGTTTGGACAGCGCTTCAACCAGGTCGCTTCGGGTCATGGCAATCGATCCGGGGTGCTTCGATCCACTCAGTTGTTGTCCAGTTTGGCGCGCAACAAAGCGCCCAGGCTGGTGGTGCCGGCGTTGCCGGTGTTTTGGTTCAGGCTGGCCATGGCTTCTTGCTGGTCGGCGGAGTCCTTGGCTTTGATCGACAGTTGGATGTTGCGGGTCTTGCGATCCACGTTCACCACCACGGCCGAAACTTCGTCGCCTTCTTTGAGCACGTTGCGGGCATCTTCCACGCGGTCGCGGGAGATTTCCGAAGCGCGCAGGTAACCCAAAACATCGTCGCCCAGGTCGATCTCGGCGCCCTTGGCGTCCACGGTCTTGACCTTGCCGGTGACCACAGCACCTTTGTCGTTGATCGACACGAAGGTGGTGAATGGGTCGCCATCCAACTGCTTGATGCCCAAGGAGATGCGCTCGCGCTCGACGTCGATGGCCAACACCACGGCTTCAACTTCTTGGCCCTTCTTGTAGTTGCGAACCGCGGCTTCGCCGGTTTCGTTCCAAGACAGGTCGGACAGGTGAACCAAACCGTCGATGCCAGCGGCCAAGCCCACGAACACGCCGAAGTCGGTGATCGATTTGATGGGGCCTTTGACCTTGTCGCCGCGCTTGGTGCCTTCGGCAAATTCGTGCCAAGGGTTGGCACGGCACTGCTTCATGCCCAAGCTGATGCGGCGCTTGTCTTCGTCGATTTCCAAGACCATGACTTCGACTTCGTCGCCCAAGGAAACGAGTTTGGAAGGAGCCACGTTCTTGTTGGTCCAGTCCATCTCAGACACGTGCACCAAGCCTTCGATGCCGGGTTCGAGTTCCACAAACGCGCCGTAGTCGGCGATGTTGGTGACCTTGCCGAACATGCGGGTCGACTGGGGGTAACGGCGGGCAACGCCCATCCATGGGTCATCACCCATTTGCTTCAGGCCCAAGGACACGCGCTGTTTGTCGGTGTCGAACTTGAGGATCTTGGCGGTGATTTCTTGACCAGCGGCCACCACCTCGGAGGGGTGACGCACACGGCGCCAGGCCATGTCGGTGATGTGCAGCAAACCGTCGATGCCGCCCAAGTCCACGAACGCACCGTATTCGGTGATGTTCTTGACCACACCGTGAACGATGGAGCCTTCGCGCAATGTTTCCATCAGCTTGGCGCGCTCTTCGCCCATGGAGGCTTCCACCACAGCGCGGCGTGACAACACGACGTTGTTGCGCTTGCGGTCGAGCTTGATGACCTTGAATTCCAGGGTCTTGTTCTCGTAGGGGGAGAGGTCTTTGGTGGGACGGCTGTCGACCAAGGAACCAGGCAAGAAAGCGCTGATGCCGTTGACCATGACCTTGAGGCCACCTTTGACTTTGCTCGAGGTCGTGCCGGTGACGAATTCGCCGGACTCGAGGGCTTTTTCCAAGCTCATCCACGAAGACAGGCGCTTGGCCTTGTCGCGCGAGAGCAGGGTGTCGCCAAAACCGTTTTCCACGGAGTCGATGGCCACGGAGACGAAGTCGCCCACTTGGACTTCGAGTTCGCCCTGGTCGTTTTTGAATTCTTCGAGCGGCACATAGGCTTCGGACTTCAGACCGGCGTTGACGACCACGTGGTTGTGGTCGATGCGCACGACTTCAGCGGTGATGACCTCGCCAGAGCGCATTTCGGCGCGCTTGAGGGATTCTTCAAACAGGGCGGCAAAAGATTCAGACATTGAGTTTCCTAAAGACACGTTCGATCGCTGTCGGCAGCACAAGACCCTTGAGGGCGGGTGTTGACGGGAAAGGCGTTCGGCGTGGCTGTCATGTGCGGTGCGTGGCACCGCGGGGGTTGGTTGATGAACCGTCAGACCTGCGAACGCGAGGCGTTCGGCGGGGCCTTCAGGGCCAAAGCGGAGCGCTGCCACCAGTCCAACACCTGGGTCACCGAGGCTTCGATGGTGAGGCGGGAGTTGTCCAGTGTCAGCGCATCTTCGGCGGCTTTGAGGGGGGCGGTGCTGCGCTGGGTGTCGCGCGCGTCTCTCGCCCTCAAGTCCGCCAAAAGATTGTCGATATTAGCAGGAATTCCCTTGGAAATCAATTGCTTATGGCGTCTTTGGGCGCGCTGCTCGGCGCTGGCCGTCAAAAACACCTTCAGGGGCGCGCTGGGGAAGACCACGGTGCCCATGTCGCGGCCATCGGCGACCAAACCGGGCAAGCGGCGCATGCCCAGTTGCAAGGCCATCAAGGCCTTGCGCACGGCGGGCACGGCCGAGACGCGTGAAGCGGCCATGCCGGCGCTCTCGGTGCGCACCGCATCGCTCACGTCCTGGCCATCGAGCCAGATGCGCTCACCCTCGAAGCGCACCGGCAGGTGCTGGGCCATCTCGGCCAAACGCTGGGCTTGGGCCGGCTCGCGCAGATCGGCTTCTTGAATCGACCAGCCGGCCCGTTCGGCCGCCAGCCCGACCAAGCGGTACAAAGCGCCCGAGTCGAGCAGGTGGTAGCCCAAGCGCTGGGCCACTTGGCTGGACAGGGTGCCTTTGCCCGAGGCCGTGGGCCCGTCGATGCACAACACGGGAATGCGGTCCACGTCGGTTTGCACCCGCTCGAACAGGGTCTCGAAGTAATCGGGGAAGGTTTTGCCCACGCACTGGGGGTCGAGGATGCGCACCGGCACGCCGTCGGGGTTGAAGGCGGCGAGCGAGAAGCACATGGCCACGCGGTGGTCGTCGTAGGTGTGGATGCTGGCCGCATGCCATTGGCCAGCGGGCAGGGGGTGGATGCGGATCCAGTCCGGCCCACTCTCGACCTGCGCGCCGAGCTGGCGACACTCGTGCGCCATGGCCTCGATGCGGTCGGTTTCTTTGACGCGCCAGCTCGCGATGTTGCGCAGCGTGCTCGGGCCGTCGGCGTACAAGGCCATGACGGCCAAGGTCATGGCGGCGTCGGGGATGTGGTTGCAGTCCAGATCGATCGCCTTGAGCGGCCACTGACCCCGCGCGATGTGCAGTCGGTTGTCCTCGCCTTGAATCTGAGCGCCCATTTGGCGGGCCGCTTCCACAAAGCGGATGTCGCCTTGGATGGACGAGAGGCCCAAGCCCTCGATGGTGATGCCAGACTGGCCAGGGCTGGGCGGTGCAATGGCGCCCAGCGCGATGAAGTAGCTCGCCGATGAGGCGTCGCCCTCGACGTGGATGCGCCCAGGTGAGCGGTAGCGGCTGCCCGCGGGGATGGTGAAGCTCGACCAACCGTCGCGCCGCACCACCACACCGAAACGCGCGAGCAGGTTGAGCGTGATGTCGATGTAGGGCTTGGAGATCAGTTCTCCCACCACCTCAATCACGATGTCTTGGCGGCTGACCAAGGGCAAGGCCAAGAGCAGGGCGGTGAGGAATTGGCTGGAGACGTCGCCGCGCACCCGGATGGGCGCATCGAGTCTCAAGGGGGTGGGCTGGCCGGTGCCGACTTGCAAAGGCGGGTAACCCTCTTGGCCCAAATAGCGGACGGGGCAGCCCAGGGGCAACAAGCCGTCGACCAAATCGCCGATGGGGCGCTCGTGCATGCGCGGCACGCCGCTGAGGGTGAACTGGCCGCCCAGCTCGGCGCTGAGCAAGGCCAAGGCCGCGGTGAGCGGTCGCATGGCGGTGCCCGCGTTGCCCAAGAACAAATCGGCTTGGCGCACCGGCAATTGGGCGCCCAGGCCTTGCACGCGCAAGTGGCCGTTGGCTTGGGGCTCGACCGCGCAGCCCAGTTGCCGCAGGGCTTGGAGCATCACGCGCGTGTCGTCCGAGTCCAGCAGGTCGACGATCTCGGTTTGGCCTTCGCTCAAGGCCGCGAGCAAGAGCACGCGGTTGGAAATGCTTTTGGAGCCGGGCAGGCGCACGGTGCCCCCGGCGTGGGTCAGGGCGGGGATGTCGAGGAATTCGGTCTTGAACATGGGGTCAGTCGGTGCTGGGGCCTTGGCCCAAACGCCAATCGGCGCGCGTGGCGCTGGCGCTGGCGATGAGCTCGCGCAAGGCCGGGGCGTCTTCGGCGATGAGGGCCGCTTCAAAGGCGTTCAAAGCTTGTTGGTAATGGTCCAGCTGCTCCAGCATGGCTTGGCGGTTGGAGATCAAAATGTCGCGCCACACGCTGGGCTCGCTGGCCGCGATGCGCGTGAAGTCACGAAAACCAGGGCCGGCCAAGGTTAAAAACGCCTCGCCGCGGCTTTGGTCCTGGATGGCCTTCATCATGGCGAAGGCCAAGAGGTGGGGCAGGTGGCTGACCGCGGCGTAGGCCTCGTCGTGGGCCTCGGGCGTCATGC
>DAISXI010000076.1:0-10014 GCA_036825935.1 Hydrogenophaga sp.
CCAAGCGCTCGAGCTGGTCTTCGGCGCGGTGCGCGGCGAAGTAGGCGATTTGGGGTTTAAAGGCCATGGCCAAGTCGGCCGTGGCGTCGACGATGGCGGCGCAAAAGTCGAAAATCTTGCTGGCATCGCCTTGCCAATGGCGCGGGAATTTGGCGGGTTCCGGATCCAAGCCCACGCAGAGCAAAGAGGCGTTTTGGCGCTCGGCGCCTTGGAGCATGTCAAGAAAGGTCATGGGACGATTTTAGAAGGCTTACCATGCGTGCCATGTCAGCCCTGCCCACACTCACCCCTCGACAGCTTTGGACCCTCTTGGCTTTGACGCTGGTGTGGGGCTTGAACTGGCCCATCATGAAGTTCGGTGTGAGCGGTTTTCCGCCCTTGAGTTTTCGGGCGCTGAGCATGTGGTTGGGCTTGCCGGTGTTGCTTGGGGTCTTGTGGTGGCGTCGGGTACCGTTTCGCATTACCCGCGCCGACTGGCCCGAGTTGCTGCAACTCACCGTGCTCAACATGCTGTTTTGGCACACCTTGGCGATGCTGGCGATCGCCTCACTCTCCAGCGGACGCGCGGCCATTTTGGGCTACACCATGCCGGTGTTCTCAGCGCTCTTGGGTGCGTGGTGGTTTGGCCAAGGGCTCTCGCGCCGCGCTTGGGGCGGGGTGCTGGCCGCGGCCACTGGCGTGTGTCTGCTCTTGTGGCACGAACTCACGCAGCTCAGTGGCAAACCTATTGGGGTGTTGATGATGTTGGTTGCGGCCTTCATGTGGGCCTGGGGCACGCAACGCATGCGACGCACCCCTTTGACTGCACCGAACCTGGCGATTTCGTTTTGGATGACGCTCATCACCACGCTGTGGATGACGGTGTGGGCCACGCTCAGTGAAGCCCCCCAATGGCACGCCCCGAGCCCCGCGGTGTGGGCCGCCATCGTCTACAACGCGCTGGGGGTGTTTGCGTTTGCCCAAGTGGTGTGGCTGGGCATGGCGCGCGAACTGCCGCCCATCGCCTCGACCCTGTCGGTCATGTTCATCCCCGTGCTCGGCGTTTTCAGCGGCGCGCTGTGGTTGGGCGAGGTCTTGTATTGGCAAGACTGGACCGCGGCGGCTTTGATTGCGCTGGCGATTGCCACCGTGTTGTGGCCGGTGAGATCGGCGCATTGAGGCACCAAGGCCACCACACCGATACATCGGCCAGGACCCAAATGGACGCGTCTGATGACGCCCATTCACCAGCGCTGCACCAAGGCGGCATTGGCTCGAGCGATGGCCCGAAACGCTGGGCTGATCCGCGCATCCGCCGCTGCGCTTTGCCAAAACGCCAAGGCCAGTGCCCGTGCGTTGGGCCAGACACCCAGCGTGTGCGCATTGGGTCGCGGCGCTTGTTGGGCCCAGTCGCGTTCCACTACCTCGCCGGCCACCGGGGCATAAAACATGGGCAACATGTCGTAGGCGGGGGCCAATTGCCAGCGGTGCTCGTGCAACAACAGCGACACATTGCCGTGGTGGCGGTCGGTGTTGGCGATCAGGGCACCAAAGGCGTCCAGCAAGCACAGCGTATGGATGTCGGCAGCGCTCAGGCTTTCGGCTCCAGCGCGCCCGGTCTGCACAGCGGTGGCCGCCCACTGCGAGCCGATGCCGATGTAGTGCGCGTCGTACATCTCCAAAGACACCATGCCCACGCGCCCCTGCGCCGTGCGGTCAAAGCGGCGGCTTTGCAAAAAGACGCGGCCAGCGGACTGCACGATCTCGGTCTGCGCGGCAGCCATGCCTGCGGCTTGCAGTGTTTGCAAGGCCAGCGCTTCGCACACCAGCAGGTCGCGCCAACGCTGGTCGGCCGGGGCGTCGCCTGCGGGTGAGAATTTGACCAGCACGGGCACGCCATTCGTCACCGCGCCGAACTTGGGCTGCTCACCACCCACACTGGAACCCGGGGCTGCGCTGCTCAAAGCCTGCAAGGCCAAGCGAGGGTAGTCGTGTGCCGGGTCGCTCACCACGGTGGCGGCGCTGCGCTGGGGTGGCAAGGCCAGGTAGCGATCGAGCGATGCTGCCCCCACCAGCAGGTTGCCCGGCAGGTCTTCGCCCGCGCGCACCAGCGCGAGCAATATGTGGTCGTCGTTCCAATGCGCAAGATGGGGTGGTAAAGCCAACTCGGCATGCGCTTGCACGAAGGCGCGACCCAAAAAGCCTTGGGGTCGCGTGTCCATCAAAAACCAAGGCAGACTGGGATGGAACGCGCTTTGGCCGTGGTCTTTGTCAACTTCATCCATCCAAAACCCGCCCCCCAACAAAGGGTACAAGGTGCCCAAACGCTGCACTTGGCCATCGGCTTGCACTTGGTGGATGAGCAAGGAAGCACCCACGCCCGGTACATCACGCGGCAGCAGATAACGTTGCGCCCGCGCAGCGCCCACTTTGACCACTTGACCCGAGGCCAGCAGGGGGGCCAAGAGACGAGAGACCGTGGGCTGACTCACACCCAAGCGCGCTTGCAACTCGGGGCTGCTGGCGTGGCCGTGGTGGCTTTTCAGAACGGCGATGAGGGTATTGGTGTGGGTCATTGAATAGATTTATGAATACATAAATACATCATGCCCGCTCTACAAACCCCTGTCAACAATTGATATTTTTATCCATTTCATCGAACGACCATCGAATCGTGAATAGGATTATCCAGGTGAGTGCTGCAGCTGCGCCAAGCCCAGACACAGGTCGTCCCATGCCTTGGCTTTGTGTTGGGGCGTGTTCAAGAGGTTGCGCAAGGGGTAGGTGACGATGACCGGCACGCCTTCAAAGCGGTGCACTTGCCCGCGCAAACGGCCCAGCGGTTCGGTGCTGCCCAAGACGGCTTGGGTGGCCAGGCTGCCCATGAGCACGATGACGCGGGGCTGCACCAAGGCGACTTGGCGCTTGAGGTAATTCGCGCATTGCGCGATGTCGGCGTCGGTGGGTTTTTGCCCGATCAAAGGGCGGCACTTGAGCGCGGTGGTGACGTAGGCGGCTTTGGGGCCAGCCTCATGGCGGCTGCGGCCCACGGCTCGCAGCATGTTGTCGAGCAAGAGGCCTTCATCGCCCACGAAGACCTGGCCCTGCTCGTCTTCGGCGTCGCTCAGCGCATCGCCCACCACCATCCAGTCGGCGGGCTGGTGTCCGCCGCCGGCCACGGCGTGACGGCGGCCTTCACACAAAGCACACGCTTGACACTGGGCGATGGTCTGCGCCAAGGCCTCGGCGTCCAAGCCGGCCAAGGCGGCGCTGTCGATGGCGGGGCGCTGCACCAACGGCGCGGCCGCCACGGGTGCGGGCGCAGGGGGTGCCACGGCGGCGACCCGGGGTGGGCGGGCCGCGGGGGCCTGCGCCACCGGGCTTGGGCTTTCTGCGGCGGTGCTGACCGGCGCCTTCTCGGGCGTGGGCGCCCACACGGTGATGCCCATGGCCTTGAGCATGGCGCGCTGGCGCGCGTCGAGTTGGTGCACAAAATCGGTGGCGCGTTCCATGGTCAGGCCTCGGCGTTCAGGGGTCGGTTCATGACGATGCCGTCTTCGCGCGCGGTGCGCCCGGCGGGGTAATAGCCTTTGCGCACGCCCACGGCCACAAAGCCGCTGCGCTCATACGTGGTGCGCGCGGCGAAGTTGCTGTCGCGCACCTCCAGCCACACGCGCTGCGCGGCGTGTTGGCGCGCCCACACACACAAGGCTTCCAACATGAAGCGGCCCCAGCCTTGGCGCTGGTGCTGGGGCGCGACGGTGATGTTGAGCAGGTGGGCTTCGTCCACGCCGGGCATGGCCACCCAATAACCCAGCAAGCTGGGTTCGCTGTGCTGCGGTTCTTGCGCCCACAACAACCACGCGGGGTAGCCGCTGCGCAACGAGTCGGCGAAATGTTGGCGCGACCAGGGGTGCGAGTGGGCGCGTTTTTCGAGCTCCACCACCGTGTCCAAGTCGGCCTCTTGCATGCTGGCCCAACGCAGGGGCCACTGTTCGCGCGCGCCGGCGACGCTGGGGTTTTGCAAACGCTGGCCGGCTTCACGCTCGGCGGTGGTCAGCGCCACTTTGTCGCGCACGTACAGCGGCAAAACATCGTGGGGGCGCAACGCTTGCACCAAGGCCAGCGGCGCGGCGGCCACGCGCAAGAGCGCCGCGGCGGTGGGCAAGGCGTTGCAGCGCACGCCCATCAAGGCGCGCAAGCGCGGTGCGTAGGGGCTGTCTTCGGCCCACACATTACCGGCCCACAGCCATTGGCCTTGCGCCCAAGCGTCGCTGTCCAACACCACATGGGTCAAGGCCCAGGCGGCCACGTCTTGCGGCGCGCACAAACGCGCGGGGCTGCGCTCGTGCCAAGCGCCGCCGTGGTGTTCGTACAGGGCCACGTACAACTCGTCCATGCGCGCATCGAGCACGGTGGCCACCCAACGCACCGCGTGGCCTTGTGCGGCGCGTTGGGCGCGGGCTTCTTCGGCCACCGCGAGCAAGGTGTCCACTGGCAAGACTGGCAAACCCTCGGGGTGTTGCGCGCTGGGCGAGCCATACGCCAAGCCTTGAGCCACCGAACAGGCGGTGCGCAAACCGGTGAAAGAGCCTGGGCCGCGACCGACCACGATGGCGTCCAAGCTGCTCAGCGCCCAATCGAGCTGCGTCAAACCTTGGCGCACCGCGGGCAAGAGCGTGGCCGAGGCCTGCTGGCCGCCGGGGCCATCAAAAGACCACACCGGTGCAGACGCGGTGGCGCTGCCCAAGGCCAAAGACAAGGTGTCGGTGCTGGTCTCCATGGCCAACAGGCGTTGGTCGCCAGGGCTTGAAGAATCGGTTGAAAACGCGGGCATGGCCGCCATTATCGGCCACCCCCGCCGCCATAATGGGCCATGGACATACGGATGCGTTGGCGGGTGTGGGGCTTGTGCGCGGTGCTGCTCGCGCACACGGCCGTGACCGCCCGTCCCGCCGCGTCCCAGCTGCCGCCCTCGGTGAAACAAGCGCTCAAGGCCGCGCGCTTGCCCGCCAAGGCCATGACCGTGGTGGTCGCGCCGGTGGGTCCTAAAGGACAGCCGCTGTTGTCGATCGGTGCCGATCGCTCGATCAACCCAGCCTCGGTCATGAAGTTGGTCACCACCTACGCCGCCCTGGACCTGCTCGGGCCCGAACACCGCTGGCAAACGGGCTTCTACAGCAAGGCCCCCGTGCTGCGCGGCGTGCTGCAAGGCGACCTGTATGTGCGCGGCGGAGGCGACCCCAAGTGGGTGCTCGAGCGCATCCAAGCCGATTTCGCAGCGTTACAAAACCAAGGTGTGCGCGCCATCGCAGGCGACTTGGTGCTCGACCACAGCGGCTTTGCGGTGCCCGCCCAAGCCCCCGGCGATTTCGATGGTGAGCACCTGCGGCCCTACAACGTCACGCCCGACGCGCTGTTGGTGAACTTCAAATCGGTGCTCATGCACTTCACGCCCGACCCAGAAGCCGGCGTGGCCCGCGTGCGCAGCGAGCCACCGCTCATGGGTTTGCAGGTCGACGCCGAGGTACCGCTGACCACGGGGTCTTGTGTCGATTGGCGCTTGCGCTTGCAAGCGGATTTTTCCGACCCCAACGCGATTCGGTTGTTGGGCAGCTACGCCCAAAAATGCGGCGAGCAGGTCTGGCCGGTGGCCTACCAAGACCCCAGCAGCTACGCCGCACGGGCATTGGAAGGGCTGTGGCGGCAGGGCGGCGGCGTCTTGAGCGGCCGCGTGCGCAGCGGCACCACCCCCACCGATGCGCGCCGGCTGTGGACAGCCGATTCGCTGCCGCTGAGCGACATCATGGCCGACGTCAACCAGTTCAGCAACAACGTGATGGCGCAACAGGTGTTCCTGAGTTTGGCAGCGCCAACCGAGGTGGCCCAATTTGAACGTTCGCGGGAGGTGCTGGGGCGTTGGTGGACACGCACCTTTGGGCAGAAAGTGGCCGCGCCGGTGGTGGACAACGGCTCTGGCCTGTCGCGCCAAGAGCGCGTGACGCCACAAGCGCTCTTGCACTTGCTTCGCCACGCCGCCCAACACCCCGAGGCCTTGACGTTCCAGCGCTCGCTGGCGGTGGCGGGCGTCAACGGCACCACGCGTCGCTTGGCGCAGCGCCCCAACAGCTTGGCCAATGGCCGGGCGTGGCTCAAGACCGGCACGCTGCGCGACGTGGCGGGCATCGCGGGTTATGTGGACACGCGCAGCGGTCAGCGTTTGGTGGTCATTGCGTTCATCCACCACGAGCGCGCCAACCAGGGGCGTGCGGCCCTGGACGCGGTGTTGGAGTGGGCCGCCGAGCAGCGGCGCTGAGCCTTTAGGCGGCGGCGCGTTGCAGGCGGTCGCGCACGCCGTCCCAGTCTTGCCCTTCGGGCGGGGTTTGCACCCAAATCGTGTGGCAGTCGGGCGTGTCCAAACGGCGCAGCACCGCGAACACGTCGTGCGCACAAGTCGCCGCGTCGTCGGGCATGCGCTCAACCTGCACACCCGCCGGCACGGCCACACCGGCCTGCGCATAGACCGCCACACGCGCCGGCTCGGGCTCGGCGCGCAAAGCCTCGTTCAAAACCGAAGCGTCGGCCAAACGCACGCGCGCTTGGGGCGCGTAGTGCGAAGCCAATGAGCCCGAGACGCGCGGGGCTTGCGCATCGCGTTCGCGCACCGGCCAGCCGCAGGCTTGGCTCAAGGCTTGGGCGGTGATCATGCCGGGGCGCAAGAGCACGGGCTCGCCCCGCGTGGCGTCCAAGATGGTCGACTCGATGCCCACGCTGCAAGGCCCGCCGTCCACGATGATCAGCTCGGCTTCGCTCAAGGCCTCGAATTCGCTGGCCACGTGCTCGGCCGTGGTGGGGCTCACGCGACCAAAGCGGTTGGCACTGGGCGCGGCCACACCCCACACGCCCCAGCGCTGCGCGGCCAATAACAAGGCTTGTGCGGTGGGGTGCTCGGGACAGCGCAGGCCCACGCTGGCATGACCGCCGGCCGCAGCCGTGGCCACGCCCTCGAGGCGGGGCAAGATGAGCGTCAAAGGCCCGGGCCAAAAAGCCTGCATCAGGGCCCACGCAAACGGCGGCACGTCGTGGGCGTAGCGGCCCACCAAGGCCTGCCAAGCCGCTTCACCCGGCGCTTCGGGCGCGGGGATGTGCACGATCAAAGGGTGGTCGCTGGGGCGGCCTTTGGCCGAAAAAATGCGCGCCACGGCGGTCGGGTTGTCGGCGTCTGCCGCCAAGCCGTACACCGTTTCGGTGGGCATGCCCACCAAGCCCCCGGCCACCCAATGCCGCGCCGCCGCCTCGAAGGTGGCGCGTTCGGGGGGCCAACAGCGCGGGCTCATGCGGCCAAGGCGTCCAGGCTGGGCAAACCCAAAATCGCCAAGGCCTGCGCGGTGGTTTGGCGCACCTGCGCCACGCTGGCGCCGGTGATGTTGAGGTGGCCCATCTTGCGCCCGGGGCGGGCGCTGAGCTTGCCGTAGAGGTGCAGGTGGGTGCCGGGCAAGGCCAGCACTGGGTCCCAAGGGGGCGTGATCGGCGCGGCGCTGGCATCGCCTTGGGGCCACCACAAATCGCCCAACAGGTTGATCATGGTCGCCGGGCTGTGCTGCACCGGCTCGGGCAGCGGCAAGCCGACCAAAGCGCGCACCTGCGCTTCGAACTGCGAATAGCTGCATGCGTTTTGGGTGTAGTGGCCGCTGTTGTGCGGGCGTGGCGCCATTTCGTTGACCACCAAGGTGTCGCGGCCCGTGCCATCGTCCACCACAAAATACTCCACGCACAACACGCCCACATAGCCCAGGTGTTGCGCCAACGCGCGTGTGCTGGCTTGGGCGCGCTGCGCCAACGCCGGGCTGACCGCGCCGTCGTGCACCTCGGTCAAAGCCAAGATGCCGTCGCGGTGGGTGTTTTTTTGCACGGGGAAGGCGACGGTTTGGCCATCAGCGCCGCGCGCCACGATGACCGACAACTCGCTGCGCAAAGCCAAACGCTGCTCGAGCACGCAGGGCACCTGGCCCAAACGCTGCCAGGCTTGCGCCAGTTCGTCGCGGGTGTTGACCCGCGCTTGGCCCTTGCCGTCGTAACCCATGCGCGAGGTTTTGAGGATGCCGGGCAAGAGCGCATCGGGTACGGCCGTGAGCTGCTCGGGGCTTTCAATGGCGGCGAACAACGCCGGGCGCACACCGCTGACGCCGGCACAGGCGTTGAAGTGGTTTTTTTCTTGCACCCGGTCTTGCGCCACGGCCACACAAGCGCCGTTGGGGGCGACGGGGCGCTGCGCCGCCAAGCTCAGCAAGGCTTGGGCCGGCACGTTTTCGAATTCGGTGGTGATGGCATCGGCCACGGCACACAAGGCCTGCAGACCAACGGGGTCGTCGTAGGTGGTGGCGATGTGGTGGTGGCTGATGAGGCCCGCAGGGCTTTGCGCGTCGGGGTCGAGCACGGCGGTGAAGTAGCCCATGGCCTGGGCGGCCTGTACGAACATGCGGCCCAATTGGCCGCCGCCCATCACACCCACCGTGGTGGGCTGTTGGTTCACCCCGGTGCTGCCGGGCAACAAAGGCGACTGGCTCATACGGGCAGCTTCATGTCGCGAGCGGCTTGGGTTTGCGCGGCGCGAAAGGCGTGCAAGCGGGCGCGCAACTCAGGGTTGTGGTTGGCCAAGAGGGCCACCGCGAAGAGGGCGGCGTTGGCCGCACCGGCCGTGCCGATGGCAAAGGTGGCCACGGGCACGCCCTTGGGCATTTGAACGATGCTGTGCAGGGAGTCCACGCCTTGGAGGTGTTTGCTGGGCACCGGCACACCGAGCACCGGCACCACGGTTTTGGCCGCGATCATGCCGGGCAAATGGGCCGCGCCACCCGCGCCGGCGATGATGGCTTGCAAGCCCCGCCCCTCGGCGGCTTCGGCGTAGGCAAACATCTCGTCGGGCATGCGGTGGGCCGAAACGACCTGGGCCTCAAAGCCCACGCCAAACTGCTGCAGAATCTGGACTGCCGATTCCATGGTGTCCCAGTCCGAGCTGGAACCCATGACAATGCCGATTTGAATGGTGTTCATCGCCGAATTTTACTTTTTACCCAGAACCGCCCCAAATGATCAACGTCACCACCGAGAATTTCAAAACCGATGTCGTCGAAGCCTCCCACCGCGTGCCGGTTTTGGTGGATTTTTGGGCGCCTTGGTGCGGCCCTTGCAAAGTCATCGGCCCCTTGCTGGAAAAGATCGAGGCCGAGTACG
Organism: Hydrogenophaga sp.; assembly: GCA_036825935.1. Taxonomy (GTDB): domain Bacteria; phylum Pseudomonadota; class Gammaproteobacteria; order Burkholderiales; family Burkholderiaceae_C; genus Hydrogenophaga. The sequence goes on from DAISXI010000076.1 coordinate 9,214, forward strand.
GCGGGCGTTTCAGCTTGGTCAAAATCGACTCCGACCAAGAACAAGAATTGGCCGGCGCCTTCGGCATTCGCAGCATCCCCACCTGCGTGTTGATGGTCGGCGGCAAGCCGGTCGACGGCTTCATGGGCGCGCTGCCCGAAGGCCAGATCAAGGCCTTTTTGGACAAGAACCTGCCCGCCGGTGACGCCCAGATGGCCGACGAAGCCCCGATGGACGAAGCGGGCGAAGAAGACCCCGCACAAATCTTGGAGCGCTTGCACGCCGAGCTGCAACAAAACCCCAAGAACCACGAAGCCCGCGCCGAACTCACGCAGCGCCTGATCGAGTTCGGTTTGCTGGACGACGCGGCCACCATTTTGGCCCCGGGGCTGAACCAGATCCCGCCCCAATTGCGCTTGGAGGCCATGCACCATTGGCTGTTGGCGCTGCGCTTTGTGGAGCAAGACCCCGAAGGCAGCCGCGGCGTGGACCACTGGGACGCCTTGATCGCCGCCAACAAACGCGACTTCGCTGCGCGCATGGCCAAGACCCGTTTGCTGATCGCCACCGGCGACTGGCCCGCGGCCTTGGACGAGTTGCTGGAAATCGTCATGCGCGACCGAGCTTGGGAAAACGAGCTGGCCCGCAAGACCTTTGTGGGGCTGCTCGAACTGATGACCCCGTCCGCACAAAAAGTGGACCCCAGCACCATCGGCAAATCGGCCGGCGGCATTGAGCTGGCCGGTCAAGCCGCCGCCCAGCTTGACCCGCAAAGCGAAATGATCTCGCGCTACCGGCGCAAGCTCAGCATGGCTTTGAACT